>CAYQZE010000017.1:0-22433 GCA_964421985.1 uncultured Dehalococcoidia bacterium | reverse complement strand
AGTCAAAGGGCGAACCTCCGGCTGGGGCGATGCCGAGAAGTTCGAGACGAGCGGTGTCGTACCTTTCTTTGGCGCGGGCTTCGCCATTGAGGAGTCCTTTGAACTGATCGCCGAGCGGCGTCTTCGTACCATCGAGGAACGCGTCGTGTAAGTCTCGCAGCGTCTTCTGCCAGTCGTTGTAGGCTGCGAGGTAGGATGCGCGCCGCTCGTCGCTCACCTTCATGTGGTCACCTCGCGGGATCGCGTCTCCACACTCAGGCTAGCGCGAACTTCGTCGCCAGTGCCAGCGCGGCGCCTTGATAGCGGCTGCCGTGCGCACGCGGACTATCCGCGCCAGGCGCCTCGCGCGACCGCCGGCACGAAGTCACCCAGCTCCACCGGGAACGAGATCGTGCGCCCCTCCTCCGCCGACTTGTAGCAGGCCATCAGCACTTCCGTGACGGCCAGCCCGTCACGCCAGTTCTCGTCCGGCATGCGTCTGGCGAGAAACGATTGCACCATGTGGCGGTTCTCGGCGGTGTAGCCGTACACCGCCGGCTCGTCGGCGATCACCGGCATCAGACCCTGCTCGGAGTTCTGCTTCTCGACGAGGTCCTCGCCGGCCTCGCCGCGGATCTTGCGGCTCATGAAGACGGTGAGATCGGTCGTCAGGCTGTCCACCTGCATCGAGTACTCCGGGCCAAGCAGTTCGGCGCGCAGGCGCAGCGCCGGCCCCACGAAGCTCCACGACGTCGTCGCCTCCACCAGCAGCTTCTCGCCGCCGGGGGCACGCAGCGATACGGCGGCGCGCGCGAAGTCTTCGGCCGGGGCACGACTGTAGTCGATTTCGCCGCCGGACATCTCTTTGAGCAGCTCGACGTACTCCGGCCGCGTCCACTTCAGCGAAGCGATCTGCGCGTTCACGTCCTCGACCTGCAGCGCGGTGCGCGGCTCGCCGGGCGCGCTCAGCAGGAAGCGCGCGGCCTCGTAGCTGTGGCACAGCATGTCGTTCAGTACGCCACCACCCTGGCGTTCGCCGCTCCAGAACCACGGCATGTGCGGTCCGCTGTGCTCTTCGGCCGCGCGCGCCAAATACGGTCGCCCGGCGATCGCCGCAGCTCGGCGCCAGATGATCTCCTTGCCGCGCGTGATTGAAGGCTCGAACACCTGGTTCTCGAGATAGCCGTGCAGCAGCGGCGTCGACTCGATCAGCTCCACTAACCGCCGCGCCTCGGCGAGGTTTCGCGCCAAGGGCTTCTCGCAGGCGACGCCGATCAGTCCGCCCTTACCGGCGTGCACGGCCGCCACGATCTCCTCGACGACGGCGACGCGCGTGTCGTTCGTGGTGGCGATCCAGAGTGCGTCGACGTTCGGATCCGCGATCAGTTCCGTGATCGACCCGTGGATCGCTGTCTCCCCCAGGCCCAGGTCACGCGCCGTCCCGGCCAGCAGCTCGGCGTGGACGCGCGTCGGGCTGAACACGCCCGCCACGTCGCAGTCGCGCACGCCAACGAGGCTCGCGACGTGGAAGCGGTTCATGAACCCCGCCCCGACAAACCCGATCCCTAACGGTTTCGCCATGCCAAACCTCCTCGCCGTCGTCGCGCGTTCCGCGGCATTCTGGCGACGAAGCGGCCGTGGCGCCACGAACAATTCTGGGCCAACGTCGCGCGGCGCTTCCCGGTGCCGACGGCCTGGCGTGGCGAACCTGGCTGCCCCGGGCCGCTCCTCCTTACGGCGTCGTCAGAATCGCGGTCGGTGTTGAAGACGCGGTGGCCGACGCCGCCGGCGTCGGCGTAGAAGTCGCCGGCTGTGCCGTGCTCGTCGAGGACGGCGTCCGCGTCGGCGTCTTCGTCGGCGTCCGTGTCTTGGTCGGCGTGCCCGTCGTCGACTTGGTGGGCGATGGCGTCGGCGTGTTGGGCGGCGCCTGCGGCTCGGGGCCAGGTGGATTGGCAGCGAGGTAGTCCAGCGTCTGTTTCGCGCTGACACCGTAGCGCCAGTTGGAGAGCGCCGGCATCTTGAGATCCCACGCGTGGTGCGCGAAACGCGCCCATGCGGTGGGTTCGACGGCGGCCCCTTGACCGACCGGGATGATATCGCGCTCGTACGGCTTGAGGATCTTCTGCGTCGCCTCCAGCAGGAACTCCGGCGTCATCAAGCCGCCCTGAGGGGGATAGCCCGATGACGTGTAGCCTTCGATGTTGCCCGGTGTGTCGAAGGTCTCCCAGTAGAGCTGCGGCCAGATGGCGTCCGTCGTCGCGACGAACTCGGTCATCGGCACCAGGTTGATGCGCCACGGGCGCGGGTCGATCGAGATGTCGATGCGGCCATACGGCGAGAGCCGTCGCAACTCATCGCCGTAGCGCCGTGCATCGCCCGGCGTGCCGACCCAGAAGCCGGAGGACCCTTCGAGATCCAGCACCAGGCTGCGGGCGCCGGCAGCGAGGACATCGGCGGCCATCTGCGCCTCTCGCACGGGGTCCACACCCTTGGGCACCGCCCATGCGTGAAACGGGATGCCGCGGTCTTCGAAGTAGCGCGCGACATTGCGGACGCGAGCCGCTCCCGTGATGGCGTCGGGTGCGTGGTCGTACTCCGACATCCATTCGATGCCGTCGTGGGTTTTGAGCAGCACAGCGAGGCCCTTGCCCTGCAGCGACGAACTAATGGTGCTGAGGGCGCCGTCGGCGGAGAATTGCCAGACCCAGATGAAGTGATACGGAGGCTGCGCGTCTTTATCCTGCTGGATCTTCCGGATCAGCCGCGGATCACACGGCCCGAGCCCGAGGCTCACGGCGGCAGCGCCCGCCGTGATCGCCGAGCCGGCGATGAACTGCCGCCTCGTAAGCGCACGTCCAACGATCGAGTCGTTGCGCATGTCACCGGCCTCCTTGCCCTCTCCCTGCCCAATGCGCCGCCTCAGGCTAGCAGACGCCGCTCGATCCAGCGAACGCGAACGAGCAGGCGTCTGCCACCGAGACCGATCGCATCCCGCCCGCACGTTAGACCCGGCGCGCGTGGTACGCGCCGCCGCGCAGCGCTGCGATGAACGAAGCCTCGTCGCCAATGGAGGCGCCGAACTCGGTCGCGCACACGCCCACTTCACGCACGGAATGCGCGTCGCTACCGCCGATGCCCGGCAGCCGCAAGTCGCGCGCCAGGCGCGCGGCGTTGTCGTTCTGGAGCACCCCCTCGGTGCCGTTCTGCGCTTCGACGGAGTCGAACACCGCCGACAGATCGTCCGGCGGCAACGACCCGTAGCGCCGGCTGGGGTGCGCGAGGAACATCAGCCCGCCCTCATCGCGCACGATGCGATGAAGCTCGGCGAGCGTCGCCATCTCGGAACGGTGCTGCGCTATGCCGAACACGAGCACGTGCCCGACCTCCGTCGTCACCTCCATGCCCCGCAGCACGAGGAAGTTCATCTCGCTGGCCAGCCGGTCGATCTCATCGGTCGGCCAGAGGGCGTCGTGCTCGGTGATGCAGACGCCGTCCAGCCCGCGCATCCGGGCCGCACGCACCAGCGCCTCCGGAGTCAGCGCGCTGCATGGCGACTGCACCTTCGTGTGGCAGTGGAGATCGATCAGCAACGGGCAGGCGGTACTGCGGTGTCAGCGGGATCAATCGCGGATGCGTTCGGAAGACAGATTCCCGTCTCTCGCTTCCCGCTTCCCGCTTCCACCTGTCGCTACTGCCAGCCGCCGCGCGCGCCCTTCGTCATGCCCAGCGGACCGACGGGCCAGTTGAAGCCGAGCTTCATCACCGTGTCGATGTCCTCGGCGCTCGCGATGCCCTCATCCAGCACGCGGCGCGCCTCCGCCACCATGGCGAAGTAGATGCGGTTCGCCACGAAGCCGTACTTGCCGGGCGCGTCCTTCACGCGAATCGTCACCTTGTCCAGCTGCTTGCCGACCGCCTCCATCGTCGCGATCGTCTCCTCAGACGTCTCGGGAGCGTAGATGATCTCGACGGGCTTCATGATGAACGCCGGGCTGAACCAGTGGAACCCGATGAACCGGTCGCGGCGCGAGACGGCCTTGTTCAGGTCGCCGACAGCGAAGCCCGACGTGTTCGTCGCGAAAACGGCGCCCTTCTTGACGGTCGCGTCAAGCTCGGTGAAGACGCTCTTCTTCAGTTCAAGATTCTCCGGCACGGCCTCGACGATCAGGTCGCATCCCGCCAGGTCGCCGACGTTCTGCGTGAATGAGAAGCGCGTAAGGGTGGCGTCGTAGTCGGCCTTCGTCATCTTGCCTCGCTCCACGGCGCCGTTCAGTCCGAACCGCCCCTCGACCATGGACGCCCGCGTCTTCTCGATCAGGTCGTCGTTCAGATCGCGGATGATCGTCGTGAAGCCGTGCGCCGCGAACGTCTGCGCGATGCCGCCGCCCATGACGCCGCCGCCCATCACGCCCACCAGCCTGATATCGTCAATGCTCATGCTGCGTACTCCTGTCCGCGGCGCACCTGACGATGCGCTCGTTGTGCCGTAACGATAGAGAACCGCGAAGCCAGAACCAAGCGCTGTGAAGGAAGCCCGACGGCCTCTGCCGCTCAGCTCACCAGCCGGCGCACGGTCTCGAACAGTACCTGGCAGCCGAGGCGCAGGTTCTCGACGCTGATCCGCTCGTTGTGGCCGTGCACGGTCATCGCTTCGTTCAGCTCCAGCAGGTAGGGGATGAACCCGTAGGAGGTGATGCCGTGCTGCCGGAAGACCCGCGAGTCCGTGAACCCGGCCGATACGCTCGGCAGTACGAGGGCCTCCTCCACGTGGTCGCGCACGACATCTTCGATGATGCCGAACAATTCGGTATCGATCGATGACGACGGTGTACTGGACTTGAACACCGTCTCGACCCGCACCTTCGGATCGGCGATGACGTCGCGGATCTGCTGCATGAAGGCGTCCGGATCCTGGCCGGGCAGCAGGCGGCAATCCAGCGTCGCTTCGGCGATGCCCGGGATGACGTTGTGCTTCATCCCGGAGTGCAGCGACGTGGCGCTCACGGTGTTCGTCAGGATCGCCTTCGCGATGAGATTGTCGCCGGCGAGCTTCTCCATCGATGCCTGCGACCGCGCGTCGCCCAGCACGCGGTTCCGGTAGAGTCGGTCGAAGTACTCCGTCAGCTCGGGCACGACCGTCACGGGACGCGACCAATCCTGCACCTTCTGCAGCGCGCGGACGAGACGATCGAGCGCGTTGTCCGGGTGCGGCACCGAGCCATGCCCTGGCCGCCCTTCCGCGATGAGCTTTAGCCACAGCGGCCCCTTCTCGCTGATCGAACAGTTGAACGCCGGGCGGCGCACACCGAACACCTCCGCCGTGCCCCAACCGCCCTCGTTGATGACGTACTCGGCGTCCAGGAGCTCGGGGTGGTGCGCCTCGATCCAGTCGATACCCCAGTCGCCGCCGGCCTCTTCGTCGGCCAGCGCCATGTAGACGATGTCACGCGTGTGCGGCAGCTTGTGGCGCTTGATGATGAACATCGCCATCAGCTCCATGATGCCCATCGACTTCATGTCCAGCGCGCCGCGGCCGTAGATCACGCCGTCGACCACCGCGCCCGAAAACGGCTCGAAGTCCCAGTACTGGCGCTCGACCGGCACAACGTCGGTGTGACTGAGCAAGATCAGCGGCGCCGTGGTGCCGTCGCCGGACAGCGTCGCCGTCATGTTCATGCGCTCGGCGCCGTGCTCGCGCGCGTCCGAGGCGTCGTAGAAGGCGATATCGTCGATCCCCTCGGCACGCAGCAGCCGGGCAAGCCACTCGCACGCCGCCAGCTCTCGCCCGGGCGGGTTCGACGTGTCGATGCGGATGAAATCCGCCAGGAGCCGCATCGCCTCCTCCGTGATCGCGTCCCAGTCAATCCGCGGCGCTTCGCTGGCCATACGGCTGCACTCCTCGTTCTCGGCGATGATCTAGCGCGATTGTAGAGAGTAGGCATCATACGGGCGAGACGAGCGGGGTGGTGCTGCCCGAGCCATCTACGAAGTGAGGCCGCTGCTACTTGATGGAGTGGAACAGGCCACGGCCAGGGGAACCGCCGGCATGGTGGTTCTGGGGCGGCCCACACCCACGCCTATGTTGTCGGTGCGTGCCACAATGTGTTACAGTGTTCTCATATGGTCTATATCCGGCGCCTGATTTGGGACGCCGATAACGTCGCTCACATTGCCCGTCACGGTGTACAGCCGCACGAGGTCGAAGAGGTCTGCCACGGCGATCACGCCGTTCGGCAAGCCTAAAACGGCCGGCTGATGCTGATCGGCCCCACCAGAGTGGGGCGGCTGTGAGCGGTGGTGTTGGCACCGCAGGGCGGCGGGCTCCATTATCCCGTGACCAGCTATCCGGCCGGCGTCAAGGCACGCCGCATCTACCAACGAAGGAAAGGGGGTGAGACGCAATGACCGTCAAGCCAAAGAGCAAGCCGATTCCCGAGTTCAAGACTATCGCCGAGGAAGCGGAATTTTGGGACACGCACGACCTGGCCGACTATTGGGATGCGTTTAAGCCGGTCCGCGTGCGTTTAGCTAAGAACCTATCCGAGGGGATCAGCATCCGCCTCGACACGCCGACCCTTCACAAGTTGCGGCTACAGGCGGCCGAGAAGGGCGTCGGGCCGACGACTCTTGCTCGGATGTGGATACTGGAACGCTTACGTGAATCTTCCCCGACTCGGCCCATCCGAGGAGGACGCTCGAAGGAAGCACGCTGACGATGAAGGGGCCCGGGCATGTCGAGCCGACCCAGGCGGCGGGGGCGGCCCTTTCCGCCAAACGAACCTCGGTTAGCATCCGCCTCGCAGCGCTCGGAAGCTCCTACGCCTCGACTTCGCGGTCCTCGGCGGCGGAGCGGTACGCCGCGTCGATGATGCGCTGGACGTTCAGCGTCTCCTCCGGCTTCACCATCGGCTTCGCTTCGCCCTGCACCACTTTCAGCCAGTGCGCGATCTCACGCGTGTACGATGCCGTCCAGTCGGCCTGCGGCACCAGCAGCTTCTCGTCGACGGGGATGCCGGCGTGGTCGCGGTAGACGACCGGCGGCGTGGTCGTCGCGCCGGCCTCGGTGCCTACAAGGCGCACCGAGAAGGTCTCCGCGTCGATGTGCGCGGCCCAGGAGGCGCGTAGGAGCAACGTCGCGCCGTTGTCGAAGTGCACGAGCGCGACGGCGAAGTCTTCCACATCGAACTTCGCGGGGTCCCAGGCGTTGCGCAGCAGCTTCGCGACCTCGGGACGCTTTCCGAACTTCGCCGCCATCTGCGCTGACACGCGGACGGGCTTCGGGTTGTCCATCAGGTACACCGCGAGGTCGAGCATGTGCACGCCGACATCGAGCAGCGCGCCGCCATGGGAGTGCTCTTTGTAGTGGAACTTGCCCCAGGTGGGGATGCCCATCCGGCGCAGGGCCGTCGCTTCGGCGTGGTACACCTCGCCCATGTCGCCGCTATCGACAACGCGCCGAATGGCGCGCGAGTTCTCGTTCCAGCGCCAGTTCTGCGCCGCCATCAGCACCTTCCCTGCGGCGTCGGCGGCGGCGAACATCTCCGTGGCCTCGGCGACGCTGGTCGCGAGCGGCTTCTCACAGAGCACATGCGCACCGGCTTGCAGACACCCGAGGACAGGCTCGCGATGTTGGACATTGGGGACGCAGACGCTGACCGCGTCGGGCTTCTCCTTCGCGATCATCTCGCGCCAGTCGCTGTACACGTTGGGGATCTTGTGGCGCCTCGCCTCAGCGTTCGCGACGTCGGTGTTGAGGTCGGCGATGGCGACCGGCGTGACGCCGTTCGCCGCATACGCTGGCAGATGCGCGATGCGGGCAGCCCATCCGGCGCCGATGACGGCGATGCGCGGGGTATCGTGCACGAGAACCTCCGTTTTCACACCGTAGCGCGGGCTTTTCAGCCCGCGCGGTCTAGCGATCGCATCCCGCCTTCCGCGAGTCGCTACTGAAAGAGCGCCAGTAGCGACTTGCAGGCGAGGATCCCTTCGCGTTCAGGCAGGCGCTCGCCTTCGTATTCGATGCCCACGTATCCGTGATAGCCGGCATCGTCGACGATCGTCATCATCTTCGCGAAGTCGATCTTCGTCTCGTTGCCTGCGGCGTCGAAGTCGTAGCACTTGGCGCTGACGGCCTTCGCGTAGGGCATCATCTTCCGCACCGCGTCGTAGCGGTTGGTCGAGTCGGGGATGTTGCCGAAGTCGGGCAGCGTGCCGAAGCGCGGGTGGTCCACCTTCCGCATCAGGCCGACGAGCCAGTTGGGGTCGGACGAGAGGCCCCAGTGGTTCTCGATGAGCACGTTGATGCCGGAAGCGTCGGCGTACTCGAGCAGCGCCGAGAAGCTCTCGGCGCAGCGGTCCTGCGCCTCGGCGTCGCCCTCCTGCGCTCCGGTGTTGCAGCGGATCGAATGGCAGCCGAGCACGGAGGCGATATCGATCCACTTGTGGTGGTTGCGGGCCGCCAGCATGCGGCTGGCCTTCTCGGGGCCGGCCATGCTGCCCTCGGCGTCGCACATGATCAGCAGGATCTGCACGCCCGCATCGTCGGCGCGCTTGCGCAACTGTTTGAGGTAGCCGTACTGCGGCGACGGGAAGAACGTATTGACCAGCTCGAGCCCGCCGATACCCTCATCGTGGCAGATGTCGACCATGCCCAGCTGATCGAGCTCCTTGGCGAAGAACATCCGGTGCATCGACCAAGCGGCGAGCGAGATCTGGAACTTCGCTTCGGGCACGGCGCCTCCGATCGGGATGCTCGGCGCGATCGTACGCGATCGGGGGGCGTGGGAGAAGGAGCGTGACGTCGCCGGTCGTGTTACCATCGCTTCCATGGCCAAGCGTCGCGCCACGATCCTGGCCATAGATGCCGACTGCTGGTTCCACCAAGGTGTCGCGATCGTGAGTGTTGAAGAACGTGTCGATCGCGTCGTGCGCGAATACGACGCCCAGGGCTGGCATCGGACCGGCACGACGGTTGATGCCGAGTCCGCGGAGTGGCTAGCCGAACACGTGCGTGCCATCGGGTTCCACGCCGAGTTGGAGCCCTTCGTCATGAACCGTGTGGAACCGGACGAAGCCTATGTCGAGATCCGCGGCCGGCGCGAATACGGTGTACCGCTGTTCGACTGCGCCTACACCGACAGAGTCGGCGTGGAGGGCATCGTTGGTGATGTTGGGACGGCTTGCGCCATCGCCGTGGGATCGGCCGACGTGGGTCGTCACGCCCCTGACTTAGTAGCAGCAAGGCGTACGGCTCGGCATCAGGCGATGGTCGTTGCGGTGCGTCCTGGCGGCAACGACGACGGACTCGCGTTGCAAAATGCCGAATACTTCACGGAGCCGTATGGACCTCCGGTCCTCCAGGTACGACATGGCGCGTTGGAGTGGCTTCAACGAGCAGCCCACGACGGATCCGCAGGGCGGGTCGTCGCTGCGGCGCGATACGTGCCGTCGCAGGCGTACAACGTCGTGGCCCACCTGCCGGGCGCAGACCGCAGCCTTCCGCCGGTCTGGGTTATGACACCTCGGAGCGGATGGTGGGCATGCGCCGGAGAGCGCGCTGGCGGCGTCGCCGTTTGGTTAGAAGTGATGGCGGCGCTGGCGAGGCGACAACCTGCGCGGACCGTGAGCTTCCTCGCGTCTTCTGGACACGAGTTGGGACACGTCGGTCTTCGAAAGGCACTCGAGAGACGCCAGGATTCGATCCAAGCGTCACATGTTTGGGTGCACCTCGGGGCGAACATCGGCGCTGCGCCCGAATCGACAAGCTTCCTGGCCGCGTCAACCTCTGAGTTGCAGGAGCAGTTTGCGCAACTGCTCGCGAGCGAGGGTGTCGCCTCGGTGGTTCGCAGACCGCCGGGCCGTGCGCAGGGGGAGGCATTGGACATTCATCGAGGCGGTGGCACGTTCGTGTCGATTCTCGGCTCACACCAACTCTTCCACCAGGAAGCTGACCGATATCCCGCAGCGGTCAGCGTCGAAGAGGTCGCACGGATCGCACGTGCAGTTCGTGCGCTGGTTGGCCAACTAACTCAGTAAATCGCTGGTCACGACACTGCGGTGACGGTGTGGTGAGCTCCAACCCCGGTGCGAGTACTAGGTCTTCAGCCGCGCCTGCACGGCGTCGCCCCGCAGCTCGCGCAGCGCGTCGGCGGCGATCCAGCGGCCGCTGCGGGTGCCGTCGTCGCGGATCTGCTCCGCGCACTTGATCGCGGCGGCGTTGCAGCGACGGTTGCGCTTGCCGGTGTTGCGGAGCGCCCAGTTGACGGCCTTCTTGACGAAGTTACGGTCGTCGCCGGCCTCGCGGCGGATCACCGGCAAGAACTGGAGGATGTCGCCGTCGGCCGCCTTCTTGTCGCGATACGTCACGTAGGCGATCATCGTGAACGCGGCGCGCTTCACGTACTCCCGCTTGTGGGAGGACCAGGCGTGCGCCTTCTCGTACGCGTACCGCGTGCGAACGAAGAGGTCGCAAACGCCGTCGACGACATCCCACGAATCGAAGTCCTTCGCCCAGCGATCCATCTGGCGCTTCGTCACCTTCGCCGGATCATCCACCATGCCGGCGAGGATACGCGCTTCGTGGATGCCCGACTGCCAGAGCTGCTCGGCGAGCGCGTGGTCGCGACCGGCGCGCTTCGCGATCGCGCGCAGCGTCGGGATGCTGATGCCGAGCGTGTTGGTGGAAGCGATGCCGAGGTGCGCCATACCAGCGGCGTGCTTCGGGTTGGCGTGGGAGCGGAGTTCAGCGAGGATTTCGTCGGACGTCATCGGAACCACAGTCTACGACCCGTAGGGATTACACAGATTTCACGGATTAGTGGACGATCACGAACGGTTGCGGCGGATGGCGCACATCACCGCCGTCCTTCGGGCCGTATGAGAGTGGGAGCGCAGCGTAACGAAATACGCGGGCTGAAAGCCCGCGCTGCGAATCTACAATCTGTGAAATCCGCGTAATCTGTGGTTACTCCGCGTCATCCCGGTCAGCCCTTGCGGGCGTCGCGGGCGCGGTCGCCGGCGCCGAGGGTGCGCTTGCGGATGCGCAGGCTCTTCGGCGTCACTTCGAGCGCTTCTTCGTCGCCGATCCACTCGAGCGCCTGCTCCAGCGACATCTTGCGCGCCGGGAAGAGGTGGGCGGCGATGTCGGATGTGGACGAGCGGATGTTGGTGAGCTTCTTCTCCTTCGTGATGTTGACGGCGATGTCGCCATCACGGGCGTTTTCGCCGACCACCATGCCCTCGTACACCTTGTCCGTCGCCTCGACGAACATCTCGCCGCGCTCCTGCGCGTGCTCGATCGAGTAGGCGGTGACGATGCCGGCACGGTCGGCGACCAGCGCGCCGTTCGTGCGGTGCTCGATCTCGCCCTGCCACGGCTCGTAGCCGTCGAAGAGGTGGTTGAGCAGTCCGGTGCCGCGCGTGTCGGTGAGGAACTGGCTGCGGAAGCCGATCAGGCCGCGCGACGGGATCCGGAACTCGAGCCGCACGCGGCCCGTGCCATGGTTCACCATGTTCGTCATGCGGCCTTTGCGGGCGGCGATCTTCTGCGTGACGATGCCGACGTAATCCTCGGGGCAGTCGATGACGAGGTGTTCCATCGGCTCGTTGCGCTTGCCGCCGATCTCGCGCGTGATCACCTGCGGCTTGCTAGCCGACAGCTCGAAGCCTTCGCGCCGCATCGTTTCGATGAGGATCGCCATCTGAAGCTCGCCGCGCCCAGAGACCTTGAAGGTGTCGCCGGACTCGACCTCGACGTGCAGCGCGACGTTCGTCAGGATCTCGCGCTCAAGGCGGTCCTTGAGGTTGCGCGACGTGACCAACGTGCCTTCCTGGCCTGCGAAGGGCGACGTATTGATCGAGAACATCATGCTGACCGTCGGCTCGTCGACGGAGACGCGATCGAGCGCACGCGGATCGTCGGGGTCGGTCACCGTGTCGCCGATGTTGACGTCATCGAAGCCGGCGATCGCGACGATATCGCCGGGGCCCGCCTCGGCGATCTCGGCGCGCTCCAGACCCTCGAAGCCGTAGAGGTACGAGATGCGCGCCTTCTCGAGCGTGCCGTCTTCTCTGATCAGGCCGGCGTCCTGCTTGCCGCGCAGCGTGCCATTCATGATGCGTCCGATCGCCAGCCGGCCCACGAAGTCCGAGTAGTCGAGATTGAGGATGAGCATCTGCAGCGGCATCGTCGTGTCGTACTGGGGCGCCGGGATGGCGCGGATGATCTCCTCGAACAGCGGCTGCAGCTTGTGGTCCTCGCCGTCCGGCGTCAGGCGGCAGATGCCGTCACGGGCGATCGTGTAGAGGACGGGGAACTCGAGCTGATCTTCGTGCGCGTCAAGGTCGATGAAGAGGTCGTAGATCTCGTTGAGCACTTCTTGCGTGCGCGCGTCCTTGCGATCGATCTTGTTGATCACGACGATCGGCGTCAGGTTGAGTTCGAGCGCCTTCTTGAGGACGAAGCGCGTCTGCGGCAGCGGGCCCTCGCTGGCATCGACCAGCAGCAGCACGCCATCGACCATCTTCAGCGTGCGCTCGACCTCGCCGCCGAAATCGGCGTGGCCCGGCGTATCGACGATGTTGATCTTGTACGTACCGAAGCGCACCGACGTGTTCTTCGCGAGGATCGTGATGCCCTTCTCGCGCTCGAGGTCGTTGGAGTCCATGACGCGCTCGACGACTTCCTGGTTCTCGCGAAAGACGCCGCTCTGCCAGAGCATCGCATCGACGAGCGTCGTCTTGCCGTGATCGACGTGAGCGATAATGGCGATGTTGCGAATGTCTTCGCGCCGCGCCACGGTGGTGGGTTTCTCCGGCGCTTCGGTCTGGGCGGTGGTCATGCTGCTCCTTCGGCGGTGGGTTCGCTACGGCATTATGTTCGACATCGGTGCGCCAACCAGCATCGGCGCAGCCCTTACAGGCCGGCTTGAGGGCCGTCCGCCCCCGATTCCGAACACAGCGGGTCGTGGGAGATTCAGACGATGCGCTACAGGATAGCGGATTCGCCGCAGGCTCGCTCAGGATTCACCGCAGAGCCTCCGAGGGCGCAGAGGTTCGGCAGGGGTGGCAGAGAGCGTATGCTTGAAGAGTTGCACCGGAGTGGGCGATCCGACGACCCATTCCGTGTCGGGTCCTTCTCCACGCTGTGGAGAGGGGTGGCCGAAGGCCGGGGCGAGGCGCGAAACGTTATGACGAACAACGAACAACGCCTGCGGCAACAATACGACGAAGCGGTGAAGGCCGAGGCTGCGGAGTTGCCCCGGCCCTTCACAACCGTCTCGGGCCGGCCGATCGACCGCCTGTACGACGCGACCGACGTCGCCGGCATCGACTACGAGCGCGACATCAACGTGCCGGGCTCGTATCCGTTCACGCGCGGCATCCACAAGACCGGCTATCGCGGCAAGCCGTGGACGATCCGGCTGTTCAGCGGCTTCGGCAGCGTCGAGGAGACGAACCGGCGGTATCGCGAGCTGCTGGCGGCGGGCAACAACGGGCTGTCGGTGGCGTTCGACATGCCGACGCTGATGGGTTACGACCACGACGACCCGTGGTCGCAGGGCGAGTTCGGCAGCGGCGGCGTCGCGGTCGATTCGCTGGCGGACATGGAGATCCTGTTCCGCGACCTGCCGCTGGACAAGCTGACGACGTCGATGACGATCAACGGGCCGGCGCCCGTGCTGTACGCGATGTTCGTGGCGTCCGCCGAGAAGCGCGGCATCCCGCGCGCCGCGCTATCGGGCACGCTGCAGAACGACATCCTCAAAGAGTTCATCGCACAGAACGAGTTCATCTTCCCGCCGAAAGACTCCGTGCGCCTGGTCGTCGACCCGATCGAATTCGCCGCGCGTAAGATGCCCAAGTGGAACCCGATCAGCGTCAGCGGCTACCACATCCGCGAGGCGGGCGCGACGGCGGCACAGGAGCTGGCGTTCACGCTGGCGAACGGGCTTGAGTACGTGCGCTGGGCGATTGAGCGCGGGCTCGATATCGACGACTTCGCGCCACGCGTCAGCTTCTTCTTCAACTGCCACAACGACCTCTTCGAGGAGATCGCGAAGTTTCGCGCGGCGCGGCGCATCTGGGCGCGCGTCCTGCGCGAGCGGCTCGGCGCCAAGAGCCCGCGTTCGTGGCTGATGCGCTTCCACACGCAGACGAGCGGCGTCTCGCTGACGAAGCAGCAGCCGGAGGTGAACCTGATCCGCGTCGCCATCCAGGCGCTCGCCGCCGTGCTCGGCGGCACGCAGTCGCTGCACACCGACGGCATGGACGAGGCGCTGGCGCTGCCCAGCGAGAAGGCGGCGACGCTGGCGCTGCGGACGCAGCAGGTGATCCTGCACGAGAGCGGCGTCGTGAACACCGTGGACCCGCTGGGCGGCTCATACTTCGTCGAGCGGCTGACGTCGGACATGGAGGCGGACGCGCTGCGCTACCTGGCGCAGATCGACGCGATGGGCGGCGTCATCCCCGCGATCGAGAGCGGCTTCTTCCATCGCGAGATCATCGAGGCGTCGGCGCGCTTCCAGCGCGAGGTCGAGAGCGGCGAGCGCGTGATCGTCGGCGTCAACGCGTACCAGCAGGAGGGGCTGGACGACGTGCCGATCCTGCGCATGGACGTCGAGGGCTGCGAGCGCCACATGGCGCGCCTGCGCGCGACGAAAGCGGACCGCGACCAGGCGGCGTGGGCGTCAGCGCTCTCGCGGCTGGAGGCGGCGAGCCGCGAGCGCAGCGAGAATACCATGCCGTACATCATCGACGCCCTGAACGCCGGTGCCACCGTCGGCGAGATCTGCGGCCTCTGGCGCCGCGTCTTCGGCGAGTACGGTGAGGTGCTGGCTGTTTAGCGGTCGCCAGTCGTCGGTCTTGGGTCGTCGGGGGCTGACCGCTGTAGAGCAACCTGTCCAGCCCGAGCGGGTGGGCTGAACGCTGACTGGCTGACAAGCTGAGGAGCTAGCTGGTCGGGGAGACAGGATTCGAACCTGCGACCTCCTGCTCCCAAAGCAGGCGCGCTACCGGGCTGCGCCACTCCCCGACGGGCGGGGGCAGGATAGCAAACGCGCGTTGACAGACGGCATTGTGGCTTTACGCCAGACGCCGGCGGTCGTAGTATCGACAGCGTGATGAACCGAGCTTGCCTACCGGTGGAACTAATGTTGGCGCTCGCGCTTGCGGTATCCGCTGCATTGGCCTGCCGATCCTCCGACACGCAGACCAACACGGTCGTGCCCACCGACACCACGATCGCTTGCACTGACGAGAACGCGATCAAGATCGTCCGCCAATCGGTTGTCCGCATCTCGACCGATGCAGCCGTCGGGACCGGCATCGTCGTCGCTGAGAACCAGATCCTGACGAACGCCCACGTCGTGGAAGACAACGAAAACGTCAGCGTCCAGCGCCAGGACGGTGCCGAGGACGGAACCGTTGTCGGGATTGACAACGTGATCGACCTGGCGCTGATACAGGTCGCCACGCATGCATTACCGTCGGTGACATTCGCCGACCCATCATCCCTCAAGTCCGGACAGCGACTGCTTGCCATCGGTTACGCACTGGATCTACCTGGCGAGCCATCAACTACCGCCGGAATCTTCTCAGCGCTTCGAGAGATCGACGGAGTGCACTACGTGCAGACCGATGCGCCGATCAACCCCGGGAACAGCGGCGGCCCGCTGTTCACGCAATGCGGCGAAGTCGTCGGACTGAATACCTTGGGCAATCGGGCCGGGGTCGGATTCGCGATTGGTTCTTCGGAGCTGCGCGCAGCGAACCGAGATCTCGTGTCGCAACCACCTAAGGCCAAGCCGCCCGCAAGCGCCGACTCTCTTCAACCTTTTGGAATCGGTGACCAGGTCCTCGTCACGGGCCTCGGCGATACCGACTGCCTGCGCATTCGCGAGGAGCCGACCTCGCGCGGGAAGCAGCTCAACTGCAAGTACGACGGCATCAGGGCCGTTGTCCAGGAAGGGCCCGTCGACGCGGAAACATTCACCTGGTGGCGCATCGCCGGCGACGGGTTCAACGGTTGGGCAGTCGCACAGTATCTAAGGCGACCGTGAAGACTGATGCCAGCGGGAAGTTCACAGTCAGCCCGATTTGACGAGCAATAGGCTCCGGTTCGATGGCGGGCGCCGACGAGCTGAGACCGGCAACGCGCACCTTGCCGTGGCGCGCCAAGTTGCATGCGGCGAAGGACCTGCTCGGCCGTTTTCCCAGCACCCTCCGAGTGATCTGGAGGTTTTCGGGGATGTCTCGATTGCCCATTGTCGATGGAGGTTAGTTGACGAAGAGCAAGCTCGCATCATCTAGGTCGAGGGCGTCCAGAATGCCACCGACAAGGACGCGGCGCGGCGAGTCGTCGATGCGAAACACGAGATACCACCACCCGACCGACACCCAGCGCACACCTTTTCCAAGGTCTTCGGAAGCGTATGGCTCCGTGGCCAATCGAGCTATGGCTCGGCGCAATCCCTGATAGCTAGGCTCGTGACGGAACGCGACCCGTTGCAACTCGTCGGCGACGCGGAGCTTGTTCGAGATCTCGACGGTGTAGTTCGGCGAAGAGTTCGGCGGCACTTCCTCCGACGTCGGCGGCGTGCTCACCAGCAGCCTCCGACATCAGCTTCCGTGCACGCGTCTTCAATCGCTCTCGTCCTACTTCCGTGAGATCCGTCTCTGTCGTCGACGTGAAGATGGCGGGGAAGCCAGCATAGGAGACCGTGAGTTCGGTCTGCATCATATTGGACAACTCCATCTCCATAGTATCGGTCGGTGCGTAACTCTAGCATAGTCTCTCAGGACACCCTATTCGGCGCCTGGATGATGTCAAATTTGAGACGATACTCCAGCACCTCCTCGTGATCGAGGTAGACACGAACCGTATGTAAGCCCGGTTCGGTCAACGGCACGACGACGAAGTTTTGAACCTGGTGTCGGTTGAAGGACGAGCGCAGCCAAAACTCCACTTCGTTCGTCTCAAGGAGAAGCTCCCCGCCAGGCGCGCTCACCGTGACGTGTTCACGCCAATGCCCAACGCCGGACGTCCAACAGTTCAAGATGACAAACTGGTGGGGTACGGGCGCGTCTCCAATTCTGTTCATCGTGTCGAACGGATTGATGATGTATGCGCGACCGTCCTGTTCGCGCTGCACCGCATCACACGGAATCGAGTACTGGAGACTCGGGCGCTTCCGCGGGGCGGAGTCCGCTAGCGTTACGGTCGAGCGACGTTTGCGCGACGGCTTCGCCACGACTCCTCCTTTAGCACGACGTTGCTGACAGTCCTAGATTACAGAATCTAGTCGAACGAGACCACGGCGCTGCAAAGCCAACTGGATACAAGACCAGCTAAGACACGGTAGTTGCGCCGGACGTGGCAAGGAGTGGAACCGTCGCGGCACCGGTTGGTCGCAGCACGACTTCGGCCGCCAGCGCGCGGCGGCCGTCGACGCCGTCGACCCAGCGCAGCGGCGTTGCGCGGAGGAAGTCCGCCGGGACGGCGTTCGCCGTGCGGTCGCAGAGGTAGAGGATGCGGTCGAGGGCGCGGAGCTTGTCTAGAATCAACATGGGCGTAGGATCTGCGTTCGTGGCTGCGCCGGGAATGAGGGAGATCACTGACGGCGGCCGAGCGGGCGCCCTCGGATGTCGCCGTTTGGGCGCTGATCCCGGGCGGTGCAGGCGCGGCGCCTTCGCTCCATGCCGGGCCAGGCGGGGCCGCCTGCGCTCCATCCGGCGGCGGGTCAGGAGTCGGGCTACAGGTAATCGGCGGGTTTGTGGGTGCGGGCGGCGCCGATCAGCTCACGTATGTCCTGGACGCCCTCCTCGCGCATGAAGACTTCGATGCCGTCGAGGACGTCGAGCGGCGCGTTGGGGTCGCGGAAGGTGGCGGTGCCGACCTGGACAGCCGTCGCGCCCGCCATAATGAACTCGATCGCGTCGGTGCCGGTCGAGATGCCGCCGCAGCCGATGATCGGCACGTCGACGGCGGCGGCGACCTGCCAGACCATGCGCAGCGCGACCGGCTTCATCGCCGGGCCAGAGAGGCCGGCGAAGACGCGGCCGATGCTTGGCCTGCGGCGCTTCACGTCGATCGACATCGCCTGCAGCGTGTTGACGACGCACAGCGCGCTGGCCCCGGCATCGGCGACGCGGCGGGCGATCTCGGCGATGTCGGCGACGCTCGGCGTCAGCTTGACGATGACGGGCAGGGTCGTCGCGCGGACGCAGGCGGCCGTGACCGCGGCCGCGACGGCGGCGTCCTGCCCGAACTCCATGCCGCCCTGCTGCGCGTTCGGGCTGCTGATGTTGAGTTCGAGCGCGGCCACGCCCTCGACGCCCTCGAGCGCGGCGGCGCATTCTGCGTACTCGCCGGCGCTGCTGCCCAGGATGCTGACGATGACGGGCACCTTCCAGCGCGCCCACGCCGGCGCCAGGTCGCGGCGGAGCCTGTCGATGCCGATGTTCTGGAGGCCGATGGAGTTGAGCATGCCGGCGGGCGTCTCGTCGATGCGCTGGGCCGGCGAGCCGGAGCGCGGGCGCAGCGTCGTCGTCTTGCTCACGATGGCGCCGAGGCGGTTGACATCGATGAGCCTCGCGTACTCGATGCCGTAGCTGAACGTGCCGGACGCGTCCATGACAGGGTTGGCCAGCGTCAGGCTGTTCTTGCCGGCGGCGATATCGACGGCAAGGTTCGGCGAGGGCGACGACGGGGGAACCACAGATGTCACAGACGCGTGCTCCCGCGCACGAGCTGCGATCCAAGCAGCCCCTCTCCACGGCGTGGAGAGGGGCGGGCCGAAGGCCGGGGTGAGGTGCCGCGATCCAGGTCATCCCTCCGAGGCGCGCAGAGCGTTTAATCGTCGGATTATAGCCGGGTCGTTTGCCATACTGCATCGACTGATCGACTGATCAACTGAATGACTGATCGACCGAACGACTGAACGACCGCCCCGACGGAGGACGACATGGGACGCAAAGAGCTCGAGGCGCTGATCGCCATTCTGCAGCAGCAGCTGAACAAGGGGCTGGATGGCGTCGTCCTCGGCTCGTGGCAGATCGTCTACAGCCGCGACCACCAGGCCTTCCTGTTCGAAAAGTGCGAGTTAGGCGGGTACTGCGAAGAGCGTCCGAGCGTCGTAGGGCTCAGCGGCAAGGTGCTGGACCGCGGCGGCCCGCTCCTCGGCGATCCGTAGCCGCAGCCCACGTCAACCAGCGCAGATCGCGCTGACAGCGCGATGGACGTCCGACAGATCAGCAAGCGCGGCGTCTGCGCCGCAGGCGAGGAGATCCTCGACGCTGTGGTTGCCGGTGGCGACGGCGAGGGCGAATGCGCCGTTTGCTTTCGCCGCCGATACGTCGTTCGGCGTGTCGCCGATGATCACGAGGCGGCTCGCATCGCCGCCGTCGCGCAGGCGCTCGATCCCGGCGGCGATCACGTCGTGCCGGTCCTCCGAATCCTCGCCGAAGCCGCCGACGAAGCCGGGAAAGTAGGCGTCGATCTCGAAGTGCCGGAGCTTCGACTCGCAGGCGCGGCGGAAGTTGCCAGTGCCCAGGCCTTGCAGCACATCGTCCCGCCGCTGCAGCGCAGCGAGCACAGCGACTACGCCGGGCTTCAGCGTGCCGCCCGTCGCCTCGCGCATGGCAATCTCGAGGTGTGGGATGTAGGCGTCGATGAAGAGCGGGAGTTCGCGGCGGATACGCTCGGCGTCGAATCCCTGGAGCAGCGCTTGGTCGCGGAAGATCGCCGAGTCGGTGCGACCGGAGACCTCGACGCGGCCGAATGCGTCGTCGACGCCGTAGAGCTCGCGGAAGGCGCGGCTCATGGCCTTCCTGCCGGCGCCGGCGGTATGGAGCAGCGTCTGGTCGATATCCCAGAGCACGATGGCGCGCATCAAGGAGAACTCAGAACCTAGAACCTAAAACCCAAGAGCCTACGGCGAACGGCCAACCGTCAAGATCACGCCTCGACGGGCTGCCCGGCTTTCTTCCATGCGTCGGTGCCGCCATCGAGCGTGTAGAGCTGGTCGGCGGGGAGTCCCGCGGCGGCGCCCATCTCGGCGGCGAGGGCGCTGCGCTGACCGACGGCGCAGACGAAGAGGATCTTCTTGTCCTTCGGCAGCTCGTCACGCCGGGCGAAGACGCTGTTCACCGGGATCAGCGTCGCGTTCGGAATGTGCCCGGCCTGGTACTCGTGCGGCTCGCGGACGTCGATGATGGCGACGCCGTCGTCCTTCGCCATGTCGCTCGCCTCCGCCACGTCGACGCGGTAGAAGGGCTCGCGTTCGTCTTTCCTGGGCATTCGGGCTCCTTTGCGTATTCGCCGCTACCAGTGTCGCAGAGCGCGCGATGCCCGGCAACGCCGTGCCGGATCGAAGGAGCAGGTTCGCTGCGGCGCCTCACCTGGAGTCGCGCCACCTGTGGTGGACGGGGCGCATGCCCGGCTTCTGGAAGTTCTCCCACGTAGTCCACAGCGCACGCCGAGGGAAGAACTCGAAGAGGATGTGACGCTCGTCCGCGTCGTTGTACGGCATAACCGCCAGCGCCATTTCGCGGAGCTTCGGCTCAGGCTGCCGGCTGGCACGTCCGGCGACGAAGAACTCCTCGTCCTCCGATCCCGGCAGCGCGTGGATGGCGAAGCGGCCGTTTGCGTCGAGGTCGCGCCGCTTCGGCGACTCCGCCATGATGAACGCCCAGAGCCTGCCCGCAGCCAGCGCCGGACAGAAGGGATGCACGCGCGGCCAGCCGGTCGTGCTCACCGTCGCGAGGTAGAAGACCTCGTTCGTCTCAAAGAACCGCCGGCCCGCCGCGCCGATGTCCGGTGCAGCCGTCTCGAATTCCGCCCAGGTCGCCATTTCGATCGCATCTCCGAACCGGGCCTCTGGGCTATCGTTCCGGTTCTTGCACATTCAGTGTCGCTAAGCGCGCCGCCGCAGACAACGCAGCCGCACCTCATGGCTGTCTTCCTGACCAAAGCGAAGGACCTTCGCCGCTGGGCGTCAGCAGTCCGTAGCCGCACCACGCCTCACCAATGAGGTCCCTCGCGATGCTCAGGCTGACAGCGGCCTGCGAAAAGTTGACCGGGCGCAGCGCCAAGGCTAGATTTTCGACTACCAGTCGCCTCTACGGGCCGCAGGCATCACCAATCATTTGATCGCTAATTACCGTCACCAGTCACCAGCCACCAGTCACCAGTCACCAGTCACCAGAACGAGGTGCCCCGATGGACTACCCGATCATCGCGAAGCCGCCCATCGACGCCTTCAAAGTGCGGCCGAACCTCGACGACTACGAGCGCATCCGCGCCGGCTTCCACTATCCGGACGTGATCAAGGAGCTGGACGGGCTGCCGGGTGGCGGCCTCAACATCGCCTACGAGTGCATCGACCGCCACGTCGCGCACGGCCGCGGCGAGAAGCTCTGCTGGCTGTGGGAGGGGAAGGACGGCACGCAGGAGCGTTACACGTACGCGGACGCGGCCCGCATGTCGAACCAGTTCGCGAACGTGCTGGCGAAGCTCGGCGTCGCCAAGGGAGAGCGCGTGTTCTGCTTCATGGACCGCGTGCCGGAGCTCTACACCGCGGTCTTTGGGACGCTGAAGGCGGGGTGCGTCACCGGGCCGCTATTCTCGGCGTTCGGGCCCGACGCGGCGGGCGACCGACTGGCCGACGCGGGCGCCGTCGTGCTGGTGACGACGCCCGACCAGCGCGCGAAGGTCGCGCAGATGAAGCCCAACCTGCCCGCCCTCAAGCACATCATCATCGTCGATCACGGCAAGGAGCCGGCACTGGAACCAGGCGAGCTCTCGTGGAACGCACTGATCCACGACGCGCCGCCGACCTTCGACATCGTGCGCACATCGCCGGAAGATCCGGCGGTCATGCACTACACGTCAGGGACCACCGGCAAGTCGAAGGGCGCCGTGCACGTACACCAGGCCGTGCTCGGCCACTACGCGACGGGCAAGTACGTGCTGGACCTGCACCGGGACGACATCTACTGGTGCACGGCGGATCCGGGCTGGGTGACGGGCACCTCGTACGGGATGTTCGCGCCGCACACGAACGGCGTCACGTCGGTGATCTACGAAGGCGGGTTCTCGGCGAGCAAATGGTACGACGTGATCCAGCGCCACAAGGTGACGGTGTGGTACACGGCGCCGACGGCGATCCGCCTGCTGATGAAGGCCGGCGTCGAGATACCGAAGAAGTACGACCTGTCGAGCCTGCGCTACACGATGTCGGTCGGCGAGCCGCTGAACCCGGAGGCCGTCGTCTGGTCGGAGCGCGCGCTGGGCTTGCCGTTCCACGACAACTGGTGGCAGACCGAGACCGGCTCGATCATGATCGCCAACTACGCTGTCATGCCGATCCGGCCCGGCTCGATGGGGCGCCCGATGCTCGGCATCCAGCCGGGTGTGATCGACGAGGACGGCAACGAAACGCCGGTAGGGCAGGAGG
>CAYQZE010000016.1:0-3560 GCA_964421985.1 uncultured Dehalococcoidia bacterium | reverse complement strand
GAACATCTCGTCGATCGGGGCGCTGCGGGCGCGCGGGCTGACGCCGTACGCGACCTCGAAGGGCGCGGTGGAGGCGCTGACGCGCGGGATGGCGGCCGACCACGCGCGCGACGGCATCCGCGTCAACTGCATCGAGCCGGGGCCGGTGTATACGCCGATGGTGTACGCGGGTGGGATGCGCGACGAGGTGCGCGAACGGCGGCGAAAGGCATCGCCGCTGGGCATCGAGGGGAGCGGCTGGGACATCGGCTACGCGTCGCTGTTTCTGGCGAGCGATGAGGCGCGGTACATCACCGGCGTGGTGCTGGCAGTGGATGGCGGTGTGCTGTTGGGCGCGGTGTGAGGTTCAGCGAATCAGGCAGCGACTCGGCTTGACTCGCTTGCGGTGCGTCCGTAGTCTGAGTGTGACAATCGAACTATGTTCTGCGGGAGCTGGGGTCGTGCCCGGCTGAGAGGCCCGAGGATAGGGCGACCGCCGAACCTGACCGGATAATGCCGGCGCAGGGAATGGACAGACCAGCGCCTCGCCGGCTCGATCACCGGGAGGCGCGTTTTCATGTCCGACGATTTGTCCCAGCAGGCGCCGCGTGCGCTGACGATCGCCGGCAGCGATTCTGGTGGCGGCGCAGGCATCCAGGCCGACCTCAAGACGTTCGCTGCGTACGGTGTCTACGGGACGTCGGCGATCACGGCGGTGACGGCGCAGAATACGTGCGAGGTCGCCGATTGGCTGGCGATGCCGGCGACTCTCGTCGCGAAACAGGTCGACGCCGTGCTGGACGATATCGGCGCGGACGCGGTGAAGACGGGGATGCTGGCGAACGCCGGGATCATCGAGAGCGTGGCAGCGCAGATGCGCGCACGCGGTCTGGTGAATCTGGTGGTCGACCCGGTGATGGTGGCGAAGGGCGGGCACAAGCTGCTCGAGGACGACGCGGTGCGCGCGCTGGTGCACGATCTGCTGCCGCTGGCGCTCGTGGTGACGCCGAACCTGCCCGAGGCGGAAGTGCTGACGGGCCACGCCATCGCATCGTGGGACGATGCGCGCGAGGCTGCGGCTCAGATCGCGGGGATGGGCGCTCGCGCGGTCGTGATAAAGGGGGGTCACTTCGAAGAGGAGGAGTCGTCCACCGATCTGCTGTACGACGGCGGGCAGTACCGGGCGTTCAAGGCGGTGCGCGTGCGGACGCCAAACACGCACGGCACGGGCTGCACGTTTTCGTCGGCGATTGCGGCGGGGCTGGCGAAAGGGATGTCGCTTGGTGATGCCGTAGCGCTGGCGAAGTCGTACGTCACGCTGGCGATCCAGCATGCGTATCCGATCGGGCACGGGCACGGGCCGGTGCATCATTTCTATCGGTACTGGCAGCCGAGCGGACCGAAGTATCGGGCGGGCGTGCGGCCGAAGGATCCAAGGGTGGTCGGCGGGACAGCGCCCGCCACGGAGATGTCAGATGAGTGATCTGCTGACGATTGCGGGCAAAGGGTTCTCGTCGCGGCTGTTCCTGGGAACAGGCAAGTATGCGAGCGCCGAGGAAACCGTCGCGGCGCTGGCGGCGTCGGGCACGGAGTTGGTGACGGTGGCGATCCGGCGGCTCGACCTCGACAACCCGAACGCGCGCACGGAACTGGACTTCATCGACTGGGCACAATACTCCGTGCTGCCGAACACCGCCGGTTGCAAGACCGTGGACGAGGCGCTGCTGACGGCGCGGCTCGGGCGCTCGGTGACGGGATCGAACTGGGTGAAGCTGGAGGTGATCCCCGATCCGAAGTACCTGCTGCCCGACCCGATCGGCACACTGCGCGCGGCGGAACAACTGCTGTCCGAGGGCTTCGTGGTGCTGCCGTACATCCACGCCGACCCGGTACTGGCCAAGCACCTGGAGGAGGCGGGCTGCGCCACGGTGATGCCGCTCGGGTCCGCGATCGGCTCGGGGCAGGGCATCCTGACGCTGCACGAGATCAAGATCATCATCGAAAACGCGCGCGTGCCGGTGGTGGTGGATGCCGGCATCGGCGCGCCCTCGGACGCGGCGCTGGCGATGGAGGTGGGAGCGGACGCGGTGCTGATCAACACGGCCGTGGCCAAGGCGCAGGACCCCGTGCGGATGGCGGGCGCGATGAAGAAAGCCGTCGAGGCAGGGCGCGAGGCGTATCTGGCGGGACGGATCGCGGCGAAACCGTACGCGTCGGCGAGCAGCCCGGCCGAGGGCGTCGCAGCGCTCCCGCCGCCGAGCCGATGATGCGCTGCGCGGATCCGCGGTCGTTGCCACGGCCGGCGCTGGTACTGGTGACGGACGCCGCGCGTCTGCGCGGTCGCGCCATCGAGGATGTCGTAACGGAGGCCGTCCGCGGCGGCGTGAACGTGGTGCAGCTGCGCGAGAAGGATTGGCCGTCCAGCGCTATCGTGGCGATGGGAGCTCGCGTCCGTGATGCGGCGGGCGGAGCGCTGCTCTTCGTCAACGGCGATGTCGACGCGGCGCGCGAGCTTGGGGCGGACGGAGTGCATCTGCCGGAAGACGGCGTGGCGATCGCGGACGCTCGCGCGCGGCTCGGCACGGGGGTGCTGATCTCCCGCGCCGTCCACAGCGTGGACGCGGCCAAGCGGGCGGAGCGCGAAGGGGCGGATCTGGTGCAGATGGGTACTGTATTCGAGACGGCGTCGAAACCGGGGCGTGAGCCAATCGGGCTGGAGGGCGTGGGCGCGGTATGCGCAGCGGTGCGGGTACCGGTGATCGCCATCGGCGGCATCACGGCGGCGAATGCCGCCGACGTCATCCGCACGGGTGCGGCCGGTGTCGCCGTGATCGGTGCGATTCTTGATGGGGCCGACCCGCGATCGGCGGCCGCGGCGCTGCGCGAGGCGATCGACGCCGCCACCGCCGTCCACCGATAGACGATGCATCTCACCGTGAACGGAAAGCCGCGCGAGGTCGATGCGACACCGGACGGCGGTGGTGCGATACCGCTGCTCGACCTGCTCGAAGCGTTCGAGGTGGACGCGCGGCTGGTGGCCGTGGCGATCAACGGCGACGTGATCCCGAAGGGCGAGTTCGCGGCGGCGTGCGTTCGTGAAGGCGACGCGATCGAGATCGTACGCATGGTGGGCGGCGGCGCGGTGGCCCCTCTCCCCCCGGCCCCCTCTCCCACAAGGGCCGAGGGGGAGTCGTGAGCGACGTGGTGATCGTGGGCGGCGGCATCATCGGCTGCGCGTGCGCGTACGAGCTCGCGAAGGCGGGGGCTTCGGTGACGCTGCTCGAGTACGGCAAGACGGGCATGCAGGCGACCAACGCGGCGGCGGGCATGCTGGCGCCGATGATCGAGGCCAATACGCCCGGCCCCATGATGCAGGCGGGGATGCGTGCGCTTCGCGCGTACCCGGCCATCGCCTTAGAAGTGGAAGGTGCGTGTGGCTTCGATGTCGAGTTACGGCTAGGCGGCATCCTGAAGGTGGCGTTCACTCAGGAGCAGGCGGACGTACTACGGCGGCGGCATGCCTGGCAGCGCGAGCTCGGACTGCCCCTGGAATGGCTCGATGCGGCGGCGTGCCGGGAGCT
>CAYQZE010000015.1:0-5586 GCA_964421985.1 uncultured Dehalococcoidia bacterium | reverse complement strand
GGAGAGAGAGAGAGAGAGAGAGAGAGAGAGAGAGAGAGAGAGAGAGTTGAGTTACATCCTATCCCAACTCCACCTTCGTGCTCTTGGTGCCCTTCCTGGATCGTGCCTAAAGGACATAGTGTTTCCATTCGAGCGTGCGCTGCGCGCCGAAGTTGATCAACAGCGCGACCCGCAGTCCTTTCGATGCCTTGAGATAGTTCAGTGTCTGCGACTGCTCTCGCGACGAGAGTCGGTCGAGCGCCTTCAGTTCGACTAACACCGATCCGCAGCACACCAGATCCACAACCTATCGACTCTGCAATGCCTGCTCTTTGTAGAGAATACTAAGCAGCGCCTGCGACGTGAAGGGCACGGACCGCGAGGTCAACTCGAACTCCAGTGCTTCTTGGTACACCGCTTCGAGAAAGACCGAGCCAAGCACTCGGTGCACTTCGATCGCCGCCCCAATGATCGCGAAGACCTCATCCTTGAGGAGCAATCCCGGTGCAGACGACGCTCGTCGTTCCAACCATTCCTCGTTCGTGCTCTTCGTGCTCTTCGTGGATCGTCCCTACGTCGCCAGCCCCGGCGCCGCCTCTTCGAGGCTGTCTTCCGTGAAGTACGTCAGCTTGTCCTGCAACAACCCATGGTGCGCGTGGAACCGCCTCGCGTGCAGCTCGCGGAGCATGTCGTCGGGTGTCCGCAACTCCTGCTCGAACACCGTGCAGTAGAACCCGATGCCGGACGTGGAGTGTGCGTCGCTGCCGCCCGTCACCGGCTTGCCCAGCACCTTCGCGACACGTAACGCGAAGAGGTTCTCGCGCGGCGTGTTCGCACCGTTCAGCGCCTCGATCGCGTCGACCAGACCGAAGACGGGCATCCGCTCCGCCGCCTGCTCGGGTGTCATCGTGAAGGGCTCTTTGCCCTGCTTGCGGAAGTACACCGGGTCGAACCAATGGCGAAACGGGTGCGCCACGACCATGTACCCGCCCAGTTCGTCGAGCACCCGCCGCAGCTCCTCCGCGTGCCGGATGCCGCCGACGTACGCCTTCAGCCCCACGACGATCATGTGGCCGAGGTCCGTCGACACCTCCATGCCGTTGTTCACGAACAGCTCGGTGTGCCGTTCGCGATACTCATTGAGCTTGTACGTGTCCCAGAGCCGGTCGTGTTCGGTGATGTTGAGGCCGGTCAGCCCGCGCTTCTTCGCTTCCTCCGCCAGGTCCTCGGGGTTCAACCCGCTGTCCGAGGCGCCCGCCGTCGTGTGCAGGTGCATATCCAGAATCGTTCCAGCCATCGCCGGAGTATAACAGCGCGATCACGACCCCCATTCGGGCTCAGCGGATCACGCGCGGCGACGTATGCCTGCAGCGTAAAATGCGGTTTGGGGGACTCGCTACTTCGCGTCACGGCGGTCCGAATCGTCGAATTCGCGACCTCGTGCTCTGGGGGCAAAGTGCCTTCACGCTGACGCCAGCCACGGCACTACCCAACCGAACCCCACCGCGAAGGCCATAGCACCGCCCGCGCTCCAGCGCCGTATCGACGGCACGGCCAGCGCAGGCAATACCAGCACCACTGCGAGCGCGACGACGATCAGGGTGTAGGTGGCGTTCGCGCTGCCGAGGCCGTTCGCTGGGCGACGGTCGTTCAGCGCGAGCAGGAGCAGGCCAAGAAGCATGCCGATCATGGTCAGCAGCAGCATCGCCGCGAAGTGCAGCACGACGGAGAGCGCGACGGCGTTCGTGCCCGGCGGAGCGATGCGCTGCGCCAGTCCGGTGCGGTCGTTCGAGCGGATCAGCACGATGGCGCCCAGCGGCGCGACGACGATCGAGAGCGCGAAGCCGACGATGAAGCCCGCGAAGACCTCAGCCAACTTGATCTGCTCCAGACTGTTCATGGCGTGCAGGCACGAGCCACGTCTCCCGCGGGCTGAAAGCCCGCGCCACGGTTGGCTTGCGCGTCACGGTTGGCTTGCGTGTCACCGGTTGGCTTGCGCGCCACGGTTGGCTTGCGCGTCACGAGACCTCAGCCAACCTGGAGCTCCCGCATGGCGAGCGCCCGCTCGCGCCGCAACGCATGCGCCGGCCGCGCCTCGAACCCCAGCCCGCGGATGCGGCCGGAGAGCTCGTGCGCTTGGTCGGCGCCGCCGCCGTAGAAGAGGAAGAACGCTGGGCCGGCCCCGCAGAGATGCGGCGCGTAGCCATCCGCGCGCAACGCCGCCATCGCCAGCTCCGTCTGCGGCTGCAGCTTCGCTGTGACGTGCTCGAATACGTTCGTCAGCTCGCCGTCGACGAGCATCCGCCCGGCCTCCACCGCCTCGCGCACGCCGAGCGTCGCGTCGCCCTCCGTGAAGTCGTGCGGCGAGAGCGCGCCGAACATCGCCGCAGTCTTCTCACCGCGCTCGTGCTGCGGCGGCGTGGCCAGCAAGATGCTCGGCGCAACGGCGTCCGTCAGCGGCTCCACGTAGTCGCCGCGGCCGCTTACCATTGCCGTGCCTCCCACGACGAAAAACGGCGGGTCGGACCCGACCTCGGCCGCGATCTCCACGAGGTTCGCGTGCGGCTGACGTGCATTCCACAGCACGTTCAGCCCGCGCAGGACCGCCGCCGCGTCGCTGCTACCGCCGCCCAGGCCCGCCGCGACCGGCACATGCTTTTCCAGCACGATGTGCGCGCCGCGCCGCAAGCCCGCCCAATCACGCAGAGCCACCGCGGCGCGATACGCCAGGTTCGTCCCGGGCGGGTTGTCCGCCAGCATGCCCGCCTCGCCCGTGATCTCCAGCGTGATGCCGTCCGCCTCTGTCACCGTCACGACATCGTGCAGGTCAAGCGTCTGCATGACGCTCCGCAGCTCGTGATACCCGTCCGGCCGGATGCGCAGCACCTCCAACGACCAGTTGACCTTCCCGGGCGCGATCAAACGCAGCGCCTTCGTCACGATCGTCCTCGCACCTCGCGGGCAAGGGTGCCCGCTGCTGGCTTCGCGCTTCCGATGTCCATCGCCGCCCATGCCCGCGTGACGGCGGCCCAGGCGTCGAGCGACAACACCTGCGGCCGCAGCGTAGGATCGACCCCTGCGCGCGCCATCGCCACGTCGATGATCTCCTGCTTCACGTGGAGTCCGAACGACAGGCTGTTGCGAAGCTGCTTCCGCGGGTTGCCGAACCCCGCCCGCGCGATGCGGAAGAACGCATCGATCGGCACGTCCACCTTCGGCGCCGGCGCCACATCGATCCGCACCACTGCAGACTCCACCTTCGGCGGCGGCGAGAACGCGCCCGGCGCCACCTTCATCACCAGCGAGGTGTCTCCGTACACCTGCGTCGCCACGCTGAGCAAGCTCATCCGCCCGGGCTTCGCGACGATCGCCTCGGCCACCTCGAGCTGTACCATCACCACCAGCCGGCGCGGCCTCACGGCGCCCTCGAGAAACCGTCGCAGCACGGGCGCAGCGATATTGTAGGGCAGGTTCGCCACCACGACATATGGCGTTGGCTCTCCCTCCCCTCCCCCATTCGATCCTCCGTCTCGCTGTGCCCCTGTCGTGAAGGCCAGCATCTCATCCGCCGAAAGGTCCAGTGCGTCGCCCTCGACGATCGTCACGTTGGCGACGTCCGCGAACCGCGTCCGCAGCCCCGCGATCAGGTCGCGATCCACTTCCACTGCGACCACGCGGCGCGCTCGTTCGGCCAGCACCGCCGTCAGCGCACCGAGCCCCGGTCCCACTTCGAGTACCGTTTCATTGGGTGCGATCTCCGCGGCGTCGACCATGCGAGCGAGGATGTTGATGTCAGAGAGGAAATGCTGCCCGAAGCGCTTCTTCGCGCGCGGCGGCCGTGGACGGCTACGAGAGGATGTAGATGTCGAGCCACTTCGACTGCCAGTCAACGTCAACTCCGTCCGGGAACCCCAGGTCGATGATGTAGCCCTTCACCGCGCCGCCCGTGTCGGCGGCCACCGCGTATCCGTAGCCGGGAATGAACATCCTCGTGCCCAGCGGGATCACCGCCGGGTCCACCGCAACGATACCGTACGTCACCACGACGCCGGTCGCGGTGCGGCCGTACGCCTCGTCGTTCGCGGAGCGGCCACTGCTCGCCGGGTTGTACCACGTCGCATAGACACGAAGTGTCTGCGAGACGCTGCCAACGTCCGCGGGCTGCGACTCGTTGGCGCCCGTGCGTGTCGGGTAGTAGATCACGGTATCGACCGGCGCCGGGTCCAGGCGTTCGTCGATCAGATCGCGTCCGGCCTCCTCGCCGTTCACGTAGCTCACTTCGTAGCGCCGGATTCGCGCACCATCGTGCCCCTTGATCGTGCGGATCTCTCCCGGCGGGAGGCTCGCGTCCGACTTGTACACGGTACTGCTTTCGATGTACTCGATCTCGGTGTCGCTTGACGCCGAAAGCTGCACGACACGCACGGACATCCCCGCCGTGATCAGCGTGGCAGCCGACGGGTCGACGAACGCACCCGGCGGCAGCACGATCCCGTCCACATCGAGCGCCTCTCCCACCGTGGACGCGAGCGTGTACAGCACTTTGTGCCCGCTCGGCAGCGCCACCGTGACGGCGCGCGCATGCCGCAATTCGATGCGCGCGCCTGCCTCCAGCGGCGCTTGCACATCCGGCGTCACCGCGTCGCCGGGGCCGACGACGACGCCGGCCTCGCGCAACGCCTGCGCCACCGTCGGCCGGCTCGACGTCGACGGCACTTCGTGGCCGTTCTCGACTATCGTCAGCGGCACCGCGCGCCGAACATCGATGGTGATCTCGCCGTCCGTCGCGGATGCATCGCGCTGGAGCGCGCGCGACGCAAAGAGATGGGGCGGATCGACGGGGGCGTTCATCGATACAAGCACGCCGTTCTGGAGGACGCTGTCGCGGCCGTTCAGGGCGACGTCGGCCTCCGCAAGCAGCTGGTCGATGGCGGTAGCGTGGGTGCGCAGCGCATACGTCGCGCCGTCCACCCGGAGCGTCACCGTGCGGGCGCGTTCGACGCGCAGTATGTCGCCGCGGTCGCCATTGAGGGTCGTGACGCGGTCGCCGGGCGCCAGGTCGACGCCGGCGCCGCGCAGCACCGCGGCGTCGCTCGACATGTTCGTCTCCAGGACGAGGTCGCGGCCATCCGCCTGCACGTGCACCCTGCGCGGCTGCAGCAGCCCGTAGCCAAAAACGCTGACCGCAAGAATGGACGCCAGCACCGCCAGGTGCCGCCGGCGGCGACGATCGAGCAACAGGCTGTGCGCCGGCGCATCCCGCAGAACACGGACGAAGCTCTCGAAGCGACCGCGCGCCGGCGTCAGCGGCAAACAGCCCCCAGTGCTAGTCCCGATCGACGGGAACCATCGTCATCGGCGCGAGATCGCCGCCGGCTCGCAGGCGACGCGCGGCGCATGGATCCGTGCCGGTCACGTGCCCGCGTTGCCTGGGTCACGCGCCTGCAAAGAGCGGCCCCCGCTGACCGCTCACCAGAGGAAGAAGTATGGTCGTGCACCCACCGTCGATCAGGCCCTTCGGCTTAGCGACGCTAGCTAGCTCCGGCCCGGTTGCCCTACGGCACCCGAAGCTCACTACTTACCGCTGCTTCCTTCCGGACCTGACGG
>CAYQZE010000014.1:0-2965 GCA_964421985.1 uncultured Dehalococcoidia bacterium | reverse complement strand
CCCTGCTATTCCTAGGGATACTCCTGGCTATAAGCAGTCTTTTCTATAAATTGGCTGCCTCGCCTTTCCATTATTGGGCTCCGGACGTTTATGAAGAAACCCCTCCGGCGCTCACTGCCTTCATCGCCACTTTATCCAAGCTCGCGGGGATCGCCGTCTTGCTCCGGCTCTTTTATTTTTCGGCGGGCCAATGGTTACCCCTTAACACCCTCTTAATCCTGCTCTCAGTCACCACCATGACGTGGGGCAATTTGGCCGCCATCCGCCAGAAAGACGCGAAACGGATGTTGGCCTATTCGAGCATCTCTCAGGTCGGCTATCTACTTTTAGGTATCCTGGCTGCAGGACAAGCGGGGTACGGTTCTGTCATTTATTACACTATTGTCTACATGATCATGAACCTGGGCGCCTTTTTAGTCGTCACGCGTCTTGCGCGGGAAGGAAAAGATCCGGGTCTTGAAGAGTTCCGGGGGCTTTCCGTGCGCTCGCCTTTTCTAGCCTTCCTATTCCTGCTCAGCGTCTTTTCTTTGGCAGGCATTCCGCCCTTGGCAGGCTTTACTGGAAAATGGATCCTTTTTAAATCAGCCTTGGACGCTGGTTTCCCTGTCTTGGTGGTCTGGGCCATGATCAACAGCACCATCTCCCTTTACTACTATTTGACCTTCGTGAAAGAAGCCTATCTCAAGGAACCTCTGTCCGGATCTCACCCTCTGCCGCTTTGCCTCAGTGACAAGATCCTGGGATTTCTAATTATTGCCGCTATCGTCCTCCTAGGTATCTATCCCACCCCTCTTTATCAGCTGGCGATCAAGGCAGTCGACTCACTGGTTTAAGCTAAAAATTCATCAAGCCGCCCCACCCAAAAGCCGTAACTGGTGATAAGCATCGGTTTTTTTAGATGCCGTGCTTATTGGCATCATTTATGCTTTTGTTGTGCATAGTGATTGCTTGTTTTTTCTAAATTTAAAGTTAAGAAAAAGTTATTTTTTCTTGCTTTGGTAAGCTGGAACCCTATAATTTGCTTCAAGTTGGCAAGGGTTTTATATTTTTACTGTTGTCATTATTATGTTAACCAAATAAAGAAGGAGGATGCAGAATGGAAATCCTTAAACGGATATTTGTAGCCATTCTTGTGGTCACTTTCGCGTTGAGCGCTGCTCCGATGGCTGCTTTTGCAGACACGGGCGATGCGGCAAGTGCGAAGGTAAACAAGGACTTGTTGGACAAGGTTGACCGCCTTGAGAACCGTCTCAAACAGTTGGAAATGAAGCCCACAGGCGCCGAAATGGCGGCTCCGGCTTACATCCCTCCTTCTGGGAGCGGTTTCTTAAAAGCTGCTGAAGACATTCAGATCAGCGGTTACTTGAACACTGAGTGGAACATTAATACCGTTCACCCCTCCACCGGAGGCTTGAATGGCATTAACAGCGATCGGGCCGGCGTGAATCAATTGCGCAGTTTCGACCGCAACCACAACAGTTTCGTGGTCAATGCTTTGGATCTCACCTTAGAAAAGAAAGCCCCTGAAACCGGCGGTATCGGTTTCCGTGCGGACCTGATCTTCGGTGAAGATGCGAAGTTTCTCAATGCTGCGACACAGGGCATTGCTGCAGCTGCCCACTCGCATGATCTTACTTTGAATGACACGTTTGACGACGAGTTTCAAACTAAAGATCTCACGGTAAATGCAACTAACGACAACAACCAAAGCAACGTCAATATCAACCAGGCCTACATCGAGCTTCTCGCTCCTTACGGCAACGGCATCGATATTTACTTTGGTAAGTTCGTCACCCTCCTCGGCGTCGAAACGATCGATCCGAGAAATAACTGGCTCGCTTCACGCGGCCTGATCTTCAATTATGGTATTCCCTTCACCCACACGGGCGTACGGGCTACCTATGATTGGAATGATAAGTTCCGCACGGTCCTCGGTATAAATAACGGAGCTGACCAGGATATTGACAACAACGTGACCAAGTCCGTTGAAGCTCAGATGTCCTATAAGCTCACCGATCGCATCACCTTGACCCAAAATCTTATTGCCGGAGAAGAAACTCCGGATGGCAAGGCTAATGGTCACAGTGGCACGACCGGTATCACGCTCGATACCATCGCTGGTATCAAGCTGACCGACAAGTGGTTGGTCAACGGCGAATCCGTCTGGGGTAAGAACGGCGGCGGCGACTGGTACGGCTTCGGCGTCTGGAATCGTTACGAGTTCAACGATTGGATCTCGTTCAACCACCGTTTTGAGTGGTTCAATGATACTTCGGGAGCTCGCCTCGGTGCCGTCGACCTCGACACCTGCCCGGGTGGCTGCGGTTACTACGCGTATGAGATGACTTTTGGTATGGATTTCAAGGTCTACCAGAACCTTCTCACCCGTCTCGAGTACCGTTTTGACAGAACACCGGACACAAAGCGTTTTGATGTGGACCACAACACAGATCAAAACACGTTCTTGGCTTCTTTAGTTTACTCGTTCTAATTTAGCTGAATTGATCCCCCAAGCCCGAAAGGGTTTGGGGGATTTTTTTTGCCCAAAATAGATCTACCAGGGACGGTTCCAAGGGACAGGTCTTCGATCAAAGACCTGTCCCTTAAAAAGATAGTGGAAAACAAAAAGCCCCCAGCAGTTGATTCTGCCGGGGGCTTTAGAAGTGCTACTCTACTGGATCGTAGAGAAACCGAGTAGGGCTAAAGGTCTCTTAGGCGCTGCATCTTACGGGCGCGCTTGCGGGACTCCTTAAGCTCCTTGCGAATTCTATCGGATGGCTTTTCGTACCGCATATGCTTCTTATAGTCATCGATGACGTGCTCTTTCTTCATCTTGGCCTTGAGAAGACGCATGGCGTGCTCAAAAGATTGACAATGCTTGACTGAAATTTCTATCAACTCGATCTCCCTCCTTTCCTTGAGAAAATGGTCCGAAACTATGCCTGATTAGCTGTTTAAAGTCAAG
>CAYQZE010000013.1:0-7160 GCA_964421985.1 uncultured Dehalococcoidia bacterium | reverse complement strand
GAGGTGTGCCAGGTTCGTGCGCACGGAGCGTGTCTGGAGATGCTGATTCATCCGCCCCGAACCATCACCGAGCGGCTTCGCTTTGCTGAAGAGGATCAGGTCGATCCCTTCCTGCTTGAGCCACTCATTCAACTCCGCCTCCTTCGGCTGAGTGACGAAGTGCGGCAGCCGCTTGGTCTCAATCTCCACCGCAAACGGCGGCTTCCCAATTCGCCCGCGATCCAAATCCACGAAGAACCATCGCCCGCCATGTGCCGCCCCGCGCTTCAATTCGAGCCGCAATTCGTCGGTGAACCGAACCTCTTTGGATTCTGGCTTCGGCTTCGGTTCCGACTGCGATTCGACCTGCACCTTTACGTCGGTCATCTCACCCGGATTCAGCGCGACGTTGTCGAACGTGACCCAGTACTGATATCGGCAAGCGCGATATTCAAAACCGGCGACTCGCGACAGGGGCACGTTGAAGATGACGCTTCCGTGATTGATCTGCCGCCGACGCATCTCGTCGGTGTCGGCGTATGCCCCGCGTCCACTGGGCTGATGGGATTTGCCGTCGATGTCGATCAAGGTCATTTCCAGGTCGAACGACTTCCAACGCTTGGGGGCTGACCACAAAACTTGTGTTTGGACCCGACGTTTGTCGTTCTCCGCTTTTTGCTCCGCCGTTTCGGGAAGTTCTTTGCCGTTTGATTTCGAAATCGACAGCGGCGGCGACTCAACCCCTTCGATCGAGATGTCATTCTGGGAGTCGCCGCGATCGACGGGGGCGACATCGACCACGCGACTCTGCCCGGTTTCAAAATCATCAACGACGAGCAGTCCTGCCACGCCGCTGTCCGAGTTCACTCCGCGACCCTTCACGATCCGCTGGCCTTTCGCATCCAAGCGACGCACGGGCGACTGCGGCTGCGTTGCGATACCGACTTCAATCCGTCCCGTCTTCTGACCGGTCGAAAAGGCGTATCCGCTATCTACTCGGACGAACGGCCCGCCTGAGCCGTGAGCTTCATCTGACCGAACATTGGTCATGCCGGGCGTGATCACGTCCAGGTAACTCAAGCCTCCGCCATGCACACGGATCAACGCGCGGCGAACGTCTTGCCCCGTCACGCTGACCGTTTCACTTCCATACTTTGGCACGTCACTGAGCGGCGATCCATCCGGCTTCCACCACGTCTTCGGCTCTTTCTCCATCGGAGCGAGTCCCACGAATTCAACGCGCACACCATTCGGCAATGTCGCGCTCAACGGATCGCGGCGGAGTTCGGGTGTTTTTCCAACGGACGACTTCACGTCGGTCTTGTGTCCCGGTTGAAACGAGACGTTCTCGAAGGTGACCCAATGCCGATACGCTCGCAGCCGAAAGCGATGGTGCGCGACTCGCGCGAGCGGGATCGGATACGTCCAACCCCAATCGCCATCGACGAACGCGAACGCCGCTCCCTTCACGGCGTGGCCATTGATGTCGACAAGTTCCATCTCGGTTGACGCGCGCATCTTGGAAACATCAATCGGCCCGGTCACCAACCGGGTCTGGCCGTCGATGTCGCGAAACTTCACTTCGGACATGTCCGCGTAGGGCGCTTGCAATTCATCGGGAATCGGACCATCCGCATCTTTGGAATCATCCGGACGAATCCGTTGCCAGGGCCCAAGCTCGCCCGCGCCAACCGCGACGCGCACGACTCCCGATTTGATTCCCGGCAGCGGTCCCGCACTTGCGAGTGATTCACTGGCGACCGATTTTTCGGAACTGTCAGTCCCTGAGATCATGGTGCTTTCACGAGCACCTTCGATGACGATCCAGGTGTTGATACTCTCCATATTCGGCCCGCGAACCCGGACGGCGACGGAGGTCCAATCTTTGAATCGCTTTTGTTCTTCCTCATCGAGCGGTTTCGGAAACGCGATTCCCGACAGCGGCCATTGCTCCAGTCGCTCGCCATCCGGACGCCACCACGGATTCGGAATGATCGAAGAGATATTCAGGCCTTGCGGAAACAGGTCCAAGTAATTCGTGGCTCCCAGCAATTCGACTTCCAATCCGTCAGGCAGCGTTACCGCAAACCTGTTTGACTGGCCCACCGGCTTCGCCGATCCCGGTCGCATGGCAAAACACCACGTCAGCGACAGGGCGCACAGAGCCAACATCAAGCTGACAGACGCCCCCGACCAACGCTCGTTCGCGACTGGCTCCGATCCCAGCCCAACAATCCGCCGAATCCGCGACAGCAGCGATCCGTCGGCGACTCCCAGCGCCAGCACCGTGCTACGACCGCACAGTTCTTCGATCGCCAACAACGCACGGCCGTACTCGACGCGATTGCCGAACGAAGCGACCACGAGGTCATCGCAGCAGTGCTCCCTCTCGATTCGAATCTGATGCGACAGCCACCAGACCGCCGGGTGATAAAAGAAAAACGTCTCGACCAACGTTTGCAGCAGGTTCACCACGAAATCATGCCGCCGCATATGAGCCAGCTCGTGAGCCAAGATCGCTTCCAACTGCTCGGCCGGAAGGCTGGTCATTAAACTGACCGGCAGCAGAACAACCGGTCGCAGATACCCGACAACAACCGGCACTTGAGCCAACGTCGATTGCAGCACGCGCACCGCGCGACGCAGACCGAGCCGCTCCGAAACACGACGCAGCGTGGCCTGCACGTCGTCTGATACCGGCGACACGCCGACTCGATTCAACCGCCACAGCGTGTGCCAGCCGAGCAACGGCCGCAGCGAGCAAACCACAACGCCGAGACTCCAAGTAACAACGATCCACGTCAGCCACGGTTGAAATGCGGCCTTTGTACGGTCCGACCACGACGCCATCCCTCGCCGCCCTTGGCTAGCGGGGGGCGTTAGCCCCCGGACCTTTTACGGCGCTCGCAACTTCTTCGGGGGCTAACGCCGCCAGGTTCGCCAATTCATCTCGCGAGTCGTTCGGCAGAAGCAGCCACGTCGCCACCGGCACGACAACCATCACCGCCATCGCCACGACGAGCACTCCGTACCGCACTGCTGACGAACTCCGCCGCATCGCTCGAACGATCGCACTCGCCAGCAACGCCACGAGCGCGAACTGCCACAGCGAATGCACCAGCACCCAACCGAGTCGCTCAATGAACAAGCTCATGACTTGCCCTCCATCGCGTCGAGCAGCTTTCGAGCCTCATCAATTTCCTCCTTCGACGCCTTCCCCGCCGCGAGCGCTTGCAGCACGAGACTCATGGCCGAACCGTCGTAGACTTTCTCAATCAGCTCGCTGAGAAACTTCTTCGCGGCCCGGTCGCGAGTCATCGCCGCGCGATAGATCAGAGGCGTCGCATTCTCGTCGCGTTTGACCAACCCTTTGGTCAGCATCACCGAGAGCATCTTCACGGTAGTGGAATAATTCGTCCCCTTGGCTTCATTGAGCCGCGTGTGAACATTCCGCACCGGACTCGGCCCCAGTTCCCAAAGAATCCGTAAGATTTCCAGTTCGACCGCCGTCGGCTGAGAGGATCCCAATTCGCGCATGATTGTAACTCCCAGATGACGACCCGGACGCGATGCAGCGAAAGGTTTCGCCACACCAAGTATAGCGAAAGGTTTCGCCATTGCGATAGGGGCGCGCTGGTTTTCCAGGGACGGCCCGGCGCGATGAACCAGATGAACCAACTGTAGAGGCAGTGGAAGCCACCGGCATCGCCTGCCACTCGGTAGCTTGCCCTTATTCGCTTCATGTTTCGCTGCCGATACCACCGGTGCGTTCGCCGTCATCCACTTTTTTGCAGAACGTGTGCGAAGGGGCGTGGAGTTGCCAATCCCGCTTGCCAGGGCGAGCTTGTCGTTGAGTTGGCCGGCCCCGATGTTTCTGAACGGCACTGGTCGTGTTGTAACCCACACTCCGAACCCAAGAGAATGGAGACGGCCCGCAGCGAATTACGCTTCCGCGACTTCGATCTGCTCTAGGTTACTGTGTTACTGTGTGGATTTCAGTCGCGCTACAATTCATCTGCGAAAAGGTTTCCCGCGACTTACCGATTGAACCATCGGCATGAAAACGTCAGTCCAAACATCACAAACAGAAAAGCCCTTCGACGAGAACGTCGAATGGCTTCTTGTCCAGTCAAGTCGGGGTGACAGGACGGCTATGTTTGGGGCAGGATTCGCATACCTCAAGAACATGGAGCCGGTGTTCGCGGCGGCGGTGTTCGACACCAACAACACGCCGACCGTGAGCGGGTTCGACACGTTCTTTGATAATGGGGCCACGGTCTTCGCACAATTGAACCTCCCGACCACATTCTTCGACCGGCCAGGCCACCAAGGCATTTCGGGAACGTACAGCAGCGGAACCTACACCGACCTTTCGCCTTCTGCTTAACTCGACCCGATTGACGGCTTGGTCATTCTTTCCACTCCACGGACCGGCTCGTGGTGTCTGGCTTACAACTTTGACCAGGCCGTTTACGTCTCGCCGGACGACCCGCAGCGGAAGTGGGGCGTGTTCGGCAACCTCGGCATCGCGGACAACAACCCCAGCCCGATCCGCTGGTTCGCGAGCACCGGGATCAGCGGAGCCAGTCCGATCGCTAGCCGCAATCGCGACACGTTCGGGATCGGCTATTTTTACTTGGGTGTGAGCTCGGAATTGAAAAACCTCGCCCCCGCTCTGCTGCCACTTGGCGACGAGCACGGCGTGGAGTTGTACTACAACATGCAGGTGACACCGTGGTGCCAGATCACGCCGGATCTTCAGGTGATCTCCCCGTTCCGCGATCGAGCCGACACATCGCTGCTTGTCGGCCTGCGTGCGAAGATCGACTTCTGACGCTACGGAGCCATGAACAATACGTTTTAGGCGCGGCAAGCCACGGCGATCAGCGCCAGGATTCCCAGCCCCGAAACCAAGGTCGCGGCCAGCGTCGCCAGCGAGAAAGGGACATCGGGGTATTGCACGCGCAGCCGCTTCAGGCTTTGCTGATGCTGCCAGGTGGCCAGTGCGAGTGTGACAACGCCGATGACGATCAAGCACATGCCATAGGCGCGAGATCCCAAGGCGTGCTGCGCCTGCCGGCCTGGTTCGATCAGGTACTCGAAGAACTTGTAGAGCGTGAAGCCAGCGGTAATCAACGCGGCGGATGTCCTGATCCAGGCCATCAGCGTCCGCTCATAGGCAAGGTGCGTCCGCTCCAATGCCATTTGCGTTTGATCGGGCGGGGCCACGATGTTGTCGGCGTTCTGGATGGGCAAGGTGTCAGGCTCCGCTAAAAACCGGTCCAAGAACAAGATCGTGTTGATCAGCCGGAACGCGCTAGCGTCCGGTTCAGTTGGAGACGCATAAACCGGACGCTAGCGCGTTCCGGCTTCTCGATGGAATGCAGACACGGCAGACGCAACGTCGGCTTGAATGTTTTCCGCGCCCAGTTTTTCATCCGTGCCGGCGCGACGAAACAACTCTCGGACATCCGAATTCAGATCGACGGCCATCAGCCGCACGCCCCGCTTGCTCAGTTCGTCGTGCAGTTCCTCAATGGTGGTGAGTGCCGTCAGGTCGATAGTGCTGCTCATCCCCAGTTCGAGGATCAGTCCGCGCACAGCGGTGCCGGACTTTTCGATCAATCCCGTCACGCGGATTTTCATATTGGCACAATTGGCAAACATCAGGAGTCCGTTCACCCGGTACACGGCCAAGCCCGGCTCGATTTGGGCGAGCGGGCCGTCACCGATGCGGTGGAATTCGAGTGCTTCGCCGTCTCGAACCAGATGCGAGTCGCTCGGCCGTGAAATGATGCCGATGAGCAGGAACAGCGACATCGTCACCGCGACGAGAATGCCCGGAACGATGCCCACGAAGACCACGCCCAACAGCGTGATCATCGCGACCGCAAACGTCTCCCACCGGAAATGATACATGCGAATCAGCTCGCCGATCTCGATCATCCCCAGCGTGGACACGATGATGATCGCCCCGAGCACGACGAGCGGCAAAGAAGCGAGCACCGGCGTGAAGAAGAGCAGGAACACGAACATCATCACGGCCGCGATGGCCCCGGAAAGTCTGCTCTTCGCGCCGGTGCTGTCGTTGACCGCGGTGCGCGAACCGCTGGCCGCCACGGGGAACGCGCCCGCGACCGCAGTTCCGAGATTGGCCGCACCCAGCGCGAACAACTCGCGGTTGGCGTTGATGGGATAGCCGTGCCGCGCCGCAAACGACCGGCCCGTCAGCACGGCGTCCGAAAACGCCAGCAACGCCATCGAGGCGGCTCCGGGCAGCAGAGCGTTCAAGTCGCTCAAGCTGACACGAGGCAATCCCAAGTTCGGCAACCCCCCTTTGACCTCGCCGACGATTTTGATTCCGTGATCCTGCCAGCGAAACATGGCGGACAGCACGATGCTCGTCGCCAGAACGACCAACGAGGACGGAACCTTAGGGACGAATCGCCGCAGAGCCAGCAACGCCACCATCGTCACGACACCGAGCAGTAGCGTGGGCACATGCGTCTCGCCCAACCGCGAGATGAGTTCCAAGAGTGAGCGGATCAAGCCGTCCGATTCAAACTTGATGCGAAACAGCTTGCCCAACTGACTCTGAATCACCAGCAGCGCCGCGCCGGTGATGTAGCCCGTCAGCACGGCGCGCGGCAGGAAGTCCGCCAGAAATCCAATGCGAGCCAGCCCACCGGCAATCAGAATCACACCGACCAGCGCGGCGAGCGCCGCGACGAGAAATGCGAATCGCTCCGGGTCCGCCCCTGCCCCCGCGATCGGGCCGACGATCATGGCGGCCAACAGCGCGGAGGTCGCTTCCGGCCCGACGATCAGGTGCCGCGAACTACCGAGGATCGCGTAAACAATCATCGCGACAAGACCGGCATACATTCCGGCCTCCGGCGTCACCCCCGCAAGCTGCCCGTAAGCCATCGCCGACGGCACGAGCACGGTGAAGACCGTCGTTCCGGAAATCAAATCCGCCCGCAGCGTGGCTCCATCAATTCGCATTCGCAGTCTCCGCGTGGCGGACGCTGCCAGCGTCCGCGTTTGAGTTCGCTCAGAAAGTTTCACCGACGCAAGCTGCGTCGGCCACGACCACGAAGCCACGACCTTGAACCAACTGTCATTTCGGTGGCGTGTAAGGATCAGGCGTGCCCATCAGTATGAGCGGATGCTGTTTCACG
>CAYQZE010000012.1:0-5599 GCA_964421985.1 uncultured Dehalococcoidia bacterium | reverse complement strand
ACCGGTGGCGGTTCAGCCGCTCCGCCGCCTCGCGCACGTAACGGAAGTCGAGATTCAGGTCGAGGATGTTCAGGAGCGCTGCCGGTGGCGGTTCCTGGGCCAGCTCGTCGGTGATCCACGCGTCCCAGGCGGCGCTGAAGGCCAGCTGCGCGGGCAGGTCGTCCAGCACGTCGAAGCCGGGGTCCATCATCGATTCGACGGGACGCTCTCTCAGCAAGCTTGCCGCGAACGCGTGGATCGTCTCGATGTGCGCGTGGTTCAGTCCGCGGATCGCCGCCGCCAGGCGATCGCGCTCCGCGTTATTCGGCGCACCGCGTAGAGCATCCTCCAGCCCGCGCCGCACGCGTGATGCCAACTCTGCGGCCGCCTTCTCCGTAAACGTGATCACCACGAGTTGCTCAACCGTGGCGTGCCCACGACGCAGCACCTCCACGATGCGGTCGACGAGCACGGTCGTCTTGCCCGTTCCAGCGCCCGCTTCGACACAGATGTTGGCGTCCAGCTGCGTACGGATCTTTTCGCGCACACGCCGATCGGACGGAGTGAACGGATCCGTCATACGACGTCCTCCAATGCGCGGTACGCGGCGCCCCGCGGATCATCCGCCTTGCGCAGCGCGATGCGCTCGATACTCGTGTCACAGATATCTCTGACCTCGCAGTACGCGCAGTTAGGCCGCCCTTTGCCGCCGGGGTTCGGCGCGAAGAAACCGCCATCGACACCATCTGTGATCGTGGTGAGGATCTGCTCGAGCTGGCCCTGCTGCTGGGCCAACTCACCGCCCGTGAGCGTCCGCCGGCGGTAGCCACCGCCCCTGCTGACGTAGAAGTACTGTGCTTCGCCCCGGGAGGGATCCAGACCGAGCATCGCCGCCGCCGCGTGCAGGTACACGGGCAGTTGCAGCGACCGTCCCTTGTCGAATACCGAATCCTCCTTGCCGCGCCTCTTGCCCGTCTTGTAGTCGATCACACGAAAGTGGGTGCGCGCGCCGTCCCAGTCGACGCGGTCGATCCGTCCCTGCAGCAGCAGTTGGCGATCACCGGCGCGTATCGCGATCGGATCCTGAGTCGAAAGCGGGCTTTCGTCACTAACCGACCCGAACCGCGCACCGCCGAACCCGACTTCAAACGCTTGTGGGCGCAGCGCCATCCGAGACGCCTCTTCCACCTCGGCGGCGTACCAACCTACGAGATCGTCTTCTATCTGCCGCCGATCCATGGCCCAGATCAGCGGCCGGCCCGTGACGCCCCGCGCTTCGCGGTCGCCCGTCTCCTCCGCCGCGACCTCCCGCAGCAGAGCAAGGTGACGGGCGCGCGCCTCCGGCCGCGGCGGGTCGCCATCGATGCGCTTGAGAAAACGTTCGAGGATCGCGTGGACCAGCGAACCCCGCTCGAGCGCGTCGATGCGCTCGATCTCTTCCGGCTCCTTCACCGCGTCGATGCCCAGCGTGTAGCGGACGAAGTAGCGGTACGGGCACGTCGCGTAGGTTTCGAGCCGGCTCGCCGAGACCGGTTTCGCCCGCGCGAACTGGCCCGCCGTGGCACGTGCGATCGCCTGCTCACCCGTCAACACGCCGTCGTGCTGCGACAGCGTGCTCCCCCAACGGGCATCCCGCGCCTGCACCGCCAGCCTGAACGCCGGCGTTGCAGCGCCCAGCGCTTCGACCGCCGCCGCGTCGCCGCGCGCGATCGCGTCCCGCACGAGGCCACGGTCGTATTCGGGCGCGGACAATGACGCCGCGAGGTCGTCGTGGGCCAGCCGTCCTGCCTCGATGCGGCGCACGTGCGTGCTGGCGTCCAACTCCGCCAGGGTAAGCGGGCGGCCTTCCAACGCCTCCGCTACGGCGCGGAAGAAGTAGGACGGCAGGTGCTTGCCGCTGCCGCCGGCATCGGCCCGCGCGTACGAGAGACGGAGGTGCTGCCGCGCCGACTGCACGCCGAGCCAGAACGTCAACGGCTCGTCATCCGGCTCCGTCCGCATCGGTACGGCGCCGATCGCCGTGCGATTCAGGAGCCTCCGTTCGTGCTCCAGCAAGAGCGGATCGGGCCGCGATGGCGGCGGCCAGGCGCGTTCCGCCAGGCCCAGCATGTAGACGGCGCGGAAACGTAGGTGCCGCAGCGACGTGGCATCGACCACCGCCACGCCCGCCCGTCCGAACAGACCCGCCGGTTCGCCCAGTATCGTGCCCGCGTCCCGCGTCTCCAGGTCGTCGCGCACCGCGCGGCAGAACGTCGCGAACGAGACACGCGGCGCGACCGCGGCCAACGTATGCAGATCGCCGAGCGCCTCGATGATCGGTCCGACGCCGACGGCGTACTGCGCCGCCAGATCCCGCAGGTACGCGACGTGCTCTTCCCACGTCGCGTCGCTGCGGTGCGCCGCCAGCGCCGCGTGGAAGTCGGCGGCGAACCGCTGGAGATCGGCGATGTGTCCTGCTTCATCCGCCATCCACGCGAAGCGCTCATCCTTCGCGCGCTCGCTCGTCTCCGCCGTCAGGCGCGCGAGGCGCGTCCGCCACTGATCGATGCCCGCCACGATGCCGGCCTCGCGCGTGTACGTCTCCCACTGCGACGGTCGAACGCGGCCGTACTTGCGCGTCGTCGCGACCGGCAACTGCGTCTCGGTCAGAAACTCCATCACCGTCTGGCGCGAGAACGCCGGATCGGCGGCGAGGTCGAGCAGCGCCACCAGCCGGATGCCGAGCGGGTGCCGCGAAAGCGCGCGGCCGTCGTGCACGTATGCGTCGATGCCGGCTTCGCGGAAGATCTCGTCGACCAGCGCGCGGTACGGATCGCGGTTGCGATACACGACGGCTATCTCATGGACCCGGATGCCATCCCGCGCCCACGCCAGGCACGTGCGCGCCGCCTCCCACACCTCTCGCACGGTATCGGGCGCGCTGACCAGTGCCACGCTCGGCGCGTCGACGGCCGGGCTACCGTCGCGGAACAACGCAGCAGCGAGCCGCTCGATCTCATCCTCGACGCGCGGACTGAAGTCCACGCTACGGTCCGCGCTGCGGTCCACGCTGCGGTGCGATTCACCGAGCATGCGCTCGGTCGCGCCGCAGGCGAGCAGCCGCGCACGGAATGCGGCGTGGGCGTCGTCCGCATCGAGCCCAGTACGCGGCAGAAGCGCGATGACGGGGCGTTCCGCCGCCATGCGCTCGATGAACCGCGTCGGCAGCTCGGCCGGCGCCCATAGCCCGTAGATGAGAAGCGGGCCCTCCAGCAGAGCGATGTCGGCGGTCGAATAACGCTCGGCTGGAGCGACCAGCCGCGCACTCGTCCTCGTCGCCAGGTACCGTCCGTAGAGGCGCGCCAGCTCTGCGAACTTCCCGTGGTTGCCGTCCCGGTCCGCATCGCGCAGCACGCGTTCAAGTGCCGGCGGGCTGTCGAATCCGCCCAGCTCCAGCTCGCGAAAGAGTCGCATGAGGGCTGAGGTGAAGCCGTCGCCGCCGGCAATCCCAGCGAAGTAGCCGCCTGCCGCGGCTGCGACGCCGCGGACGAGCAGGCGCTCCGCCGCAGGCGCGAGCCGCCCTCGGTCGTTGACGCCGGAAGTGAGCTGCTCGGCTAGCTCGCTCGGCCGCAAGAACCGCACATTGATGTGGGCGCATCCGCGGGCGGCCAGCATCCTCGGCAAATAACGCTTGAGCAGCACGTGACCAACGAGGACGGTCACCGGTGCAAGTGGATCGGGTGTGCGTGCGCCCTCGATGGCGCGGGCCAGCGCATCCTCCAGCTCGGGCAGGGTGCCGCTTACGATTTCGACAGGGGGCATGGTGGCGCAAGTATAGCTCCGGGTGTGCGACAATCACTGTCGCGGAGGGACATGATCATGGCGATGAAATACGACAAGCCTGACTGGGGCACGCGACACATCTTCAACCCCGTGATCGCGTTCTTCACGCGCCTGGGACTCAGCATGCGCGGCTCGCGCATACTCGCCGTCAAAGGCCGCAAGAGCGGCGAATGGCGCACGACGCCCGTCAACCTCCTCACGCACGAAGGTCAGCGCTATCTCGTCGCGCCGCGCGGCGACACGCAGTGGTCGCGCAACCTGCGCGCGGCCGGAGGCGGCGAGCTGCGTCTCGGCTCGAAGCGCGAACCGTTCCACGTCGAAGAGTTGCCGAACGACGCGAAGCCCGGCGTGCTGCGCGCCTATCTCAAGCTGTGGAAGTTCGAGACCGGCAAGTGGTTCGACGGCGTGACGCACGAATCGTCAGACGAAGATGTCCTCCGCATCGCGCCGGATCACCCGGCATTCCGCGTCCTGTAGCTGAGCGGTGGCAGCGTGTCTCGCCAACACCGGCGCGGCGCGCGTCTTTCAGTGGAATCGCCGCATGCCGCCGCTTCCCGCATCAAGGGGCAGCGAGAGCATCCGGCAGATCTGCTGCACGTGCAACAGGTCGTGCCACGCCTTGTGATGGACGATCTCGGCTGCGCTGAGAGGCCCGACCTCGGCGTGTCGCCCCGTCCGCGCCAGCGACTCCGGCGGTAACGCGCGCAGCCAGGCAAGCGCCGTCGTCCGCGTGCGGGCCATGTCGTTGAGCACGTCCGCCAGCGGACGGCCCCGCAAGCCCGATCCTTCCAGCACGTCGTGTTCATCGATCGAGTCGAGCACCGGCTGGTCTTGCTCGACGATCGCGCGCACCCGTCCGATGAGCGTGAGGGGATCGAGTGACGCGAGGTGCGCGACCACGTCGTGCGGCGACCACCCTTCGTCCGCGGGCGCCGACGTGAGCTCCGCCGACAGGCCGCCGAGCAGTGCGCGCAGCGTGGCCGGCGTCGCCGCCAACACGTCGAGCGCGGTCGCGACTGCGGGCTCACCCACCGCGCTCAGCCCGCAAACATGAGGCTGCTGTAGACGCTGTAGATGTGGCCGAGGCCGTGCAGGACGACCATCCGCATCACAAGATCGCTCACGGGGATCTCTTTGTGCCCCCGCGCCGTCGCCCGCTTGGCCAGCGTCTCGTCCGGCGCCGCCTTGATGAAGTCGATGACGCCGCGGTACGCGGTCTCCAGCTCCGCCGCCAGCTCCTTCGCCGACTTTCCCGCCTTCGATGCGACGATGCCGGCGTTCATCCGGTCGATGTCGACGCTGGCCATCGCGTCCGCGCCGGCAGGCGCAGTTGCTAACCCGCCAACCATCGGTACGACGACGCCGCCGATGCCCGCGATGTGCGCCAGCACTTCCTTGCTCTTCCAGCCGTCGAGGTCGACGACGTGCTCCCACTGCGCGTCGCTGAGATCATTCGCCAGCCGGTGACCCTCCTGGATCAACAGCTCCAGCCCTTTGGTCAGCTCTTCCTTCGTGGCCATCGCTGGCTCCCTTCTCGATTGTCTACCGCCGGTCGTTGCGCGTCGGCGCGTCGATGCGATTCTATGGCCGCCCATGCGCTATGTACAGGCCACACGCGGCGTCAGGCGCCCGCCGTGATACGCGCCATCCCGCCCATGAACGGCAGCAGCACGCCCGGAACGTCGATGCTGCCGTCTTCGCGCTGGTAGTTCTCGATGACGGCGATCATCGTGCGCGGAAGCGCCAGCCCGGAGCCGTTGAGCGTATGCGGGAACTCAGGTTTGCCACCCGTCTCGCG
>CAYQZE010000011.1:0-11840 GCA_964421985.1 uncultured Dehalococcoidia bacterium | reverse complement strand
GCTCGTCGCCCGCACGCGCACCCGTCCGCGCGCCCTCGACCGCATGCTCGACCTCCTCGCCGCCGACACCGCCGGCCGCCCCACACACCTCGCCGTCCACCACGCTAACGCCCCGGACGCCGCTGCCCAACTCATCGCCGCCGCCGGGCAGCGCCTCACCCTCGCCGAGTCGTACACCACCGAGTTCACACAGGTGATGGGCGTCCACACCGGCCCCGGCCTCGTCGCCCTCGCCTGGCACTGCGACTAGCCCTCACCGACTGCCGACCAGGATGGAGCCCGGGCGCCGCCCGCCCGCATCGAGTGCACTCCCGAGCCATTCGCTCCCGCGGATCACAGGTATGAAGCTCTACCTCCACCGCCCGCCGACCACCCTACCCCCATCGGTTCGAGCCCTTAGTGGATCGTCCCCGTTCGATCCGCGTAACCTGTGAAATCCGTGCTTCTCCTCACGTCGTCGTCTGTGGATAACGTCGTCGCCCTGTCATACTGCCGCGTCAGATACGCCACCACCCGCGGCCGTCGGGCCCCACAGGAGATCACCCGCAGATGAGTCGAGAACAGCGCAGGGCGGATCGCAAGCAGCAGACGCGTGCCGGGGCGCCCCCGCCCTCGCGCCGCACGCCCGTCAAGGTTGGCGGCGGCAGCCGCTTCCCCACGACGACCCTGGCGCTCCTCGGCGGCCTCGTGCTGATCATCGGCCTGATCGTCTACCTCATCGTGCAGTCGAACTCCGGCGGCGACAGCCTCTCCCCTTCCGACAAGGCTGAGCAGGACCAGAGCACAGACATCCCCGGCACGTTCGCCGCGACGCAGGGACGCGCCCACTTCCCCGGCGGCTTCAACGGCCACGGCATGACACCCTTCTGCGAGGGTGTGCCCCAGTCCGAATCCGCGAAGCTCACAATCGTCGGCGGCGGCGGCACGCCGTCGGCTAGTACGACCGCGTCCGACTCCACCTCCACCTCGACCTCGACCTCAACGACGACCGCGGCGCCGTCGGCCACACCCACACCCGGCGGGCCCACCCCGCACGGCACCGTCGACACCACGCCGACCGTCCCGTCGAACTGCTACGCCACCAACCCACCCTCGTCCGGCAAGCATCTCAACGTCCAGCGCAACATCGATATCGGCGGCGGCAACGTCGTCAACATCCCCGCCGACCCCGACGTCTACCCGGACGACATCGAGATGCCGCGCGACGGCATCCCGCACATCCTCGAACATGCCGGCGTCTTCGTCGGCTGGAACTGCGCCGCCGGCGACACTGCCTGCGCCGATGCCGCCGAAAAGCTCAAGGACCTCGTCAACGGCCGTATCGACAACCACGACGATCGCATCGTGATGGCGCACGACAACGACCTGCCCGAGGGCACGTTCGGCATGTCCTCCTGGACGCGCGTCCTCAACTTCCCCGCGAGCGAATGGCAACAGCAGAAGGGGCTCGCGGAGAAGTTCCTCGGCACCAACTCCTGCCGCTTCGACCCCGAAGGCTTCTGTAGATGAGTTCACGGTTCGCAGTCGACAGTTCACAGTGGGGAAAAGTCCACGGTGGACGAATCACAGTTGACCGTAAGACCCTCGGTTCGGCCCGGAGGCTTCTTGCAGAAGGCCGATGCGCCGAGCTTTACGTCCTTCGATGAAAGGTCAACTGTCCACTGTGAACTGTGGACTGAACCGCCCATACCCCCACCGCTGCAGCCCCATCGCCAGCGCCACTCCCACCACCCCTACCACGCACCCCACCGCCGCATCGATGATGTAGTGATTCGCCGTGAAGACGATCGCCGCCAGCTGCGCCCACGGCAGCACCAGCCCCACGACCCGCAGCGCCGGATGCCGCATCGTCGCCACCATCGCCCCCCCGACGATCATCGCCCACCCGAAGTGCAGGCTGGGCACCGCGGCGTACGGGTTCACGAACGCTCGCAGCGACTGCGCCTGGTAACTCAAGTCGTTGTACTTCTCGATCGTCCCGACGAACTCGCCCGTCGGCAACAGTCGCGGCGGCATCACCGGGAACAAGCTGTAGATCACCAGGCTGATCGCGCCCGACAGCAAAATCGCGTCGCGCGTGATCGTGTACTCGTGTCGCCGGAAGAAGTACATCCACAGCCCCACAGCCACGATCAAGGGAAAGTCGAGCCAGAAGTAGATGAAGTTGAACAGCGAGATCAGCCACTGACGATGCAACACGATCTCCTGTAGCCGCGGCTCCCAGAAGATCCCGATCGCCCGCTCAACATCGATCAGATGATTCGCGTTCGTGAACGCCGCATCATGACGATCGACGACGGCGCCACGCACCAGGAAGTACAACAGGAACGCCAGCGCCACCAGCGCGATCTCGAACACGTCGCGATACGCGTGCTGCTCGCGCAACACCACCACCCACCGATCGACGATGGAACCTCGCTGCGCCGTCACGAGGCCTTCACGCTCGCGCACCATCACGTCGTCTTTCCGCACCACCACCTGCCAACTCCGAGCTGCGAACCGTGCACTGCCGGCTACAAACTACCAACTACAAACTGGCAACCGTGAGCAGTCTGCGACGACTTGCAACGCTATGGAAAGGGGGGAGAAATTCCGTTGCAGAGTCGTCATAAAGGCCTTGATCCGCTCACTGCACCAACGTATCATCCCCCTTGTCCCGAGGGGCTCCGGACGGCCTCACGCGGACGCATCGTCACCCGATGCATCCGTACCGCGGCCAGGGAGGGCAACACACCGCGGCGAGTCCAGCACACGGCGGAGTCCGTAATCTCGGGAAGCTCTGCGTCGTATCACATCAATCAAGTTCGCCGGACACATCCGCCGGGAGAGATTCGTGTTGCCTCTTGCAGGACTTCCCGCCGCCTCGCCTCCGCGCACCGAGCATCATGCCGCATCACCGTCACACACGCACCGCGCCTCGCGCCACACACTCCCGCCGCTCATCACACCACTGATCTCGCTGCGCGCACCATCATGGCATCGCATCCCGCGACGACCATCGGCAAACACCGCCACTCGGTCGCTTCCGCCGTGGCTACTGCGCGGGCCAGCAGCGGAGCCGACCGCCCCCCACCAACCGACAACCGGCAATCGACGACCGACGACCAACAACTCATGACCGACGACCAACAACTCATGACCGACAACCCATGACCGACGACCGGCAACCCATGACCCCGGCCACCACCTGGGCCGCCACCCTCGGCCAGCTCCAGATGATCGTCACGCCCGCCAACTACGACACCTGGCTGCGCGAGACCATCGGCCTCCGCCACCTCGACGGCTGCTTCGTCGTCGGCGCTCAGAACGACTTCGCCACCGAGTGGCTGCACACCAAGCTCCGCCCCCTCATCCTCAAGACCCTCGCCCGCGTCCTCGGTCACGCAGTCGAGATCGCCTTCGAGGTCGTCCGCCCCCACGACGCGCCCCCGCCCGCGCTCGATACCGCGGATGATTCAGCTGCGCCCGCCAGCGAGGTCCCCGGCTTCCTCCGCCGCAACGCCGCACCGCCGCCCGCGCTCAACCCCGCACTCACGTTCGACACCTTCGTCGTCGGCGATGAGAACCGCATGGCGCACGACGCCGCCCGCCGCGCCGTCGATGCCCCCGGCATCACCAATCCGCTCACCATCGTCGGCGCCGCCGGGCTCGGCAAGACGCACTTGCTCAGCGCCATCGGCCACGCCGCCCACGCGCACGGCCGCACCGTCATCTACGCCCCCGCCGAGCGCTTCGGCAACGACTACGTCCGCGCGCTCCCCGGCAAGATCGAGCAGTTCCGCCAGCGCTATCGCACCGCCGACGTCCTGCTCGTCGATGACGTCCAGTTCTTCGAAGGCAAAGAGAAGTTCCAGGACGAATTCTTCCACACCTTCAACGACCTCCACGCCGCCGGCAAACAGATCGTCGTTTGCGGCGACCGCATGCCCGCGCAGATGACCGGCCTCAGCGACGCCCTTCGCTCGCGCCTCCAGTGGGGCCTCGCCGCCGACCTCCGCCGCCCCTCCTTCGCCACCCGCCTCGCCATCCTGCGCGCGAAAGCGCGCCAGCACGCCGCCCCGCTCCCCGAGGCCGCGCTCGAAACGATCGCCGAGCGCTGCAGCCAGTCCGTGCGCGAGCTCGAAGGCTGCCTCAACCGCGTCCTCGCCTACATCCCGCTCGTCGGCGGCCAGGCCACTCCCGACGCCATCGAGCGAGCGCTCTCGCCCTTCGCCGCCATCGGCCCCGCCGCGGAGACCGCCGCGCCCGACGCCGACACGGTCATCGCCGCCGTCAGCCGCCGCACCGGCGTCACGCCCGCCGACATCCGCGGCCGCAGCCGTAGCCGCGACGTCACCTACGCCCGCCACCTCGCGATGTATCTGCTGAAGGAAGAAGCCCGCACCACCGTCGCCGAGATCGGCCGCCACCTCGGACACCGCGACCACAGCACCGTCCTCGCCGGCATCGCCCGCATCGCAGGCGAACTCAAGACCCGCCCCGAAACCCGCACCGACACCGAAGCTGCCCGCGACTCTCTCCGCACGACCGCAGAGCACGCTCGCGCCGAAGCGGTCTGAACAACCTGAGAACTCGCGCCAAGCCGGTCTCCGATCCGACCATCCTCAGATGTGCCGCAGGCGTCCCCGCCTGCGATCTCGCGTGACCTCTCTGCCTCTGTACCCTTGTGGTTCTCCAAAACTTCTTCGTGCCTTTTCGTGCCCTCCGTGGTTCCGTCTCAGTCCGTCCAGATCTCTGTGCCTCTATGACTCTGTGGTTCCCGTCCAACCCCTTCCGTGAAATCCGTGACATCCGTGCAATCCGTGGTTCCGGCCTCCCGCTCCTGCGCCGCTCCGCCGTGCGTTACAATCCCGCACTCAAGGGGAGCTAACGCGTGCACTGTCCCGCCTGCGGCCACGAGAACCCCGGCGCCGTCAAGTTCTGCGGCGAATGCGGCGGCGCCATGCGCGTCGAGAGTGCCTGCGCGGGCTGCGGCGCGGCGAACCCCGCCGCCACAAAGTTCTGCCACCAGTGCGGCGTGTCCCTCAGCACCACGGCCACGTCTACGCCCGGCGCCCTCCCCGCCGCACCCCAGCCGCCCCTCCCCGCTTCGTTCGCGGACGGCCGCTACACCGTGCGCAGCTTCCTCGGCGAGGGCGCCAAGAAACGCGTCTACCTCGCCCACGACACGAAGCTCGACCGCGACGTCGCCTTCGCGCTGATCAAGACCGAAGGGCTCCACGCCACCGGCCGCGAACGCACGCTCCGCGAGGCGCAATCGATGGCGCGCCTCGGCGCCCACCCCAACATCATCACCGTGCACGATATCGGCGAAGACCCTTCGCCCGACTCAGGGCAAGCTAGCGCACCGTACTTCGTGATGGAGCTGATGCCAGGCGGCGCCGTAGACACGGCGCTCGGCGAGGCGCGTGGCGCCCTTCCGCTGGAGCGCGCGCTGGCGATCGCCTGCGACGTCTGCCGGGCGCTGGAATTCGCCCACGGGCAGGGCGTGATCCACCGCGACCTCAAGCCGGGCAACATCTGGCTCGCCGAGGCGGGCGCGGCGAAGATCGGCGACTTCGGCCTCGCCGTCTCCCTCGACCGCTCGCGGCTGACGCAGCACGGCCTGATGATCGGCACCGTCGCCTACATGCCGCCCGAGCAAGCCCTCGGCGGCGAAGTGACGCCGCAAGCGGACCTCTACGCGCTCGGCGCCATGCTCTACGAGATGGTGACGGGCCGGCCGCCCTTCCTCGGCGACGACCCCACCGCCGTCATCTCGCAGCACATCAACACGCCGCCGGTCGCGCCCTCGTGGCACACGGAGCACTGCCCGCCCGAACTTGAGGAGCTGATCCTCCACCTGCTGGCGAAGGACCCCGGCGAGCGTCCGCAGAGCGCGGCGGAGGTGCTGCAGGTGCTCGAGCGCGTCGACCCGGCGCGGAAGAGCGCCTCGCACGCGGAGGGCGCGAACCCGCTGGAGCGCCTCGCCCGCGGCGTTTTCGTCGGGCGTCAGAAGGAGCTGGAGCGGCTGCGCAAAGCCTTCGACGAGGCGTTCGCCGGGCGCGGCGGCATCGTCATGCTGGTCGGCGAACCGGGCATCGGCAAAACGCGGGCCGCCCACGAGGTGGAGACCTACGCGCGCGTCCGCGGCGCGCAGGCCCTCTGGGGGCGCGCCCACGAAAGTTCCGGCGCGCCGGCGTACTGGCCCTGGGTGGAAGTCGGCGAGGCGTATCGAGCGGCGCGCGGACTGGCCGACATCGCACCTGACATGCTGGAGAAGGGACCGCTCCTGGGAGGCATCTTCCCCTGGCAGCGCCAGCAGCCCGGCTATGTCGAACCCGACCCGCTGGCCGACCCGGAAGCGGCGCAGTTCCGCCTCTTCGACGCCTTCCTCACCTTCGTCCGCGCCATGTCGGGCCAGGTGCCGTTGCTGATCTTGCTCGACGACCTGCACTGGGCGGACAAGCCATCGCTGCTGCTGCTGCAACACGTGGCGCGCGAGCTGTCGCGGATGCGCGTGTTGGTCGTCTGCACCTACCGCGACACCGACCTGTCGCGCACGCACCCGCTCTCCGAGGCGCTGGCCCGCCTCAACCGCGAAGCCGGGTTCGACCGCATCGTCCTGCGCGGGCTCTCGCGCGACGAGGTGGCGGCTTACATCCGGGCCGCCGCCAGCGTCGAGCCGAAGCGCGAGCTGGTCGACCGCGTCTTCGAGGAGACCGAAGGCAACCCGTTCTTTCTCTCCGAAGTGGTCAACCTGATGGCGCAGGAAGGGAAGCTGACCGCGGAGTCCATCTCCGACATCGCCATCCCCGACGGTGTGCGCGAGGCGCTGGGCCGGCGGCTCGACCGCATCTCCGAGGAGGCCAACGAGCTGTTGCAGACGGCGGCGGTCGTCGGCCGCGAGTTCACCTACGAGATGCTGTCGCTGACCGGCGCGCGCGGAGACGAGGAGCTGTTGCGCCTGGTGGAAGAGGCGCTCGAAGCGCGCGTGATCGAGGAGACGGACCGCCCCGGTCGCTACCGCTTCACCCACGCGCTGATGCAGGAGACGCTGCTGCAGGAGCTGTCGACGACGCGGCGCGTGCGCCTGCACGGCACGGTGGGTGAGGCGCTGGAGCGCAGCTGGGGCGCCCGCGCCGACGAGCGCGCCAGCCGGCTGGCGGTGCACTTCGTCGAGGCGGCGATGGTGACGCCGCGCCACGCCGCAAAGGCCGTGCACTACTCCAAGCTGGCGGCGCTGCAGGCGGAGGCGCAATTCGCCTGGGACGAAGCGGCGCGGCAGTACGAGCGCTGCCTGACGCTGGTGACGGAGGCAGATGACCGGCTTGGAGAGGACGAGGCCGAGCTGCTCATCGTGCTGGGGCGCTGCGCGCGTGACGACGGGCAGGCCCGCTCGGCATGGCGGGCGCTCATGCGCGCGCTGACACTGTACCGGCAGCGTGGCGATGGGGTTGGCTTCGCCCGCGCGTTCCTCGAGGCAGATTTGATCCCTGCGCCGCCGGAGCGCAAGGTTCCATTGCTCATGGAGGCGATCGAGCTCCTCGGCGCCCGCGACCCGTACCTGGAGGCTGAGCTGGCCTCGCGCGTCCTGTTTTGGGATCGGTTCGTCGACAAGGAGAAGCTCGCGGCAGCGCGCCGCCGTGTGTCCGAGCTTGTCGCCGAACACGGCTTCGAAGACGTGCAGACGACCCTCCTCGCCGTGGACGGCAATCAGGCCATGCGGAGCGGCGACTTCGCCCGTGCGATGGAGCTGCGGCGCGAGGTGTTCGAGCGCTACGCGCGGCTGGGGCACCCTCGCCTCGCCGCCAACAATGCGTACTTCCTCGCCAACCTCGTCCTCGCGACGGGTCTCGACGAGGGGCGTGCGGCCGCGGAGCAGGCGCTGGCGTATGCGCAGACGCACCACATTCGCTACTACGAGGAGAACTCCGCAGCGCTGCTCCTGGCGCTGCTGCTCGCCCGTTGCGACTTCCCGGGCTTCGACGCCCTCGCCGCCGAGCGCGCCTCCGACGCCAGCTGGGTGCCGATGGTGCTGCGTGCGGGACGCGCGGAGACAGCGGGCGACGTCGACGGCGCGCTCGCGCTGCTGCCCGACTCGGCGGCAGCGGCCGGCCTGAATGTGGAGCTCGTCCTCATCCATGGGACGCGGGCGCGTGTGCTGGCGAACGCCGGCCAGCACGACCGGGCGCGGCAGGAACTGCGCGGCGGGCGTGAGGCGTTCGTAGCAACCGGCGGTGTGTTTATCGACCACGGGTTGTCTGCATTCGATGAGGCGTTGACGCAGGTCGCCGACCGCGCGCTGCTGGAGACGATCGACGCCGAACTTCGGCGCGATCCGGTCGCTCTTCGAGCGGATTATCAGCCGCTCACCGGACGGAGCACGCAGCGCGTCTACGGCGACATCGCGCTCCGTCTCGACCGGCTGGAGGACGCCGAGGAGCGCTTCCGCACGGGGCTGGAGTGGTGCGAACGCGAACGATGTCCCGTCGAGGCGGGCCGCTGCCTCGCCGGCCTCGCCGAGGTCGCCGAGCGCCGCGGCGAGCCTGCGGAGGCGCTCGGGCTGCTCGACCGCGCGGCGGTGCTCTTCCGCCAGCACGGCGCGAAGCTCTACCTCGACCGCGTGATCGCCGCGAAGGTGCGGCTCCAGGGCGTCGGCTCCGCCTCGGGACGCTCCATCGACGCCGTATTGGCGTCGGTCCAGAGCGAGCATCCGGACCTCGCGCCGATGGCGTCGCCCGACGGCACCGTCACGATCATGTTCAGCGATATCGAAGACTCGACGCCGATCAACGAACGTCTCGGCGACGCCGCGTGGATGGATCTCCTCCGCGCCCACAACGCGATCATCCGCCAGCAGATCGCGGCGCACGCCGGCGTCGAGGTGAAGACCGCCGGTGACGGCTTCATGGTGGCTTTCCAGTCGCCCGTCCGCGCCGTCGAGTGCGCCGTCGCCATCCAGCGGCGCTTTGCCGCCGACTCACAGCCGGGGACGGCTGTGCCACATGAGCGGGTGAAGGTGCGCATCGGCATGCATACGGGCGCGCCGGTCGCGGAGGATGGCGACTACTACGGCAAGGATGTGACGCTCGCCGCGCGCATCGCCGGCAGCGCACAGGGCGGCGAGATCGTCGTATCGGCGCTGCTGCGCCAGCTCGTCGCATCGGCGACGGATCCGTCCATGTTCGGCGAGCCGCGCGAGATGGAACTGAAGGGCCTCTCCGGCACCCATACCGTGTACCCCGTGGCCTGGTCCGGCGACTAACCACCCAGGAGGAGCGCGGGCGCCCCGCCTGCCGTCCTCTCATTCGGACCAGGCCATCTGTGTAATCTGTGAAATCTGTGGTTCCGTCTTCCTCCAACCTCTGTGTTCTCTGTGTCCTCTGTGGTTCACTATCACCACGCCCAGCCACGCTGGAGCTCGAACAAAAGGAGGACCTGCCATGCCCCGTTCGATCATCTGCATCTCACGCGCCACCGGCGCCGGCGGCGAGGAAGTCGCGCGGCTCGTCGCTGACCAGCTCGCCTTCCGCTACGTCGACGACGAGATCGTCCGCCGCGCGGCAGATCTCGCCGGCGTCTCGCCCGATCAGGTCGCCCAGGCGGAACACTCGCGCCCGCTCGTCACGCGCATCCTCGAGGCGCTGGCGACCGTGCCGTCGGCGTCAGAGGTCGGCTACGTCACGCCGCTGATACCCACGCCCGGCGTCACGTACTCGCACCTGATCGAGCACGTCGTCCGGGAGACCGCGGAGGAGAAGGACGTCGTCATCGTCGCGCACGGCGCCAGCCACGTGCTCGGCGGCCGCCCGGAGGTGCTGCGCGTCTTCGTCACGGCATCACCCAAGACGCGCGCGTCACGCCTCTCGCGCGAGTCCGGCCTCGACGAGCGCGCCGCCGCGAAGTCGGTCGAAGATTCCGACAAGGAGCGCGCCCGGTACCTCGAGCGCTTCTACCAGGTGCGGCACGAGCTGCCCGTCCACTATGACCTGACGCTGAACACCGACCTCGTCACCCCGGCCACCGCCGCCACCCTCATCGTCGCCGCCGCCAAGGCGTGAGTACGGGCACGGAAAGAAGTACCCACGGCGCTTGAGCTCCGCGCCGTCGGTCGTGGCCGGCGATGGATAATGGAGGACGGAAGGCGCTCCATCCTCTATCGTTTCCATCGTCAATCCTCTCGTCAACCTCTGTGAAATCTGTGGTTCCGATCCGTCACTCCCGCCAGCGCACCTCATACAGCCGCATCGCATCATCGAAGCCCTTCAGTGTCACCTCGCCCCGATCTCCGTACACGTAACTCTTGCCGGAAAGCAAATGCCGCAGCGGCTCCGGGATCAGGATCTCGCCCGCGCCCGCCTGCGCGCACACCCGCGACGCAAGGATCACCGTCGACCCGAACAGGTCGCCCTCTTCTTCGATCGGCTCCCCCGCGTTGAGCCCGATCCGGACCGAAACGCGCTCCCCAGGCCCCTCTCCCCCTGTGGGAGAGGGCTGGCCGAAGGCCGGCCTGCTCGCCGTGGTGAGGGTGAGGGCTCCGTCGAACGCACGCTGCAACGCGATCGCACAATCCAGCGCCCGCGTCACCGAACCAAACGATGCCAGGAAGCCGTCGCCCATCGTCTTCACCTCGGCGCCGCCGTGCGCCTTCAGCGTCTCGCGCGTGATCCGTTCGTGTTCACGCAACACGTCGCGCCCCTTCGCGTCGCCCAGGCGCTGCATCATCTCCGTGTGGCCGACGATGTCCGTAAAGAGCACCGTGCGCAGCGACACCTCGCGAGCCGGCGCCCTTCCGTCGCCGGGTGTCTCGGACACAGGCTCATCGCCAGACAGAAACGCCTCCAGCCAGGGTGCGATCTGCGGCGAGTCCAGGGACATGAATACGGACTTGCCGTCCACAGACTGGAACCGCGCGTTCGGAATCCCGGCCGCGAGCGGGCGGACGGCCTCGATCGGCACCAGCGATTCCCGCAAGTGCACAACCAGCGTCGGCGCCTTGACCCTCGGCAGCAATGGCATCACGTCGTACGCCCTGAACCATGCGAGCTGCGCCTTCCACTCCTCCGGCGTTATCGATGCGCGCATCGCCGTCGCCGATTGACGCGCCTCCTCATGGCTCTCCCAACCGCCGAGGACCGAGGCGTACGTCTCCGTGAACAGCGTCCAGTCGCTCTCGGCGAGGGAGACCAACGCCGCCACGGACGGGCTCACCGCTGCTACGTTTCCCGCGATCCCGTTCCACAGGACGATGCGGTCCACGCGCTCGGGATACGTCGCGGCGTACGCGACCGCGTGCTTCGCTGCGGCCGCGGTCGCGAAGAGCGAGACGCGCTCGAGCGCCAGCGCGTCGACCACCGCTTCAAGGTCGAGCGGGTAGTCGTGTTCGAATCCCTCGCGCTGCGAGAGCCCGCAGCCGCGAAGGTCGTACGAGATCACGGTGTGCCGGCGGCCGAGCCATTCGTAGCGGGCGCGGTTCCACGGCTGGCTCCAGGCGAGCTGGAGATGCGACGGCCCAGGGGGGACGTGAACCAGCGGCGGCCCCGCGCCCGAGACGGCGTAGGCGATGCTGACGCCGTCTCGCGTCGTGCAGTACCGTATCTCGCGCTCCATCCCCACAGTCTACGCCACCGCCCCCCAGAGTTCGACGTAGGACCGCCGCTACCATGCAGGCAACGCCGACGGTGACGGAACAACAGCCATCATGAACGTAGTCCCAATCACTTATCTGTGGAATCTATGAAATCTGTGGTTCCCGTCCCCCCCGGCTATCATGGACGCATGGACGGCCGCCGCATCTACCTCGACCACGCCGCCACCACGCCCGTCGACCCGCGCGTCGCCGATGCGATGCTGCCGTA
>CAYQZE010000010.1:0-58548 GCA_964421985.1 uncultured Dehalococcoidia bacterium | reverse complement strand
TCACGCTCGAGCTTCACCAGCTCGACGTGACACAGCTCGCACTGCCGGACCGACGCCGGCGAGCCCGTGTCGGCGTAGCGGCGGACGATGCGGTCCCAGATCCCGAGGTCGACGAGGCTGGCGGCGTACTTCGGCCACGGGATGATCGTGATGCTGTCGGGGCGGCCGAAACGCGGGCGCATCTTCAACAGCGACTGGAATCGCTCTTCGGGCGTGTTGGCCATCGGCACGACGCGGATCATCGGACCATCGACGTCGTTCGTGCGCATGTCCATCAGCAGCGTCTTGCGCAGGAGCGGGAAGTAGAGCGCGATCACATCAGCGACTGCGATGTTGCGGTTCACTTCGGAAACGTCGATGCGGTAATCGGAGTCCAGAAGAACCTCCCCCTGGGCATACCCGCCCACGCATCCATCATAGCACGATGTGTGCGCGCGCAAGCGGATCGCGTGCGAAGATCTGCGCGCGATGTTGACAGACCGCCGGTGGTCGTCGGTCGCGGGAGAGACGGTACACTTGCGCGGCGTGCGCGGACGAACGAGGCCGTCGGTGGCGCGATGAAGCGCAGGCGCGGCGATGAGGCAGCAGTCCGTTCTGGGCGAAGGACCGCGTAGGTCAGCCGACGGCGACGCGCGCTCGCGCTTCCACGACACGTTCCGCGCACTTCGCAACCGCAACTACCGCATGTTCTTCAGTGGCCAGACAATCTCACTCAGCGGCACCTGGATGCAAACCATCGCCCAGGCGCTCCCTCGTGCTGCGGATCACCGACTCGAAGCGTTCGCGTCGACAGCGAACACGTCGTTACAGCTCGCGACGCCCGACCACCTGCGGGGCCGCGTCACGGCGATCTACATGCTGCTCTTCGCGGGCTCCACGCCGATCGGCGGCTTTCTAACGGGCCTCGTGGCGGAACACCTGGGCGTATCGACCGCCATCGGCGTCAATGCGGGCATCTGCGGCCCGGGCGCGGCAGCCGGGCTGCTGTACTACCTCTCGCTCCGGAGCAAGATCGCCGAGACGACGGTGAGTCGCGCGCCGGCGTGATCTCCCCGCGCGCGGGACGCACGCGGTGCTGTATTATGGCCCCGATCGACAAGTGCAGTGTGACCGGAGGGCACACGCGTGAGTGACGGACCGCTGGAGCAACTCAACCGCTTCGTCATCGTCGTCAGCGCGCTGGCCGTCATCTTCGCGGCGTTGCTGGTAACGCTGCTGGCCTGGGCGGCGCCCGGCGAAAGTATCACCCGTATCGCCGATCTCGCCAGCTATCTGCGACGCCACAACGATGGCGAGACGAAGGTGATCATCTCGCTCATCTCGGCGGTGCTCTCGCTGTTGATGCTCACCGTGATCACCGTGGAGCTGACGCCCGCGGCCAGCCAGAAGATGCGCGTGCGCAGCGTGACGGCGGGCGAGGCATTGATTACGACATCGCAGATTGGGGCGCGTATCGACGCCGAGGTAGCCGCCATCCCGCACATCGCCCGTTGCACCGCCATCGTCGCAGCCCGCGGCAGCCGGGTGGAGGTGGTGCTGGATCTGGACGTGGACGCGGGCGCGAACCTGTCGCAGGCAGCCGACGAGGCGTGCCGACGCGCTCACGTGCTGGTCGAGCAACAGCTTGGCATTGAGATGGCGGCGATGCCACGTGCGCGATTGCACTATCGCGAGCTACGCTTGCGCGGAGAAGATGCGGTATCGGCGCCGGCATCTCGCATCGCCACCGGCTGGGAACGGCCGCGGACCGAGGGTGACCTTGACCAATCAGGATAGCGCCCCTACCCAGCTGAAGCGCCGTAAAGCAGTACTGATCGAGCCGCCCGCGCGCGAGGAGCTGGCAAACGTGCTCGAGGCGGTGCTGTTCGTCGCCGACGCGCCCGTCGAGCTGGGGGCGCTGGCCCACAGCGTGAACGCCGCTCGGCACGACGTTTCGGACGCGTTGGACGAACTGGCGGAGGCGCTGCGGGAGCGCGGCGTCCGGCTGCAGCGCACGGGCGCCCTCGTCCAACTGGTGTCGGCCGCGCGGACGGCACCGTACGTGCAGCGCTTCCTGGGACTCGAACACGCGCCACTGACGAACGCATCGCTGGAGACGCTGGCGATCATCGCCTACCGCCAGCCGATCACACGTACCGGCATCGAGTCCGTCCGGGGCGTCGACTGCGACGGCCCGATCCGGACGTTGATGGCGCGCGAACTGGTGGAGGAGATAGGGCGGGCGCCCGTCGTCGGGCGGCCGGTGCTGTTCGGCACGACCGTGCGCTTCCTGGAGTATTTCGGGCTGGAGAAGCCCGACGACCTCCCGCCGCTGCCACTCACGGAGGCGCCGCAGGAAGAGGACGAAGAGGCGATCATGTGAACGTCGGCGTGCTGCGCTTCACGCTGCGGCTGCCGGAGAGTGGATCGCTGAAGGACAAACGCCAAGTCGTCCGCAGCGTATCGCAGCGCATTCGCAACAAGTTCCAGGTGTCCGTAGCCGAGGTCGGCGACAACGACGCCTGGCAGATCGCAACGATCGGCGTCGCTTGCGTGGCGAATACGCGGCGGCACTGCGAGGAGGTGCTCGACGAGATCGTTTCCTACGTTCGCGAGTCGCGACTCGACGCGGAGCTGATCGACGTCGAGTCCGACGTGATCAAGATGGACGACGACTGATCACTACGCCACGGGCACGGCGACCGGCCGCGCGATCAGGTCGTAGGCAAGGGTCTGCGTGACCCGCGCCCGCACGAAATCTCCTGGGGCAAAGTCGCCTTCGAGCAGCACGAGGCCGTCGACTTCCGGCGCATCGCGGTACGAACGGCCGACGACGAAGCCGCTCTCGTAGCCGTCACGCGGCGTGCTCGACGACTCCACCAGCACTTCGATCTCTCGACCGGCCATAGCGCGGTTCTTGATCAGCGAGACCTGTTGCGCGACTTCCATGAGTTGCCGCTGCCGCCGCTTCTTCATCCGCTCGGGCACGGGGTCAGGCTCGTGGGCGGCCGGCGATTCCGACTGGGGCGAGAATGTGAAGCAGCCGACGTGGTCGAAGGCCATCTCCCGCACGAAGGCGAGCAGCTCGGCGAATTCCTCCTCGGTCTCGCCCGGGTAGCCGACGATGAACGTGGTGCGGATGGCGATGTCGGGCATCGCCTCGCGGAGCGTTGCGAACATCTCGCGCACCATCCGGGTGTTGCTCGGGCGCTTCATACGGCGCAGGACGGTCTCGGCGGCGTGCTGCAGCGGGACATCGATGTAGTGGGCGACGTTGGGCAAACGCGCCATCGTCTCGGCGAGCCGCTTCGTCACGTGGCCTGGATAGGCATACATGATGCGCAGCCAGGGCACGTCGGGCACCTCGCAGGCGAGGCGCTCGAGCAGGTCCGGCAGTGCGTCGCGTACGCCGAGGTCGCGTCCGTAGTCGGTGCTGTCCTGTGCGACGAGGACGATCTCGCGCACCCCCTGCGCCGCGAGCCGGCGGGCCTCAGCGACGAGAGCGTCGGCCGGCGTGCTGTGCAGCTTGCCTTTCATCTTCGGGATGATGCAGAACGTGCAGGGCGCGTTGCAGCCGTCGGAGATCTTGAGGTAGGCGCTGGGGCGGCGGCGCAGGGTGGTCTCCGGGATGTCGAACGGGGGCGGGTCGAGCGGGACGGGCACGAGCGTGGCGGCGTAGGCGCCGATGCCGGTCCAGTCCTCGGCGCCGAAGACCGCGTCGATCTCGGGCACTTCCGCGCGCAGCTCGGCGCCGTGGAGGGCCGTCAGACAGCCCGCGACAACCAGTCGCTGCCCGGCCCGCTTCTCCGTGGCCAGCGCGAGGATCGTGTTCACCGACTCCTCCTTCGAGGCGTCGATGAACCCGCACGTGTTGACGATGATCACGTCGGCGGCGTGCGGCTGCGGCACTTCGACGTGCGCCCCCTCACCGAGGACGCGACCGATGCGCTCGCTATCTGCGACGTTCTTCGCGCAGCCGAGCGTGACGAGGTGGTAGCGCATGCTGGTCATGATAGCTGATCGATCGCGGCCGTCGGTGGTCGCCCGCGCACAGGCAGCCAGCGAGGGCTGCGGCACGATGAGTGCTAGTGGTGTGTCTCGATTTTAGTTCGGGCATTGAATCACTCAGATCCCGATCAGCAAACGGGTCCGCCGGCACAAGCTATTTGCGAGACACTACACTAGTTGCGGGGGACCACGAGTGTGACGGAGGTGCTCTGGCCGCCCTTGGTGCCGGGGGCGGGGTCCTGGGACGTGACGACGCCCGGCGTGCCCTTCGCCTTGTCGGTCTCGACGACGACGTAGTTCAGGCCGGCCTGGGCGAGGGCGGTGAGCGCATCGTCGAGCCGGACCGCGACGAGATCGGGCACCGTCCCCTTCTTCACTTCCCCGACCGGCTTGCCGATGGCGGGCGCCGGACCACCACCCTGCGCCTCGCGGGCGATCGTCGGGACGGGTTTGCTAATCGACTTCGCCGTGATCGAGCTGTCTCCGCCGCCGGAGAAGTAGAGGAAGATGCCCGCGATCGCGAGGAAGCCGAGGACGCCGGCCGCAAGCATCCAGTTCATCGAACCGGTCGCCGGCGGCGTCTTGACCTGCGGAAGTGGCGTGAATGGCGCCGGTTCTTCCGTCTGCGCGGTGAAGAGCCGCATCAGCTCGGCGGGATTGAGGCCGAGGTATTGCGCGTAGGTGCGCAGAAACGCGCGGCTGTACACCGGTGCCGGAAATATCTTCCAGTCCTCACGCTCAAGCGCGTCCAGATAGCGCTTGGAGATGCGCGTATCGCGCTCGCCGTCCTCTAGTGTGAGACCGCGCGCGACTCTCGCCTGGGATAGCGTCTTGCCGAGTTCTGGCATCTCTGGTCTTGCGTGTGTCCGCTGGCCGCGCGGATTCGGGGTTCGCCCGAGCGTACCGAAGCGCCGGTTCAGGGTCAACGAACTCACACGTATGCGAGTCGCTCGCACGGCGAGGGTTAGCCGAGTCCCAGCTCGTCGAGCCGATCATCATCGATGCCGAAGAAGTGCGCCAGTTCATGAAGCACCGTCGTACGGATCTCTTCGATGAGTTCGGCCTCGTCGGGAAAGTCCTCTTCCAGCGCCTCCTGGTAGATGTCAATCACGTCGGGTGCGACCATCTGGTAGCTGCCGTCCCGCTCGGTCAGCGGGATGCCGCGATAGAAGCCGTACATGGACTTGCCGGGGCCGAGGCCCGCCTCCCGCAAGTCAACGCGGCCCGGCCGGCTCTTGACGACGATATCGACCGTCCGCAGATGCTCCTTGAAGGGCGACGGCACTTCGCGCAGCGCCTGGCGGACGAGGCCGATGAAGCGCGCGCGTTCCACTGCGGACGCCTACGAACGCCCGACGGGCCAGAGCGTGCGGTAGCCTTCGCCGCCGATGGCGTCCGCCATCTCCAGGCGCTCCATGCGGCGCATCTCGCGGAGGAGTTCGTCGCACTCGGCCGCGGTGGCGGCGTGCCCCCCTTCAATGAGACGTTGGGTGATCGCGTCCCACACGCCGGTATCGATGAGGCCGTTGACGTAGCGGGGCCACCAGACCGCGCTGATCTTCGGCGGCAGCCGGAACCGCGGCCGCAGCACCTTGAGACTCTTGAAGCGCTCTTCTGCGCTGCCGGCGGGCGGCACGAGTTTGACCATCGGCGCGTCGGCCTCGCTAGAGCGATTATCAATGAGCAGACGCATGGGGACCGTCACGAAGCGGAAGGCGATCACGTCCGCCTGGCGAACGGTCTTGATGATGGCTTCGTAGTCGAGGTGGTACTCGGTGTCCATGCGCGCGAGGCTCCAGAGAACGGCCGGTGTCTGCCTTAGCGTACCACGCACCGGGCTTGACGACGACGCTGGCGAGGGTGCAGATCGCCTCCTGTACCCGCGTCGTCCGCTACCCTTATGGCATGCTGCTGGCGCGCGAGGAACTGTCGCACTACGCCGCCGGACGTCCGACGGCGATCACACTGGGCGTGTTCGACGGCGTGCATCTGGGACACCGCTATCTGATCGAGGCGCTGCGAGAACGGGCAGCCGCGCGCGGGCTCGCGACGGGCATCGTCACGCTGCACCCGTCGCCGATACAGGTGCTGCGGCCGACCGTGCGCGTCGCATACCTGACGAGCCTCGAAGAGCGCGTCGAACTGCTGCGGGCTACGGGCGTCGACACCGTGGCGCCGCTGACGTTCACGTCGGAGGTGGCTGAGCTTTCGGCGCTGGACTTTCTGGCGATGCTGCACGGCGCGCTCGACATGCGGTTCCTGCTGATGGGCCCGGACAACGCCTTCGGGCGCGGGCGTGAGGGGACGCCGCAGCGCGTCGCGGCGATCGCCGACGAGCTCGGCTTTGAGCTGGAGATCCTGGGCCCAGCGCTGGACGATAGCGACGCGCGGGTGAGCGCTACGGTCATCCGTAACGCCATCGCGCAGGGAGACATGGAGACGGCGGCGCGCTTGCTCGGCCGCCCGTTCTCGCTGCGCGGACCCGTGGTGCGCGGGCACGAGCGCGGCCGGGCGATCGGGTTCCCTACGGCGAACATGGCCGTGACGCCAGACCGGGCGTTGCCGGCGTTCGGCGTCTACGTCACGCGCTCGCACGTCGGCGGGCGCAGCTACGCTTCGGCGACGAACCTCGGCGTCAACCCGACGTTCGACGACGCCGTGCCGTCCGTCGAGACGTACATCCTCGACTTCGAAGGCGCCCTCTACGGCCGCGAGCTGCGCGTCGAGCTGCTTCACCGCCTGCGCGGCGAGGTGAAGTTCGACGGCGTCGCAGCGCTGGTTGCGGCGATCGCGACGGACGTGGCGGCCGTGCGCAGCTACTTTCGCTAGCGAATCTTGTACTTCGCCAGCGGCGACAGACGCCGCGCGACGGCCTGCGCGACGCGCGAGCGGCGACCCGCCGGCGCCATCACCACGAGGGCCCACGGCAGCAGCCGGAGCGCCGTCCGGCGGATCGATGCGGGGCGCGCGCGTGCGGTGAAAACGTAGCCGAGCGGTAGCGCGATCGTCTTCTCATAGATCGGGTCTTGCGGCATGGATCTCAGGCTATCACGCCCGCCAAGCGCGCGCCTACTCCTCGTAGCGGCGAAAGATGACGCAGGCGTTGTGGCCGCCGAGCCCCACGGAATTCGAGAGCGCGACACGCACATCGGCGCGGCGGGCGACGTTCGGCACGTAGTCGAGGTCGCAGTCCGGGTCGGGTACTTCGTAGTTCAGCGTCGGCGGGATGATGCCCGTTCGGATCGCCTGGATGGCGGCGATCGCCTCCAGCGCGCCGGCGCCGCCCATCAGGTGCCCGTGCATCGACTTCGTCGAGCTGATCGCCAGCTTCTTCGCGTGCTCGCCGAAGGCTAGCTTGATGGCCGCGGTCTCGGCGCGGTCGTTGAGCGGCGTCCCGGTGCCATGCGGGTTGATGTAGTTCACTTCGGACGGCTCGATGCCGGCCTTCCGCATCGCGCGGGTAAGGGCGACGGCGGAGGAGCGTCCCGTCTCGAGCGACGCCACCATGTCGTACGCGTCGTTGCTCGACGCATAGCCAATCACCTCGGCATAGATCTCGGCACCCCGGGCACGCGCGTGGTCGAGGCTTTCGAGGACGAGCGCGGCGGCTCCCTGCCCGACGACAAACCCGTCGCGGCGGGCGTCGAACGGCTTGTTCGCGCGCTCCGGATGTTCGGGATCGTTGGCGAGGGCGCGCAGGGCGTGGAAGCCCGCGAGGAGCACGGGCAGCAGCGGGTTGTCGGTGCCGCCGGCGACGATCGCCTCGGCATCGCCGCGGCGGATCGTCTCCCACGACTCGCCGATGGCGCCGGTACCCGTCGAACAGGCGGACGCGATCGCCATGTTCGGCCCGCAAGCCCCGATCGTGATGGCGACGTGCCCGGACGCGGCATCGGGCAGCATGTTGCTGATCAGGAAGGGGCTGACCCGGCGGTAGCCGCCCTTGACGAAGATCTCGTTCTGCTGCAACAGCAGTCCGTAGCCGCCGCCGGCCGACCCGAAGATGACGCCGACGTCATCGCGATTCGAATCGTCGATGACGAGCCCGCTATCAGCCACGGCCTCGAGCGCGGAGACAACGGCGAACTGGCCGTTCTCGTCCATGCGGCGGAGATCCTTGGTGGGGATCACTTCCTCGGGATGAAAACCCTTCACCTCGCCGCCGATCTGCACCTCGAACTGGCTAACGTCGAACTGCGTCAGGCGCGCTATGCCGGAGCGTCCCTCCGTCATGGCCGTCCAGGCATCGCGCCAGTTGTTGCCCAGTGGGCAGACGGTGCCCATGCCGGTAACGACGACGCGCCGGTTCGGGAGGGAGTCAGGCCGGGGCACGTGGATCCGGGTCGGGTATGGTTGTGGCAACAAGAGGGGGTGCGTCCTCGGGCGAGGGCACGCCACCGCGTGCCCCTACGATGATGGGGTCGAGAGCCGGACCGGCGAGGATGAGATCGCGCCACTGTGACTCGTCGAAGATGTCGATGAACTGGGCATCGCGGTCGAGACGCTTGCTGATATTGCCGAGCACATGGCCCGGGCCGACCTCGAAGAACGTCGACGCGCCGGCGCGCCGCATCTCCAGGAAGGCCCGCATCCAGTTGATCGCGCCCGTCATCTGGTCGCTCAGCTCCTGCCGCACGTCTGCTCCGGTCGTGAGCACACGCCCCGTCAGGCTCGAAACGATCGGGAACTTCGGATCGCGGAAGTCGATGCGGTCGATGGAACGGCGCAGCTCCTCGCGCGCTTCCGCCATCTTGGGGAAATGGCCGGGAACCGAGATGGGGAGTTGAACGACGCGCCCGCGCTCTTTGAGCGACTCAATGGCGCGGGCGAGCGCCGCCAGCGTGCCGGAGATCACCGTCTGTCCCGGCGCGTTGACGGCGGCGATACCCACCTCACCCTCGGGCGAGACCCGGCGGCACACGTCGCGCACATCGTCGTCGCTCGGACCGATGACGCTGGCCATGCCACCGGGGCGCTTCTTCGACCACCTGGTCATGATGCGGCCGCGCTCCCGCACCAATGTCAGCGCCGCGGCGAACGAGATGGACTCGGCGGCGGCCGCCGCCGAGAACTGGCCAAAGCTGTGCCCGGAGGCGTGCGAGGGTCGGATCTGCCGGCCGAGTTCGGCCGCGCGCTCACGCAAGTAGGAGAGGTACGCCCAGCTCACGGCGAGAATCGCCGGCTGGGTGGTGGCTGTCCGCGAGAGCTCCCGTTCCGAGCCGTCCATGACGATCTTCGCGACGTCGAGCTTGAGGATGTCGCTGGCTTCAGCGAAGATTTCGCGCGCGCGGGGCGATGCGCCCGCAACGCGGCGGCCCATGCCGACGTGCTGCGAGCCCTGACCGGGGAAGATCAGCGCGAGCTTGGCGGAACCGGGCGGGGTGTGTGGCATGCAGTATGGCCGTACGAACGCCCTGTACGGTGCTGGAACTATATCACGATCACGGAGGGCGTCGAACCGCCGAGCGCACGTCGAGGCTTCGCCGGCCAGCGGTGGAGGCGCGTTATACTGGCGTCGCCGTTTGTTCCGGAGGAGCGCTGTGCGTGGCCGCGACCTGCTTTCGATTGCCGAACTGAGCCCCGACGAGGTCGCCGAGATCTTGCGGACAGCGCTGAGCCTGAAGCGGGACGGCGGCGGCGGCGACCTGCTGCGCGGCAAGACGCTGGCGCTATTGTTCGAAAAGCCGTCGCTGCGGACGCGCGTCAGCTTCGATGTGGCGATGCAGGAGCTGGGCGGACACGCGATATATCTGAGCCAGGCCGAAGTTGGCCTGGGGCAGCGCGAGTCGGTGGCCGACGTGTCGCGCGTGCTGAGCCGATACGTCGATGTGATCGCTGCGCGGACGTATTCACACGAGACGCTGCTTGGCCTTGCGCGACACGCCGACGTCCCCGTGATCAACGCGCTGTCGGACGAAGAGCACCCCTGTCAGGCGCTGGCCGACCTACTGACGGTGCTGGAGCGCTTCGGCTCACTGCGCGGCGTGCGGCTGGCGTTCATCGGCGACGGGTTCAACGTGGCAGCGTCGCTCGCAGAGGGATCGGCGCTGACGGGCGTAAGCTTTGCGATGGCATCGCCGGACGGATACAGCCTGCCCGAAGCGACGCAGCGGCTCGTCGGGGAGCTGGCCCGCGCGAACGGCGGCGACGCCGACTTCGTAGAGACGCCAGCGGAGGCCGTGCGTGGAGCCGACGTGGTGTACACCGACGTATGGGCGAGCATGGGGCAGGAGGACAGCTACGCCGCACGCAAGGAGGCATTCGCCGGGTTCGCAGTGACAGCCGAGCTGATGGCGCTTGCGAAGCCTGGGGCGATCTTCATGCACGACCTGCCGGCGCACCGAGGCGAAGAGGTGATGGAGGATGTCATCGAAGGGCCGCAGTCGGTTGTGTTCGACCAGGCCGAGAACCGCCTGCACGCGCAAAAGGCGATCCTCGCCCTGACGACGAGCGACCATGCACTGTAGGTCGCACGGATGAGCGACCTGATCGACCTGCTGCGCGATAACTTCGAGCAGTTCGACGCGACGTCCGCGATCGACATCATCATCATTTCATCGATCCTGTTCTGGCTGCTGATGCTGCTGCGCGGGACCACCGCTATGGCGGTGATGCGCGGCGTCTTCATCCTGCTGATCGCGGCGTTTGTGCTGGCGCGGATCTTCGATCTGCGCGTGCTGAACTTCCTGATCCGCAACTCCTTCACCGGCATCCTGATCGCCCTGCCGATCATCTTTCAGCCGGAGCTGCGGCGTGCGCTCGAACGCGTGGGGCGGACGGGGGCGCGGGCATTCGGGGCGAGCGGCAGCAGCGTGACGACGCTGGATGCGATCGCCGGCGCCTCGGTGGATATGGGGAAGCGGCACATCGGCGCGCTGGTCGTGATTGAACGCGAGACCGGGCTGCAGGACTACATCGAGACGGGTATCCCTATCGATGCTATCCCCTCGGCGGAACTGATCGAGGGCCTCTTCTTCCCGAACTCGCCGTTGCACGACGGCGCAGTCGTACTTCGCGGTAACCGGGTGGTCGCCGCGAGCGTAACACTGCCGCTGACGGACAATACGCTGCCCGGTGAGCTGGGGACGCGCCACCGGGCCGGACTGGGGATCACGGAACGCACGGATGCCGTGTCGGTCATCGTCTCGGAGGAAACCGGACGCATCTCTGTGGCGGCGGACGGGCGGATGCATACGCGGCTCGACGAAGAGCGGCTGCGCGCGCTGCTCAACCGGCTGCTGGGCGGGCGCGGGAACGGGGCCGCGACATGAGCCGGATCCGGCGGCTGCCCGGCGCGGTCTCATTCTTCGTACGCGGTGCCTTTTCCTCGCTGATCGGCAACCTCAGCCTCGCCGTGCTGGCGCTCGCGCTCGCCGTCAGTCTCTGGGTGTTCGTGACCGACCGCGAGAACCCGACGGAGGTGCAGACCTTCAACGGATCGATCCCGCTGACGTTCGTCAACGTGCCGAACGGCCTGGACGTGGCGAACGCGTCGGAGACGACCGTGCGCTTGCGCATCGAGGCGCCGAGGAACGAGATCGCACGGCTGCGCCCCGCCGATTTCGATGCGCGTGTCAACATGGGCGGGTTTCCGGGCGGGCAGGTGACTGTCTCCGTGGACGCGTCGTCGTCGAATAGCCGCGTACACGTGCTCGACGTCGTGCCGCCGCGCATCGATGTGACGCTGGAGACCCGGCGCGAGAAGGAAGTACCCGTGCGGGTGACGACGATCGGCGAGCCTCAACAAGGCTTCACGGCCACGGGCGAGTCCTCGGTCCCCTCGACGGCGAGCGTAAGCGGCCCGGAGAGCCTGGTGGCGCTGGTTGATTACGTGGCGGCCGAGGTGATTCTGACCGGCGAACGCGCAGCCTTGACGGAGGACCGCACGCCACTGAGGCCGCGCGATGCGCGCGGCGGCGAGATCAGCCGCGTGAAGGTGAGCCCGGCGACGGCGTCGGTGCAGATCGGCATCGAGCAGCGCGACTTTACGCGGACCTTCGTGGTGACCCCGGCGATCACCGGAGCGCCGGCCGCCGGGTATAACGTCACTGGCGTCAGCGTCGATCCGGGCATCGTCACCATCACGGGGACGTTCGACGTGCTACAGTCGATCGACGCCGTACGCGGCGTAACGACGGAAGAGGTCTCGATCGCCGACAGCCGTGTCGACGTCGTGCGTCCGGTGAGCCTGATACTACCGGTCGGCGCCCGACAGCAGGCCGCGGGCGCGGCGAGCGCACCGCTGCGCGTAACGATCGCGATCAGGCCGGCGAGGGGCGAGCAGTCCTTCCGTGTCGTGGCGCAGATCCGGAACGTGGCGGCGGGCCTCGCCGTGACGCCGCCCGATGCGGTGACCGTGACGCTGGCCGGTGATGTGCCCACGTTGCAGGCCGTGACGCCCGAGTCGATAGCCGTGATCGTGGACCTGCAGGGTCTCGCGGCCGGGCTCCACACCGTACCGATGCAGATCACGCCGCCGGGCGGCACGACGATTGTCCGGAGCGACCCCGCCGAGCTGGGTGTCGCACTGGTGGAGCGACAATGACCACAGCCGCATCAGCCACAGCCCGTACGCCGATCGTCGCCATTGTCGGACGGCCGAACGTCGGTAAGTCGGCGCTGTTCAACCGGCTGGTGGGCGGGCGTCCCGCGCTGGTCGAGGACATCGCCGGCACGACGCGAGACCGCATCTACGGAGACTGTGAGTGGCGGGCGCGCGAGTTCAAGGTCGTCGATACGGGCGGCCTGGAGCCGGACGTGCCCGGGACGTACACCCCGCTTGTCCGCGCGCAAGTGGAGTACGCACTGGCCGAAGCGGACATCGTGCTCTTCGTCATCGACGCGATCACGGGGATCACCGCCGCGGACCGCGACGTCGCCGACCTGCTGCGCCGGACGGCGAAGCCGGTGTTGCTGCTCGCGAACAAGGCGGAGAACAGGGAGCGCGAGGAGGCAGCCGTCGCCTTCTACGAGCTGGGGCTGGGTGAGCCGGTGCCGATCAGCGCGCACCACGGGCACGGCGTGGCCGACGTGATGGATATGATCGTCGACTCGCTGCCGCCCTCCGAGCCCGAAGAGGAGACGACCGGGCTGCGCCTGGCCATCGTCGGGCGGCCGAACGTCGGCAAGTCGTCGCTGGTCAACGCCATCCTGGGCGAGGACCGCGTGATCGTGAGCGACGTACCAGGCACGACGCGCGACGTGATCGACACGCCGTTCCTGTTCGAGGACCACCCGCTCGTGCTGGTGGACACCGCCGGGCTGCGGCGGCGCGGCTCCATCGAGCCGGGGATCGAGAAGCATTCGACGCTGCGCGCGCGGCGGGCGCTGGAACGGGCGCAGGTGGCGCTGTGCTTGTTCGACCTCTCGGAAGGATTCACGGCGCAGGACACGCACGTCGTCGGGTACGCGCTCGACGCGTTCCGCGGCGTCGTGGTCGTCGCCAACAAGTGGGATCTCGTGAGAGACGGAGAGTGGACGGAAGAGGACTGGTCGCGCCGCCTGCGTTGGAAGCTCAAGTTTGCGCCGTGGATCCCGATCCGGTTCATCTCGGCGCTCGACGGGACGGGCATTCCCGAACTGCTGCACGAAGCGGTGCGCGTCGGCGCGGAGCGCCAGAGGCACATCGAGACGGGTCCGCTCAACACCGTGATCCGGCGCGCGGTGGCGCAGAAGCCGCCCCCCACGCCGTCGAAGGGGCATCGGATCAAGCTGCTCTACGTCACCCAGGCGGAGGTTGACCCGCCGACGTTCGTCTTCTTCCTGAACGACGCATCGCTGGTGCATTTCGGCTATCGGCGGTACATGGAGAATGTCATTCGCGGCGCCTTCGGTTTCGAAGGGACCGCCATCAAGTTGGTCTTCCGCGGCCGCGGCGACGAGCATGCGGACGATGACCCGTCGAAGTACTGACCGAGATGGCCTGGCGCTGAAGTGACCGCCGTAGGCGGCGGGTCAACTCACATCGAAGGGACGCGAACATGTGGTGGGCGATCGTTGTCAGCGCCGTGATCGGGTACGCACTGGGCTCGGTGCAGTTCGGCATCATCGTCGGCCGCATTACGCGTGGCGTCGACATTCGCGACTACGGCAGCGGCGCCACCGGCGCGACGAACGTCATCCGCACGTCTGGCGCGAAGGCCGGCGTGCTGGTGATCATCCTCGACATCGCCAAAGGCATCGCACCGGTCTACCTCGGCATCGCGCTCGGTCACGCCGCCGGCATCGACCACGATGAGCGCGCCTGGGCGGCCGCCGCCGGGGCGTTCGCGGCGGTGTGCGGGCATGTCTGGCCGGCGTGGGCGGGGTTCCGCGGCGGCAAGGCCGTCGCGAGCGGCTTTGGAGCGGCCCTGGCGATGAATCCGCTCGCTGCCGCGGCTCTCATCCCCGTCGCCGCGCTCGTTGTCGCCGGCACGCGGATCATGTCGCTCATGACGATCTCGATGACGCCGGCGATGGCCGTGCTCTTCGTCGTGCTCGCGGCGATGGGCATCAGCCCGTGGGCGTACGCCACGTACGCGGTCGGGGCGGCGTCGATCATCGTCTTCCGGCACCGGGCGAACATCTCGCGATTGCTGGCCGGGACGGAGCCCCGCATCGGACGCGGCGGCGAGAAGCGAGTCGATGCGGGAACGGCGTCGGCGTAGCCGGTTCGGTCTGCCACGTTGCCATCCGGGGCGCTGGAGCTTCGCGTCTCAGCGCTTGGCGACGACGGGGTCGCGGGCGGGCGGCGCGAGAAGACTCTCGGACGTGTGCGCGCCGTAGCCGAGCCGCTCGGCCAGTTCGACAGCGAGCAGGCCCGCCGCGTTGACGATGATCAGCGCCAGGGCGAGCGCGAAGCCGGTGGATGCGCCCTGCGCAGCGGTGGCGCCGGCGTGCTTGGTCAGCGCCGAGAAGCTCGACTCACGGACGCCGAGTCCACCGAGCGTGAGGGGCGTCAGCACGGCGAGGGCCACGACCCACGTGACGAAGGCCCAGTACCACCACGAGACGTGAATCCCGAAGGCGCGCCCGATCAACGCGATCGTCGAGATATAGAGCGCCTGGATGACGAGCGAGAACACAGCCATCTGGTAGACGGCCATCAACTCGCGGCGATGGGCGAGCAGGTTGCGCAGGAAGTGATCGTGCCGCACGGCGGGGAACGGCACCCGCGGCAGGATCACGGCGAGCACAACTGCGGCGAACGCTCCTGCGCCCAGCGCGAGCGCTCCGACGGCGACGTTGCCGTAGTAAAACGCCGCCCCCAGCGCGCCGAGGCAGGTCATCGCCGCGTAACCGGTGGCGCGCTCATACAGCACGCTCATCGTGACGTCGGCGACGCGGGCGTTGGCTTCGCCCTGGATGCGGTAGACGCGATACACATCGCCGCCGACGCCCGTGGGCAGCACGTTGCTGAGGAGATTGCCGACGCAGTACGCGCGGATGATCGGCAGAGCGGCCGCCTCGACATCGCGAGCCCGCAGCAGCGTCATCCACTTGACGACGACGAGCGCCTGCACGACCACCATCACACCCAACGCCGCGAGCAGCAGCCAGAGATTGGAGTCGCGCGCCGTATCCACCAGATCGCCCGGCGACAGCTTGGCGATCAGCCCGGCGACGATGGCGAGCGTCGCGGCGACGCGCACGGCTGCGAAAAGCCGGCTGGAAAGGAACCCACCGTCCCGCGTGTCAGATCCGCCGGCCGCGCTTGCGTCGATGACCAAGGATGCTCTGCAGTATTCCCAACGACGCCAGCACCGTAATCAGCGAGCTGCCGCCCTGGCTCACCAGCGGCAACGGAACGCCCGTCACCGGCACCAGTCTAATGTTTACGCCGATGTTCACAAACACCTGGAACAGAATGAACGTCATGACACCCACCGCTATCAGCCGCCCGAAGGCGTCGTCGGCCAGTCCGGCGATCCTCAGGCAACGGAAGAGGAGCGCGATGAAGAGCGCGAACAGCACCATCGCCCCGGCGAACCCCAGTTCCTCCGCACCGACGCTGAAGATGTAATCGGTCGTCTGCGTCCTCAGGTAGTCGAGCTGCGTCTGCGTGCCGTGCGTGAAGCCCCGGCCGAAGAGCCCTCCCGAACCGATGCTGATCTCCGCCTGCAAGATGTTGTAGCCCGTACCGAGAGAGTCCTTGTTGGGATCGAGCCAGATGTCGATGCGTTCGCGCTGGTAGTTTTGCGCGAAGGACACCGCCAACGGCGCGAGCGCGAGCAGCGTCGCGATGAACCCGATGAGGTGCGCCGGACGCACACCGGCGATGACCACCATACCCAGCCAGATCACGCCGAAGACGATGGCGGATCCGAGGTCGGGTTCAATCAGCACCAGCGCCGCCGGCACGACAGCGATGGCGACCGACATCAAGAACACTCGGAGCGAGTTCATCTGCTCCTCGTGATCGGAGAAGTACTTTGCGAGGAAGATGACGGTCGTGACCTTGGCGATCTCGGAGGGCTGAACCTGCGTCCCGAACACAATGATCCACCGGCGCGATCCGTAGGCGCTGACGCCGAAGACGAAGACGAAGAGCAACGCGGCGATCGAAACGGCATACAAGGTCAGGCTCAGCGGACCGAAGGCGCGGTAGTTGAAGCGCGTGAGCAGCAGCATCAGGGCGAGGCCGAACGCCGCGAACACAGCCTGCCGCGAGACCGGGTGCGAGAGCGCCTGCCCGGGCGAGCCGTAGGTCGTCAGGCTGCCGCTGTAGATGAGCAACGCGCCGTAGGCCGTGAGCGCCACCGCCGCCAGCAAGAGCACGAAGTCGAACTCGCGTGTTGGCGTGTTGCGGAGGTTCACGGCGTCACCCCCATCGGCGCTTGGTGGGCGACGCCTGTCTGCTGACCGGTGCGGTGATAGTAGTAATCGAGGATCTTCGCCGCGACGGGTGCGGCGTTCGTCGCGCCGACGCCCCGCTCCAGAAAGACGGTGATCGCCACCTGGGGGTCGTCGGCCGGAGCGAAGCCGCTGAACCAGGCATGCGTTTCGTACGAACCGTCCGGGAACCGCTCCCCGAACTCGGCCGTGCCGGTTTTTCCTGCAACCTTGAGATCGGGCAGCGCGGCCAGATTGGCGCTTCCCCAGCTCACGGCCTGCATCATCGCATCGCGCATGATCGCCAGGTTCGACGCGCTGACGCCCACGTTGCCTTCCATCTTGGGTTCGGCCGGCACAATCACGTGCCGCTGTTGATCGCGTACTTCGCGGACGACGCGCGGTGTGAGCAGCGTGCCCCCATTCGCGACGGCGGCGGTAACGCGCACCATCTGGATCGGGGTGGCCGTGACGAACCCCTGCCCGATACCCATGTTGTACGTGTCGCCGAGGAACCAGTCGTCGCCAAACGTCTGCTTCTTCCAGGCCGTGTCGGGGATGTTGCCATCCGCCTCGCCGGCGATATCGATGCCTGTCTTGCGGCCGAGGCCGAACTGACGCGCGTACCGCGCCAGGCGCTCGACGCCAAGCCCGTCGAAGTTCTGCCCGAACGCGTGATAGCCGCCCGACAGGTAGTAGAAGTAGACGTCCGAAGACATCGCCACCCCGCCGTAGAAATCGAGCGTCCCCAGGGCACGCCAGTCCTTGAATGTGTAGAGAATCGAAGGGTCGTACTGGTTGGGGATGGTGATGTAGCCATTGCTCGTGATCGTGGTTGACGGGCGTGCGATGCCCTCCTGCAGGGCCGCCGCCCCGGTCACCTGCTTGAAGATCGATCCGGGGGCGTACTGCTCGGCGAGCGCGTGATTGACGAGCGGCTTCTTGGGGTCGTCGAGATACTGCTGGAGCCGCGCCTCGTCGATCTTGCCGGACAGGACGTTGTTGTCGTACATCGGTAGCGAAACAAGCGCCAGCACTTCGCCGGTATGCACGTCCATGACCACGGCTGCCGCCTGTCCGCCGCCCGCGGCCGTCTGAAGCAGGTCGCTCGCCTTCTTCTGCAGGTCGAGATCGATCGACAGGACGAGATCGTGGCCCGGCTTCGGGGGGTCTTCGGCGATCGTCCGCAGCTCGCGCCCGCTCGCGTCCTTCTCGATCTCCTTCCGCCCGACGCTACCGCGCAGGTACCGCTCGTAGGTTGCCTCGACGCCCGCCTTGCCAATGCGGTCGCTGGCCAGATACCCCTGTTCCTCGAGCGTGACGAAGTCCTCCTCGTCCACGCGCCCGGTATAGCCCAGCACATCACTGAGAACCGCCCCGGCGAGATAGCTGCGCACGGGGTCGACGACCACCCGCACGCCCGGGAAATCCGGCAGCTGTTCGCGAAGATGGAACGCCGCCGCCTGGTCGAGCCCGTCCTTGACGATCACGGTCTCGAACGGATTCTTCCCCTTGCGCGCCGCCTCGATGCGGAGCGTGGTCTCGAGCGCGGGGACGCCCAGCAGACTCTCGAGCCCGGCGGCAATCTGCAGCTCGCGACCTTCCGGTACGTCAGCGGCAACGATGCCTGCGGAGAAGCCGGGGACATTGGTGACGACGGGCACGCCATTGCGGTCCGAGATCACGCCGCGCGTCGGGATCACCGGCTCGATGCGCAACTGGTTGAGTTCGGCGCGTTGCTGGAAGTGGTCGCCTTGAATGAGTTGAAGACGACCGAGCTGGATCACCAGCGCGGCGAACGCGGCGAGGACGACGAGACGTAGCAGCCAGAGCTTCTGGTTGATCTGCTGGCGAGGATCGGCAGCTTCCGCGCGTTCCGCGCGCCACCTTCGCCGTTTACTGCTGCCCGCAAGTATTCCCATTTCGTCCTTCGGGGCCGCGCGGAAGATCGCCGCGCCACGCGGTTGCGCAAGCTTCTAGTAGGCGAGCCGGTTTCGCCGCAGGCCGGGCCGTGCCAGGCGCATGAACAGATAGACCGGCGGTGTCAACATGACGTTGACGATCGCCGATGGAACAATGGCGCCGCGCAGCGCCGCCGCGACATCGTAGCCGCCACCTGATAGGGCCAGCGTTACGACGATGATCGCCTCGTACGCGACCGTCGCCACCAGCACAGACGCCAGCGTCAGCAGCATGTCGCTGTGGATCACGTGCTGCTCTCGCACAACACCAAGCGCTACGATGGGCAGAAGTGCCAGCAGGATGAGGCCGGGCGTCTGCAGCGCCACGAACCCCATCGTAATGCCGGCCACGGCGATCATCGGCAGTACGTCGTCGAGTCCTCGCACGACCAGCCACGACACGAGCAGCACAAGGAGCAGGTTGGGTGTCACGCCGAGCACCTTGAACTGCTCGATCGACGACGCCTGTATCAGCGCGAGAAACAGCGCCACCGACGCGCCGGTCCAGTACCGCATCAGGGCTGCTCCAGCTTCTGTCGCTCGAAGCTCGTCAACACGAGCACGCGTTCGATGTTCGAAAGGCTGGCGAGATGGTCGACGCTGACGCTCTGAAACAGATCCTGGTCGGTCTTCTGCACCGTGGACACGCGCCCAATGACGATGCCCGCCGGGTAGCCGCCGCCTACGCCCGACGTCAGCACGAAGTCGCCCTTCTTGACCGCCGCACCCTGTCCGACGAACTCCATGTTCAACGAGGCGTCATAGTTGCCCGCGACTACGCCCTCGGCGCGCGACTCCTGGACGATGGCGCTCACGGCGCTCTTCGGATCGGTGATGAGTGTCACCCAGGCGTAGCCGCCAAATACCTTCGAGATCGTGCCGACCAGGCTACGCCCTTCCGACACGACGATCTGCCCTTCGCGCACGCCGTCTGTCGAACCGCGGTCGATGGCCACGATCGACCGCACGCTGCTTGAGTCCCGAGAGATCACCGATGCCGCAATGAACACGTCGTTCGGGAACTGCTGGCGGACAGCGTTGAGGTCGCTGGCGCCCTGCTGCTGGATGGCGTCTTCTCGCAGACGAGCGATGTCATTCGTCAGGCGTTCGTTGTCGTCGCGGAGCTGCTTGTTCTCGTCGGACAGCGCACCGGCGTCGGTGATGTTGTTCACCCAATCCGCGACGGGTTGCGTGACGCCTCGCATCGCGGCCTGAACCGGCGACGTGAAGTTGAACGTGATGTTCTCGACGGGATCGAGGATGGCGAGACGGCTCGCCGCCATAAGGGCGAACGCGGCGAGCGCGATGAAGCCGGTCCAGGCCAGCGTGCGTGCGGTCATGCGCAGCGTTCCCTGCCGTCAAGCCGGCACTTGCAGGTCGCGCGGCAGGGCGGCACGCGCCGGCGTCCGCCATGCACACGAGAGATAGTGAGAGTCCGGACGAGTATAGCCTATCGCGCCGCTGTCAGAGAACGCGCCCGTGTTGCGCAGATGTTACGCCGGCGGAGGGGTTGGTTGCCGTGGCGCCCGCGGATGTTCCGTGATGCCCTGGAGCAACTCGACAGCATGCGGGAGGACGTCTCGTATCGCCGCGAAGCTCTCGCGGACGCCCCTCTCGCTCCCCGGGAAGTTCACGATGAGCGTGTGGCCCCGTACGACGGCGACCGCCCGGCTCAACATCGCCTTCTGCGTGTGGCGCAAGCCCTCTGCGCGCATGGCTTCCGCGATGCCCGGCGCCAGACGCTCCCCCACGTCCAGCGTCGCCTCCGGCGTGACATCCCGGGCGGCCAGGCCCGTGCCGCCGGTCGTAAGGACGAGATCGATGCCGCCGGCATCGCACCACGTCCGCAGCGTAGCAGCGATACGTGCACGTTCGTCGGGCACGACCTCATGACACGCGACGTCCGCGCCCAGAGCCAGCAACAACTCGTGGATCGCCGCGCCGCTGGTGTCGACGCGCCCGCCGCGGCTGCCCGCGTCGCTCACGGTGAGAATTCCCGCGCGGATCATGGCGGCATCGTAACAGGCAGGCCCGCGTTGGGTGCTGCTTGAGTGATTGAGGTATCAGATATGGTAATTCATGGGAGATTTGGCCTGCAAACCACTTGACATGTCGAGGTTCGATGGTAAACTCTGGGGGTTCGTGGGAAATCTGGCTACGGATGGACCCGATGAGCACCCGGCAGGACACGCGATCCAGTGCTATTCCTCGGAACCTTCGACTATGCGATGGACGAGCGGGGGCGGCTTCCGCTCCCTCCTCGCTATCGCGACGCGTTCCGGGATGGGATCGTGCTCAGCCAGGGTTCCCCGAACAGGTGCCTGCGCGTCTATACCGAGGCGGCGTTCACCACGCTGGCGTCCGAGTACACAGCCGAGACGGCGCTCCACCAGCGCGGGCGCGATCTACGGGCGATCTTCTTCTCCCGGTCGGTCCACGCGGAGCTCGACAAGCAGAATCGGATTCTCATTCCCGGGCCGTTGCGAGAGTTCGCCGGGCTTTCGGCGAAAGTCCTCGTCCTGGGGGCTGGGGAGTACCTGGAGATCTGGTCCCCGGCTTCCTACGAATCGGAGATGGCGCGCGTCGACGGGCAGCTGGCGACGTTGTTGGAGTCGGTCGAACCACGGGATCGCTGACAATGCCGAGCATCCACACACCCGTGATGCTCGATGAGGTGCTGAGTGCCCTGGAGGTACGACCGGGTGGTCGTTATGTCGATTGTACGCTCGGCGACGCCGGCCATGCCGAGGCCATCCTCCAGCGCGCGCAGCCCGGCGGCACGCTGCTCGGCATCGACGCCGATACCGCGGCGGTCGAACGTAGCCGGGCGCGGCTCAGCCAGTTCGAAGGTGCCTTCCGGCTCGTCCAGGGGAACTTTCGTGACATCGGCCGGATCTGCCGCCAGATGGAGTTCGCGCCCGTGAACGGAGTGCTGTTGGACCTGGGCCTCTCCTCCTATCAGCTCGCCGAAGGAGAGGGATTCAGCTTCCGGCGCGACACGCCGCTCGATATGCGCTTCGGCGGCGAAGGGATCACCGCCGAGGAGATCGTCAACACGTACGCGGAGGCCGACCTGGCCGACCTGATCTTTAAGTATGGAGAGGACCCGGCGAGCCGCAGGATCGCCCGCCGGATCGTTGCGGGACGTCCCATTCGGACGACCGCCGAACTAGCCAAAGCCGTCGAGCAGGCCGTGGGTAGGAGAGCCCATGCGAACACCCACCCCGCCACCAGGACGTTTCAGGCTCTCCGCATCGCGGTCAATCAAGAGCTAGCTTCGCTAGCCGCCGCACTTCCTCAGGCCCACGGCCTGCTCGGCTTTGGGGCACGGCTCGCCGTGCTCAGTTACCACTCGCTGGAAGACCGTATCGTCAAGGAGTACATCCAGCGTGAATCGCGCGACTGCATCTGTCCGCCCGGACTGCCCGAGTGCCGCTGCGGACACAAGGCGACGCTGCGCGCCGTCACGAAGGGCGCGCTGAAGCCGACCTTGAGCGAGGTCGCCGCGAACCCGCGCGCGCGCAGCGCGAAGCTTCGCGCCGCGGAACGCATCACTGAATACGCGGCGTAGGAGGCGCTCATGGCAGCGCTTCAACGGCCGGCAATCGTCGCGCCTCCGCGTGTGTTCGGCCGGCCACGTGGCGGCAGGCTGCTGTTGGCAGCGGCCGTGGGGCTGGTCATCGTCGCCGCGGGATTCCAGGTGAACCAGTTCAGCCGGCTGACCAGCACCGGCTACGCGATCAACGACCTGCAGCGCCAGCACGCTGAGCGACTGGCGGAGAACCGCGCAATCGAAGCGGAAGTGGCGGGACTGTCGTCGCTGGCGCGCGTCAGCTGGGAAGCGCAGACCCGCCTTCACCTGGTGCCGGCTCAGCGGAAGCTGTACTTGACGGTGAATCACACGGTGCCTGATCGCCAGTCGTTACCCACGCGATTTCTGCCGCCGGAGCCGGCCATGCCGGGCCAGGCCGGCGAACCGATGTGGAAGCGTTTGATCAAGTCGCTGCCATCGTTCTAGGGCACGGGCGGCGCCGGGCCGCGCGAGGGAGTCGATGTTCGGACAGCGCGGGCGGATGAACGGGCGCCTCTGGGTGCTCGCGGCGGTGTTCGCGCTCGGCAGCGCGGCGCTGATGGCGCGCGTCGCCTTCGTACAGCTTGTAGATGCGGAGCACTATCGCGCCCAGGCGAACAACGAACACTTCGGACAGCAGGAAGTGCGCGCCGCGCGTGGCGCGATCCTCGACCGCAACGGTTATCCACTGGCGACGACGGTCGATGCGTTCGATGTATTCATCGACCGGAGCGCATGGCAGCGTCTGGACGACGCCCGGCGGGCGGCGGCGATCATCGCGCCGCTGGTCGCGCGCCAGCCTGATGAACTCGTGACGGAGGTACGGAAGGAAAGCAAGGGGCTCTACCTCGCGAGCGCAGCACTCGACTTCAGCAAGGGGGCGTCCGTGCGGGATGCCGACGCGCTCGGGCTGCACATGGTGCGCACCACCAAGCGCTTCTACCCGGAGGGTGACCTTGCGTCGACGCTGATCGGATTCGTGGGGCGCGACCAGACCGGGCTGACCGGCGTCGAGCGCGACTTCGACAGGGAGCTGGGCGGCATCCCGGGCACCGTGTATTACGAGCGCGACAGCATCGGAAACAGGCTTTCGCTGGGTGCCGAACGGATCGGGCAGGCGCCCAAGGCGGGCGGGAACATCGAGTTGACGATCGACCGGTACATCCAGCGATTGGTCGAAGGGGAGCTGGAGTCAAATATCGCGACGAACGGCGCCCTTGGCGGATCGATCATCGTGATGGAACCGAAGACCGGCGCGTTGTTGGCCGTGGCGAGCAGGCCCGGCTTCAAGCTCTCGCAGCTCAACCTGAAAAACCCGAACCAGTCGCTCTTCCGCGATCGGGCGGTGACCGATGTCTACGAGCCCGGCTCCGTCTTCAAGACGCTGACGGCGTCGATGGCGATCGATATGGGTCTGGTGACCCCGGAGAGCACCTACGATGACATCGGCGCCGCCTACATCGGTTCATCGACCATCCGCAACTGGGATTACAGCGTGAACGGCATCACCTCGGTGACGCGCGTGCTGCAGCGGAGCCTCAATACCGGCGCAGTCTGGATGAGCGGTCTCATTGGCCCCGATGCCTTCTATAGCTACGTGCGGAGGTTCGGCATCGGAGAGGCGACCCATGTGGGGCTCGGCGGGGAACCCGACGGGCTCGTCCGCACGAACACCGATCCGGCGTGGACGGAGGTCGATCTGGCGACGAATAGCTTCGGACAGGGCATCGCCGCGACACCGCTGCAGGTCATCACGGCGATCGGTTCGATCGCAAACGGAGGGCGCCTGATGCGGCCCTACATCCTGCAGGAGATCGACACGCCGGACGGGCGGCGCAGCTTCAGCCCAGTCGTTGTCCGCCAGGTAATGAGCGAGCAAACGGCGACGACCGTAACCGATATGATGAACCAGGTTGTCGAGGGCAATCCCGGCCACCTGGCGGCGATCAAGGGCTATCACGTGGCGGGCAAGACCGGCACGACCACCGGCGCCACACTCGCCGACGGCGCTGTGCGCGACGGCAACGTCGCTTCGTTCATTGGGTTCGCGCCGGTCAACGACCCGAAGATCATCGTGCTGGTGAAGCTGGACTTCAAGGAAGACCGGCTCGGGGGCCAGGTCTCGGCGCCCGTGTTCGCCGACCTCGCGCCCAGCATCCTCGCCTATCTCGGCGTGCAGCCGGATGGCCCGCAACTGGTCGCAACGGATCCCTAGAGCACGAAGGCTTCGGACGGCGGACGGACGCCGGTCCGGCCCGCTGGGGCGACGGGGCAGGGGGCGAAAGCAGTCGACCGAATGAAGGTGCGCAATTCGCACCATACGATGCCGAAGGCAGGCCGGCACCGCAGATGATCACCGCCAAAGAGATCGCCACAGCGCTCCGCCCAACGTTGATCCGCGCTCCCTCGGTAGGGCCCATGCGGTTTCGCCACGCCGTGGTCGATTCGCGGAAGGCCGGGCGCGGCGACATCTTCATTGCCCTGCGCGGAGAGCGCGTGAATGGTCACGACTACGTGGCGCACGCAGCCCAGCGCGGCGCGACCGGCGCAATCGTCGAACGTCCGATCGAAGCGAATATCGCGCAGTACGTCGTGCCGCACGCCTTGTCGGCGCTGCAAGATCTGGCACGGCTGCGGCGGGCCTCGCGCTCGAAGCTGAAGGTCGTAGCCGTGACGGGCAGCGTGGGTAAGACGACGACCAAAGAGCTGACCGCGGCGGTGCTCGACGTGAGCTACCACGTGCTGAAGAACGAAGGCAACCTCAACAGCGAGATCGGCCTGCCGCTGATGCTGCTGGAGGCGACGACGCGCCACCAACGCGCCGTGCTGGAGATGGGCATGTGGGCGGCAGGCGAGATCGCGCTGTTGTGCGATATCGCGCGTCCGGAGACCGGCATCATCACCAACGTCGGTCCCTCGCATATGGAGCGGCTCGGCAGCATCGAGGCGATCGCCGACGCGAAAGCTGAGCTGGTCGAGGCGCTTCCCCCGGCAGGCGACGCGATCCTCAACCTTGATGATCCACGCGTCTCCGCGATGGCGGAGCGGACGGCCGCCGACGTGATCACCTACGGGCTCTCGGCAGAGGCGGACGTGCGCGCGGAGGAGATCGACAGCCGCGGGTTGGCGGGCGTGCGCTTCACACTCGTGCATGATGGCCAGCGTGCGGCCGTGTACTCCCGGCTGCCCGGTCGCGCGATGGTGCACAACGCGCTTGCGGCGGCCGCCGCCGGTATCGTCGACGGCATCGCGCTCACCGACATCGCCGACGCGCTGACGGCTGCGCAGATTCCGACCCGGCTGTCGGCCCATCGCGGCGTCAACGGCTCGACGATCATCGATGACACCTACAACGCCAGTCCGGACTCGATGCGCGCGGCGCTGGACCTGCTGGGCGAAGTCGCGGGCCGGAAGTTTGCGGTTCTGGGCGACATGCGCGAGCTGGGCGCGGCGGAGCACGATGGCCACATCCAGATCGGCCGCCGGGCAGCGGAAGTCGCCGACGTGATCTTCGCCGTTGGTGATCTTGGACGGTGGATCGGCGACGCGGCGTTCCAGGCGGGGCACGCCGACGTGCACATCATGATGGACAAATCGGAGATCGCGCCGGCACTGGCGTCGCAGCTGGCGCCGGGAGACGTCGTGCTGGTGAAGGGATCGCGCGCGCTAGCGCTGGAGACGGTGGTGGAAGCGCTGGAGGCCCGCGCATGACGCATGCGCTGCTGGCAGGATGTATCGCGGCGATCGCTTCGGCGATCATCGGCGGGCCGTACGTTTCGTACCTGCGGCGGCAGAAACTCGGCAAGGCGATCAGCAGCGACGGTCCGGAATCGCATTTGTCGAAGGCGGGCACGCCAACGCTTGGCGGACTGCTGATCGTCGGCGTCAGCGCGGTGATCACCCTGACCGCCGCGATCCCCAAAGACAGCGACGTCTGGCTGCCCCTTGGGGTCATGCTGGCGCTGTGCGGCGTCGGCTTCTACGACGACCTGGGCACCCTCGTCGGCCGGGAGCGCCGGGAGGCGCACGACCGGCGCAGCATGCTCCTGAAGCTTGCGGGCTACGCGGTCGTCGGCGCCATCGCCGCATGGGTGCTCTACGACCGAATCGACGCGCCGCGGATGCTCGTCCCCCACCACGCGGGCACGTACGACATCGGCTTTGCGTATGTTGCGGTCGTCGTGCTCGTGATCGTCGCCACCACGAGCGCCGTCGGCGTGACGGACGGGCTGGACATGCTGGAGGGCGGCACGACGAGCGTCGCGTTCGTCGCCTTCGGGGCGATCGCGCTGATGCAGCACCAGACGGGCGTGGCGACGTTCTGCTTCGCGACTGCCGGTGCCTTGCTCGGCTTCCTGTACTGGAACGCGTACCCAGCGCGGATCTTCATGGGCGACAGCGGCGCCCTTCCGCTGGGTGGGGCGCTGGCGACCGTCGCGCTGCTCACGGGCTGGTGGCTGCTGCTGCCGGTCATCGGCGTGGTGTTCGTGATCGTGATGGCCTCCGACGTCATACAGATCGGGTCGTACCGCCTGCTGGGCAGGCGGGTCTTCCGCATGGCGCCGATCCACCATCACTTCGAGAAGCTGGGCTGGCATGAGACGACGGTGACGGCTCGCTTCATCGCTCTGGGTGTCGTCGGAGCGATGGCGGGCGTCGCGCTCGCCGCCTGGTAGGACCTCGGAAACGAGCCGGGCGATGCTTGACAGGGAATTGCTAACGTGATATGACAGGTGAACGAGACTTCCTGGTGGGGAAACGGGTGACCGTGATCGGTCTCGGGATCGAAGGCGTGGATGTGGCGCGGTACGCGGCAACGCACGGCGCGATCGTCACGGTTTGCGATTCCAAATCTCCCGCTGCCCTCACCGAGCGCATGAAGCAGCTTGAGGGCCTCTCCATCGAATACGCACTCAGCCGCCCACAGCGCGTCGACGACATCGCCACCAGCGATCTGGTCTTCGTCTCTCAATCGGTCCCCCAGAGCATCCCTGTCATCGCAGCGGCGCGCGAGCGCGGCGTGCCCGTGAGTTCGATGACCCGCTACTTCTTGGAGCACTGCTGCGGGCCGACGATCGGCATCACCGGCAGCAGCGGCAAAACGACCACCACCAGCCTTGTCGCCGCGATGATGGCCGCAGACGAGCGGGCGTACAGGGTCGGCGGCAACATCGGCAGCGGCCTGCTGGGTTTGCTGGATGGCATCGACGAGCGGACGTGGACCGTGATCGAGATCAGCCACACGCAGCTCCAGCTCACCGATCACAGCCCCCACATCGCGGCCGTGCTGAACGTAACGCCGAACCACCTCGATCAGTTCTCCTGGGATCAGTACGTCGCGCTGAAGCAGAACCTCGTGCGGTACCAGACCGCAGACGATCACGTCGTGCTCAATCTCGATGACGACTTGAGCGCCGCGATGACGGATCTGACGCCGGCGCAGCCATCGTTCTTCACGCTGAGCGAGCGCGTGCCGGGAAGCGGCTCGTTCGTCCGCGATCGTGCGATCTTCCTCCGCCGCGACAAGATCGAGTCCATGGTGCTGCCGCTGGCGGACATCCCCCTGCGCGGCATGCACAACGTCGCGAACGTGCTCGCCGCGACTGCGATCGCCGCCGCGGCGGACGTGCCGCTCGACGCAATCGCGCAGGCCGTGCGATCATTCGAGCCGGTGCCGCATCGGCTGGAGGACGTGGGCGACGTCGATGGCGCCCGCTACATCAACGACAGCATCGCGTCCACACCGGAGCGCGCGCTGGCTGGCATCCGCGCCTTCGACGAGCCGCTCGTGCTGCTGCTCGGCGGCAAAGACAAGCACCTGCCGAAGGACGAGCTGGCGCAGGAGGCGCTGCGACGTTGCGCCGGCATCATCTTCTTCGGCGCCGACGGCCCGCTGCTGGAGGCCGCGGTCGAGGCGAACGCGGCATCGGTATCGCAGGAGGAACGGCCACAACTCGTGCGCGTCGCGACGCTGGCGGAGGCCGTGCGCGAGGCGCGTGATATGGCGAGCGCCGGCGATGTCGTGCTGCTATCGCCGGCATGTACGAGCTTCGACGCGTACGCGAACTTCGAGGACCGCGGCGAGGAGTTCCGGCGCCTTGTGCGCGGCATGGCCGGGAAGAGGCACTAGATGGGTATCACGGCGCATCCTTCCCGTCTGCGCACGAGCAACCCCGACTATGTGATCATGGCCTCGGTGGGCGTGCTCGTCGTGATGGGCGTTGTGGCGGTCTACAGCTCCAGCTTCGCGCTGGGGCTGCTGGAGTTCGGCGACGCCAACTACTTCTTGCTGCGCCAGGTGATGTTCGCCATCACCGGCGCTGTGCTGATGTGGGTGCTCATGAAGAGCGACTATCGGCAGCTGCGCGTGGTCAGCCCGCTGCTCATGCTGGGCGCCCTCCTGAGCCTGGCGGCCGTTCTGGTGCCGGGCATCGGCGTCGAGAACAACGGCGCGACGCGCTGGATCCGCATCGGCGGTCCGATCCCGCCGCTTCAGCCGAGCGAGTTCGCCAAGCTGGCGTTGATCATCTACGTGTCCGCGTGGCTGGCGGGCCGCGGCAACAACGTGAAGGACTTCTGGACGGGATTCTTCCCCTTCGTCGTACTCGTGGGGTTCGCCGCCGGACTGATCATGCTGGAGCCGGACCTCGGCACGACGATCGTCGTCGTCCTCACCACGGGCACGCTGGTGTTCGTTGCCGGCGCGTCGCTCACGCATCTTGCGGCGTTCGGGGGCATCGCGAGCATCGCCGCGTCGATGCTGGTCGTGACGGGCGAGTACCGGGCTGACCGCATCTTCGCCTTCATCAGAGCCGAGGACGACCCCAGCGGCCGTGGCTTCCACACGCTGCAGCTGCTGATCGCGCTGGGCAGCGGCGGCGCCCACGGGCTCGGGTTGGGCGCCAGCCGGCAGAAGTTCTTCTACGTGCCCGGCGCGCACACCGACGGCATCTTCGCCATCATCGGCGAGGAGCTGGGCTTCATCGGCTGCGCGATCGTCATGCTGTTGTTCGCCCTGCTGATGGTGCGGGGCTTCCGCGTCATCTTCCGGGCGCGCGACGACTTCGGCTCGCTCCTGGCGGTGGGCATCGTCTCATGGATCGGATTCCAGGCGCTGATCAACATCGGCGGCATCACACGCTCAATGCCGCTGACGGGCATCCCGCTGCCGTTCCTCAGCTACGGCGGCTCGGCGCTGCTGGCCCTGCTGGCGGGCGTTGGGATTCTGCTCAGCGTCTCGCGGTTCGGCGTCGATGCGAAGTCGGTGGGGCAGCGGCCGCAAGCCGTCGACGGCTCCGACAAGATCGTGCGGCCCGCGCGGAAGAAGCCGGCGGCGAAACAGCGCGGCGAGGCACGCGGCTGGCCGGATCGCGCGGCAGACCGGAAGGGAGCGCGGTGAGGGTGATACTCGCGGGCGGCGGCACCGGCGGCCACGTGTACCCCGGCATCTGCGTTGCCCGCGCGCTGCGGGACGCCGGGCGCGAGGCTGGGAACGCGACCGAGCTGTTGTACATCGGCGTCCGCGGCCGCATCGACGAGACGATTGTCCCGGCCGAGGGCATCGCCTTCCGGTCGATACCGGCGGGCGCGCTGCGGGTGTCCTCGCCGTTGACGTTCGTGGCCAACAGCCTGCGTCTCGCTCTGGGCGTTGTGCGGTCCGCATGGATCGTGTCGCGCTTCAATCCCCAGGTCGTCTTCGCCACGGGGGGCTACGCCAGCGTCCCGGTGGGCGTCGCGGCACGCCTGCTGCGCCGGCCGCTGGTGGTCTACCTGCCCGACGTGACGCCGGGGTGGGCCGTGCGCCTGCTCTCCCGGCTGGCGACGAAGGTCGCAACAACGTCCGAGCGCGCGCTGGCGCACCTGCCGTCGAAGAAGACGTCCGTCGTCGGGTACCCCGTGCGCGGCGAGTTCTGGACGCTCGATCGCCCTGCCGCGCGAGCGCGGCTGAGCCTGCCTCGGGACGAGAAGGTGCTTCTGGTGACGGCGGGCAGCCTGGGCGCCCGCGCGATCAATGACGCGATATGGGGAGCGCTGCCTCAGCTTCTCGACCGCTGCTACCTGCTGCACATCACCGGCGCTGCGGGTCAAGATGTCGCTCGCGCGCGGCTGGCACTGCTCACACCGCCGCAGCAAGCGCGCTATGTCGTCAGCCCCTACATGGACGACATGCCGGCCGCGCTGATCGCTGCTGATCTCGTCGTCGGGCGCGCCGGCGCGTCGACGCTAGGCGAGCTGCCCGCCGCAGGTACGCCGGCCGTGCTGATCCCCGGCGAGTACGAGGGTTGGTCGCAGGCGCCAAACGCGGAATTCCTCGAGGACGAGGGCGCCGCGGTGGTGCTGCGCAACAGCGACATCGATCGGCTGGCGGCGACGATCATCGAACTGCTCGCCGACGATGCGCGCCTCGCAAGCATGCGCGCCGCGACGAAGCGGCTGGCGCGACCGGACGCGGCACGAGATCTGGCGCGCGTGGTGATGGAGGCGGCGGCTTGAAGACAGCGAATGTGCCGTCGCGCGTACACCTGGTCGGCATCGGCGGCGCGCACATGTCCGCGATCGCGCAGATCCTGCACGCATGGGGGCACAACGTCGGCGGCTCGGACCAGCGAGCGAGTGCGATGACGGAGAAGCTGGCCGCGCTCGGCGTGCGCGTCACGATCGGTCACGCAGCGGAGAACGTCGGCGATGCGGAACTCGTCGTCATCACATCGGCTGCGCCAGGCGACAACCCCGAGATCGCCGAGGCCGGGCGGCGCGGTATTCCGGTCATCAAGCGCGCCGAGATGGTCGCGCGCCTCATGGAGGGGCGCTACAGCATCGCGGTGGCCGGCACGCACGGGAAGACGACCACCAGCGGACTGATCGCCCACATGCTGGTCGAGGCCAAGCTCGACCCGACGTATCTGATCGGCGGCGAAGTGCGCAGCCTCGGCTCGAACGCGGCGGCCGGTGATGGCAGGTACATCGTCGTCGAGGCGGACGAGTACGACCGCGCGTTCCTCAGCTATACGCCGGACGTGGCGGTCGTGACGAACATCGAGCCGGACCACCTGGATATCTACGGCACGGTCGAGGAGATGGCGTCGGCCTTCGCCCGCTTCATGGCCAGCACGCCGATCGACGGCCACGTGATCGCCTGCGCGGACAGCCCGCGCGTCCGGCAGGCCGTGAGCGCGGGCGGCATCGAGGCGCGCGACGTGCAGACGTACGCGGTGGACGGGCCGGCAGACTGGCGGGTGAGGGGCGTCACGCAGCACGAGAGCGGACAGCAGTTCGAGGTGGGGCGCGATGGACGGCCGTTCGGGACGTTCACGATCGGGCTGCCGGGCCGGCACAACGTCAGCAACGCGCTGGCGGGCATCGCCACCGGCAGCACGATCGGCATCGAGACCGCGGTGATGCAGGCGGCGCTGGCGTCGTATCGGGGAGCGCAACGGCGCTTCGAGTGCGTGGGGGAAGCGGCGGGCGTGACGGTGATGGACGACTACGCCCATCACCCCACGGAAGTGCGCATCGGGACCATCGCGGCGGCGCGCGAGCGCTTCCCGGGTCGACGGATCGTGCTGCTGTTTCAGCCGCACACCTACACGCGCACCGCCTACCTGCTGGACGAGTGGAAGACCTGCTTCGAAGGGGCGGACGCGCTGTACATCACACACACGTACGCGGCGCGCGAGACAGCGGTTGCCGGGCTGAGCGGCGCCGACCTGGCCGCCGCGGTGACCTCGCCGCGCGCGGAATACGTCGATGCGTTCGAGGACGCGGCGGACCGCATCGCGTCCGGGCTGCGCGAGGGCGATGTGTTCTTCACAGTCGGCGCGGGGGATGTGGACAGCGTTGGCACGATGGTGCTGGAGCGGCTGCGGAGGCGATGACGCTGGTGACGCAGGATGCCGTGGGGTCGCAGGAGCGCGTGGAGGGTATGGACCGCCAGTTAATCGATCAACTACGCGCCATCGCTCCGGTGAGAACGGACGAGCCGCTGTCGCGCCACACGACATTCGGTATCGGCGGGCCGGCGGATGTATTCATCACGGTGCGCAACGCCGGCGAACTCGCCCGCGCGGTGATCACCACGCGCGCGGCCGGCGCGCCCGTGTTCATCCTCGGTGCGGGCAGCAACATTCTCGCCGGCGACGGCGGCATCCGTGGCGTAGTGATCGACAACCAGGCGAAGAATATCGACGGGCCGCTCCCTCCCACGAGCGGAGATGCCGGTTCGTTCGTCTTCCGCGCGGAGTCCGGCGTAGCGTTCGCGTCGCTGGCGCGCCAGCTGGCTCGCGACGGTTACGCCGGCACCGAGTGGGCCGCGGGTATCCCGGGGACGCTGGGCGGCGCCGTCGTCTACAACGCAGGCGCATACGATGGCTGCCTGGCGGATGTCCTGCTGGCGGTGACGATGCTCGACGGGACCAACGAGCAGCGGCGCGTGGCCGCCCGCGCCATGAAGCTGTCGTACAGATCGAGCGCCATCTTGCGCGGCGAATGCGCGGGTTGCGTTGTCCTGTCGGTCGAGCTCGTCGTAAGAAAGGGCGACAGCGACATGTCGATGCGGCGTATCGCCGAACTCGACGCGCAGCGCCTCGCAGCGCAGCCACGCGGCCGCAACTCCGGCAGCGCGTTCAAGAACCCTCCCGGCGACCACGCATGGCGCCTGATCGACGCGGTGGGCTTGCGTGGCCACCGTATCGGCGACGCACAGGTCTCCGAGAAGCACGCGAACTTCATCGAGAACCTGGGCGCCGCGCGAGCGTCCGATGTCGCAGCGCTGATGCGCGAGGCGCAGCAGCGCGTGCGAGCGCAGTTCGGCATCGAGCTGCAGAACGAAGTGGCGCTGGTGGGGGAGGCGTTGGCGTGACGGCGAAGCTGCGTCTTGGCGTCGTCTTCGGCGGCCAGTCCGTCGAACACGAAGTATCCGTCGTTTCGGCCATGGAGTTGCTGCAAGCGGCGGATCCCGGCCGCTTCGAGACCACGCCCTTCGGGGTCACGCGCACAGGTCGCTGGTTGACGCCCGCGGAGACGCGCGCGCAGCTCGACAGGCCGGACGCGATGTTCCAGAAACGCATCGAGGCGGACGTGCCGCCGTTGCTGGAGCGCGCCGAGGTGCTGGATGCGCTGCGCGGCGTGGACGCGGTCTTCCCGCTCGTCCACGGCGAACACGGCGAAGATGGCACCCTGCAGGGCATGCTCGATATGTTCGGCATCCCGTACGCCGGATGCGGCGTCGCGGCGAGCGCTCTCGGCATGGACAAGGCGCTTCAGAAGGAGCTGTTCATGCGCGCCGGGCTGGAGGTCGCCCGCGGGCTGACGCTGTTCGAGCGACGGTGGCGCGCGGACGAGGACGCCGTTGTGCGCGAGATCGAGGCCACGCTCGGCTATCCGGCGTTCGTCAAGCCGTCGAACGGTGGCAGCAGCGTCGGCGTCAGCCACGTGCACTCGCGCGAGGACCTGGGCGATGCGATGCGCGCCGCCTTCTCCCTGGACCGCAAGGTGCTTGTGGAGGAGGCCCTCGTGGCACGCGAGGTGGAGTGCGGCGTGCTGGGAAACGACGCGCCCGAGACGTCGCCGATTGGCGAGATCGTAACCAGCGGCGCCTTCTACGACTACAGCGCAAAGTACCTCGACGACAGCGCCAGCCTCGTAGCGCCCGCAGAGTTGTCCGATGAAGTCGCCGCGCGGTTGCAACGGGCCGCCCTGCGCGCCTTCGAGGCGATCGACGGCGCGGGGTTCGCGCGCGTCGATTTCTTCCTGACAGCGGACGGCAAAGCGCTGGTCAACGAGATCAACACCCTGCCCGGCTTCCGCCCGGTAAGCATGTTTCCGTTGCTCTGGGCGAAGGCCGGCGTCGCCTACCGCGAGTTGATCAGCCGCATCGTCGACCTGGCGCTTGAGCGGTTCGCGGGCGGCCGATCGCGCGAGCGCACGGCCGAAGGCGGTGCCTATGCCTGACGTGCGAACTCCGGGCAAGTGGCCCTACGGCGCCGCCCGGCCCGGGCGAAGACGGCGCGTGATCAAGACGCGCGAGCCCGACCAACACGGCGTGCAGCGGCGGCAGAAAGCTGCACCGCACGCAGTCCTCACACCCTTCCAGGCGCGCCTGGTCGTCGTCGCGGCGATGGTGTCGGCGATCCTTGCCGGCGCCTGGTGGGTCTACCACTCGCCGTGGCTCACCGTGCAGCACGTCTCGGTGAGCGGGACCGTGTCGCTGACGCCAGAGCAAGTGCGGTCCGCAGCCGGACTGGACGGGCACAGCACGTTCGCGCTCGACGTGGACGGCGCGCGCGCGCGCGTCGCCGCGCTGCCCAACGTGCGAAGCGTGACGGTGACGAAGCAGGACTGGAGCGCCGTGTCGATCGCCGTCGAGGAACGCGCCGTCTGGGGCTCCTGGCAGATCAACGGCGTGAACGTACCGATCGACATCGACGGCTACGTGCTTGATGCGCGTCCGGCGCCTGAGGGGTCGCCGCTCATCGTTGAGGTAGAACCGCGACGCGTCATCAACACGGGCGAGCGACTCGACGCGGGTGCGATCCAGCTGGCCTCGCGGCTCGTGCGCGAGTCGCAGACGGCGTTTGGTCGCGCGGTGCTCGCACTGGTGTACCGGCAGAACTCCGGACTGACGGCGGTGCTGTCGGGATCCGAGACCGATGAGCCGCCGCTGTGGGTAACCTTCGGCGATTCGCGCGACTACGACTACAAGATCGCAGCGTTGTACGTGCTGATCGAGCAGGCTCGTCAGTCCGACGTCAGCGTGAACGCGGTGGACCTGCGCTTCGGCGACAGGCTGACGTTCCAGTGAGTGAGGGAGGGTCGATGCGCCCGCGACAGACGAGCCAACGACGACCAGGGAGGCAGCCATGACCCGCGGAGGAACATTCGCCTCAATCGACATCGGGACGACCAAGATCTGCACGGTCGTCGGCGAAATCGCGGCCGAGACAGACATGCGTATCCTCGGCGTCGGCATCGCACCGTCGTCCGGGCTCTCCCGCGGCATGGTGGAGAACATCCGGGATGCGACGGAGGCGATCAAGACGTCCATCGACAAGGCGGAGAAGTCGAGCGGTACCCGCATTCTTTCGGCACACGTCGGCGTTGCGGGGCAGCACATCGCCTGCCTGAACAACCGCGGCATCATCGCCATCCCCGACCGCACACGGCCGATCATGCCGGATGACGTAACGCGGGTGTTGGACGGCGCACGCGTCGTGAGCATCCCCACGAACCGCGAGATCATCCACGTCATCCCGCGCTACTACGTCGTCGACGGCCAGGACCACATCTCGGATCCGGTCGGCATGTACGGCACGCGCCTGGACGTCGAGACCCACATCGTCACGGGCATCGACAGCAGCATCCAGAACCTGACAAAGTGCGTCGAGAACGTCGGCGTGCAGGTCGACGGCTTGATTCTTCAGCCACTTGCGAGCGCCGAAGCGGTGCTCGATCAGGAAGAGAAAGAGCAGGGCGTCGTCCTGATCGACATCGGCGGCGGTACGACCGACATCGCCTTGTTCCTGGAAGGCAGCGTCTACCACACCGCCGTGCTGCCGGTCGGCGGCAACCACGTGACGCGGGACATCGTCGTTGGGCTGCGAGCGCCCTATCAGGCGGCGGAGGAAGCGAAGCGCACCTGGGGACATGCCATCCCCAGCATGGTGGACGCGCGCGAGGAGATCACGATCGAGGCGTTCGGGTCTGAGGGGTCGAAGACCGAGCCGCGGCGCCGCTTGTGCGAGATCGTCCAGGCGCGCACGGAAGAGATCCTGGAGATGGTCACAGCGGAAGTGAAGCGCGCAGTGCACGACGACGTCATCTCGGCGGGGATCGTCATCACCGGCGGCGGCGCGAAGCTGGCGGGCATCGACCTGCTGGCGGAGCAGGTCACGGGCTGGCCGGCGCGCGTCGGCATGCCGCGGAACCTGCACGGTCTGACGGACCTGCTGATCGACCCGGCGTACGCCACCAGTGTCGGCCTGTTGCAGTGGGCGGTCAACGAGGCGGAGGCCAGTTCGTGGCATCGTGCGCCCAAGCCTTCGCTGGATCTGAGCGGCATCTGGCGCCGCGTAGGCAACTGGGCGCGCGTATTGCTGCCGGAGTAGGACTGAGCGACGGAGAGACGGAACACTGATGGACTCGGAGAAGCGCAAGGAGGCAGGATGGCGGGATTCGGTGACGACATGATGACGGACGGGGAGTACGTACAGGCATCCGAGGAGTCGGTTCCGATCGCACGCCAGCGGCAGCCACGCCCGCGATCGGCGGGCGAGCCGCCGGGCTACGCGCAGGTCGCCATGTTCGAGGAAGAGATCCGGGAGTTGCGCCAGGAGACAGAGCGAAGGGAGTCAGCGATGAGCAAGACGTACACCGATGGGTTGCCGCCGATCAAGGTTGTAGGCGTGGGCGGTGGCGGATGCAACGCAGTGAACCGGATGATCGCCGAGCACATCCCGGGCGTGCAGTTTGTCGCCGTGAACACGGACGCGCAGGCGCTGCAACATTCGTCGGCCGAGGTGAAGATCCGCGTCGGCGACAAGCTGACGAAGGGGCTGGGTGTGGGCGGCGACCCCGCGCGCGGACTGCGCGCGGCGGAAGAGAGCCACGACGAGCTGCTGGACGCGGTGCGCGGCTGCGAGATGGTGTTCGTGACGGCCGGTATGGGTGGCGGTACGGGCACGGGCGCGGCGCCCCTAGTCGCGCAGGTGGCGAAGGAGGCGGGCGCGCTGACGATCGGCGTGGTGACGAAGCCATTCAGCTTTGAGGGCGCCAAGCGTCGCCTCCAGGCCGAAGAGGGCATCCAGCGGCTGCAGGACAAGGTCGACACGCTGATCATCATCCCGAACGACCGCCTGCTGGAGATCTGCGACGAGAAGGCAAGCATCGAGGACGCGTTCCGCACGGCGGACGACGTGCTGCTGCAAGGCATCCGCGGCATCAGTGAGATCATCACCCTGCCCGGCGACATCAATCTCGACTTCGCCGACGTGCGGAAGATCATGTCCGAGGCTGGCCCGGCGCTGATGGCGATCGGCCGCGGCAGCGGTGCAAATCGCGCGGAGGAGGCCGCCAACATGGCGATCTCCAGTCCACTGCTTGAGGTTTCGATCGATGGCGCCAAGGGCGTGCTCTACAACATCACGGGCGGCAAGAATCTGGGTCTGCACGAGATCCACGCGGCGGCAAGCATCATCGCCGCCGTAGTGAGCCCCGACGCCGAGATCATCTTCGGGACAGCCGTCGACCCCAGCATGGGCGACGAGGTGCAGATCACCCTCATCGCGACAGGCTTCGCGCGCCCGGTGGCGGTGAACCCGATCCCGGAACAGTACCGGCGCGAGCAGCCGGACGACGATCGACCTGGAGGCGCGCAGCCGCTCGAGCGGCTGCGCGCAGCGGCTGTCGGCCCGGATCCGGCCGACACCGAATTGCCGACGTTCCTGCGCCGCACGGTCGCGGCGCGTTAAAGGACGCTTGGAGGAGAGAGGAAAGGAGGACACGGTCTAGCCGGCGTAGTCCCGGGGCAGAAGCGCCTCGGGAACTTTCCCCCACCAGGGAAAGCATGGGCCGTGAGCGGCGGATTTGGGAGATGACGCCGCTCACGGCCAACCCGTCTCCTCCCGGGCTGCGTCCACGGGAGAAAAAAAGAGTAGCCCGACCCGGTGAGGCGGTACGGGCAGGTACCACAGAACCGGGAGCCTGGGCTACTGGGCAGCAGTGTACAACCCGCGGCGAACCATTTCCATAACCTGGGCTGCGCACATGACAGCAAGCTGGCGCTCAAGGCGACTGTGCAGAACCGGCCGCCCAGCGCCGCGGCGGTGTGCCAGAGCGCGCGTCCATTGCCGGGGACGCAAGATATGGTGCTGCCAGAACGCCTGACCCGTTGACAAATACCATATCTAGTGGTACGCTCGCGCTTGTCGCCTGAGCAGATCGCAGCGGGCGGTAGGGAGAGGGCAACCCGGGGCTATGCGCTGTCCGTTTTGCGGCCACCACGACTCGAAAGTCGTCGACTCGCGCGACATGGATGAGGCGATCCGGCGCCGTCGTGAGTGCCTCAACCCGGATTGCGCCGGCCGTTTCACGACGCACGAGCGTGTGCAGGCGGTGGCGCTGTACGTCGCCAAGAAGGACGGCCGGCGCGAAGAGTTCTCGCGAGAGAAGCTGCTGGGCGGCCTCCGCAAGGCTTGCGAAAAGCGGCCGCTGCCGGCGGGCGCCGTCGATGCGCTGGCCGCGGATATCGAATCGGCGTTGTACCAGACCAACGTCCCCGAGATCCCGTCGACCACGATCGGCGAGCTGGTCATGGAGCGGCTCCACACGCTCGACCCGATCGCCTACGTGAGGTTCGCTAGCGTGTACCGGCAGTTCGCCGATCTGGCGGCCCTTCAGGAGGAGCTCGCGTCGTTGGCGTCGGGGGCGCGGCCGGCGGAGGCGCAGCTGCCGTTCGCCGATCCGGAGTTCTCTCCGCCTTCTCTTCGGCCGCGCGCGGCCGCACCGAATGTGCGAGCCCGCACCCGTCGCCCGGTGCGGCCGGCTCAGACTCCTGTTTCGCTCCCGGAACAGGCGGGCGCACGACGGGAGCAATCGAAGAGACGCAGGGTACGCTAGCGCCGCGAAAGGACACCGGGGGTTATGGACACGCTGGGTTGCGCCGTCTGCAAGTCTCCCACCCACAACAGGGCGGCGACCGCTGACGAGGCGAAGGCGTTTTGGCGTGCGAAGGGGGTGGACGGCGCGCCGCCGGAAGGCCTGGAGGTCCGCTCACTGATTCATTGCCTGAAGCTGATCAACATGCCCAACCGCGAGGCCTGCGACTGCGAGACGGCCTGGGTGCGCAACTCCCCGGCCGAGGAGTGGCGGCCGATCGTCCGCATCCCCAGTGACTTCGTCGCAAGCGTGAGCGGATGAAGGAGCGGTCCGTGCGCATCGAAGGCAAGCTGACCAACGCAAGCGGCGAGTTCATCGCGAACGGCCCGTGCGAAGTCAACCACGAGCGCGCCGAGGTGACCATGTGGCCGTCGTGGGAAATGCACATGCTCGAGCGCGAGCGTGGCGAGCTGGTGCTGGAACTGGCTGACGGGACGCGGCTCGCGATCAGTGACAAACACCTGACGTTCAAGCTCCAGGGCGCGACCGAGCAGCGCGTGTCGGTGTACCGGCTACGCATCCTCGCGAGGGTGCCGGAGCACCTGGCGGCCGGCTACACCGAACCGGTCGCGGAGCTCGAACCGAGCACGACGCCGCAGCCGCACCTGCGGCTGGTCGATGATGGGGTAAAGCCGGACGGCCGGCGCTAAGTACATGCGGCAGCGACGCCCGCGTACAGGCGGGCGTGAAGGGGCAGGATGCCAAGCATAGACCACTTCATGGATGAAGTCGTGACCGGGTTCCGGCGGCGTCTCGCCCGGTTGCCCGACGCCGGTGACCGGCGCGCGATCGAGGATGGCATCGCGCTGCCGAAGCACCGACCGTGGAGCAATCTGGATCAATCGCGGTTCGAGACGCTGCTCTCGTCGCCGCGTGCGAGGCGCTCGCCGGCCGCTCGCGCCGGGCCGACGCCGGAGGCCGTCGGCCGCGAGTTGTCGCGCGTGCGACGGTCGTACCAGCAAGGAATCGCACCCGCTGCTCGTAACTGAGCACGGGGCGACACGCGCCGGCCGCTTCAGCGACCGGCGGGCGGCGCTCGTTATGCGGAGCGTGGGGTTAGCGCTTCGAGAGGTGGGATGACAACAGTTGCAGCGGACATGAGTGTCCATCAGGCTGTCGCAGAGCCGGACAGCAGCGGCCGAGTGTCTCATAGTCGCGCGTGGGCAGCGCGCGCCGGTGCGACCGACGAGATGAAATCGAAGGCAGGATAGACAAGGAAAGGAATCCCGCGATCATGGTGCTCCAGGCCGAGCCGGACGTCCGAAAGACACTTACGAGCACTGCCTTTAGCGTCGAGCGCTTCTTTACGCGGACCGGTGACGATCCCTACGACGCGCTCCAGTGGGAGCGGCGCACGGCGGTGATCGCGGACGAGAGCGGGAATGCGTTCTTCGAGCAGAAAGATGCCGAGATACCAGCATCATGGTCGCAGACAGCGACGAACGTCGTCGTGTCGAAGTACTTCCGCGGGCCGCTGGGGACCGATCGGCGTGAGCACAGCGTGCGCCAGCTGATCGGCCGCGTCGCCGGCGCCATCACGGACTGGGGCATCAAGGACAACTACTTCAATGACGCCGCCGAGGCGAAGACGTTCCATGACGAACTCACGCACCTGCTGCTCAACCAAAAGATGGCGTTCAACAGCCCCGTCTGGTTCAACGTCGGCGTGGAAGAGAAGCCGCAGTGCTCGGCGTGCTTCATCCTCTCCGTCGAAGACACGATGGAGTCGATCCTGGACTGGTGCAAGATCGAAGGCATGATCTTCAAGGGAGGCTCGGGGTCGGGTGTCAACCTCTCGCCCATCCGCTCCAGCATCGAGCAACTCTCGGCAGGCGGGCAGGCCTCGGGACCGATCAGCTTCATGCGAGGCGCCGACAGCATCGCCGGTTCCATCAAGTCGGGCGGGAAGACGCGGCGTGCCGCAAAGATGGTCGTGTTGAACGTGGACCACGCCGATATCGAGGGCTTCATCGACTGCAAGGTGAACGAGGAGCGAAAGGCGCTGGCGCTCGGCCAGGCGGGCTGGGATATGTCGCTGAACGGCGATGCCTGGTCGTCGATCCAGTTCCAGAACGCCAACAACTCCGTCCGCGTGTCCGACGAGTTCATGGTGGCTGCCGTGGACGGCCGCGACTGGGACTTGAAGGCGACGCTCGGCGGCGGCACCGTGCGCACCGTCAACGCGAGCGACCTGCTGCGGCGGATGGCCGCGGCAGCATGGGAGTGCGGCGACCCTGGAATGCAGTACGACACCACCATCAACGCGTGGCACACCTGCGCGAACACGGGGCGGATCAACGCGAGCAACCCTTGCTCGGAGTACATGCACGTCGACAACTCAGCCTGCAACCTCGCGTCGCTCAACCTGATGAAGTTCGTCGATGACGACGGCACGTTCGATGTCGAGTCGTTCCGCCGCGCCGTGACGGCGACGATCTGGGCACAGGAGATCATCGTCAGCAACTCCAGCTACCCGACGCAGAAGATCGCGGCGAACACGGAAGCGATGCGCCAGCTCGGTCTGGGCTACGCAAACCTCGGCGCGCTGTTGATGTCGCTCGGACTTCCGTACGACTCCGACGAAGGCCGCGCGTACGCTGCGGCGATCACGGCGATCATGACCGGACAAGCGTACGTGACGTCCGCCGCGATCGCGCAGCGCGTCGGTCCGTTCCCTGCGTTTCACGAAAATCGCGAGCCGATGTTGCACGTCATTGCCAAACATCGTGACGCATCGCGTACAATAGATGCAGCGCTCGCGCCCGAGCACATGATCGACGCGGCACATCGCGCGTGGGATGATGCGATGGAGTTGGGAAGAAAGTTTGGTTATCGAAACGCACAGGCAACCGTGCTCGCACCGACAGGGACGATCGCATTCATGATGGACTGCGACACCACGGGCGTTGAGCCCGACATCGCGCTCGTGAAGTACAAGAAGCTCGTCGGCGGTGGCATGATGAAGATCGTCAACCAGACGGTGCCGAAAGCGCTCAAGCGCCTGGGGTACGCGCCGTCAGAGGTCGAAGCGATCGTCCGCCACATCGACGAGACCGGCACGATTGAGGGCGCTCCCGCACTGCGGGCAGAGCACCTGGCCGTGTTCGACTGTGCGTTCCGGCCAGAGCAAGGCGAGCGTTCTATCCACCACATGGGCCACATCAAGATGATGGGTGCGGCGCAGCCGTTCATCTCCGGCGCAATCTCCAAGACCGTAAACCTCCCTAACGAGGCAACGATCGACGATGTCGCCAGCACCTACGTCGAGGCCTGGCGGCACGGCATCAAAGCGATCGCCATCTACCGCGACGGCTCCAAGACGGTCCAGCCGCTGTCGACCTCGCGTGCTCAAACCGACGCGGCGGATGCCCCCGCCGAGCAGCGCCCGATCCGCCGCAAGATGAGCGACACGCGCAGTTCGGTCACGCACAAGTTCAGCATCGAAGGGCACGACGGCTACATTACGGTCGGCCTCTACGACGACGGCACGCCGGGTGAGATCTTCCTGTCGATGGCCAAGCAGGGTTCCACGGTGAGCGGGCTGATGGAGGCGTTCGGGCGAGCGGTGTCGTATGCCCTCCAGTACGGTGTGCCCGTACAGGACCTCGTACGCAACTTCAGCCACATGCGGTTCGAACCGATGGGCCGCACCGAGAACCGGGACATTCCCGTCGCGCAATCGATCATCGACTACGTGTTCCGCTGGCTCGCCAGCCGCTACATGTCGCCCGAGGAGGCGTACGAGGTCGGCGTGATGACACCGGCGATCAAGGCGGCGCTCGCCGCCGGACAGTATCCGCTGCCGCTCGGGGGGATCGCGTCAGCCGTCAACGGAAACACTAACGGGCACGCACAGGCACAGACCGGTGCGGGCGACGCTGTGCCGCTCGTGTACAAGGCGGTGCGGGCGAACGGGCATGCGGACGCGCCCGCGTGCGCCAGCTGCGGCTGGATCATGATCAGGTCGGGGACGTGCTATCGCTGTGAGAACTGCGGCAGCACGAGTGGCTGCTCCTAACGGTGGGAGCACAAGCGTCAAGGAAGACAGGAGGCAGGGAATAATGGCTGTAGCGAAGAAGCCGGCAGCGAAGAAGCCGGCAGCCAAGAAGAAGCCGGCCGCCAAGAAGACGGCGGCGAAGAAGCCGGCAGCGAAGAAGAAGCCCGCTGCCAAGAAGAAGCCAGCCGCCAAGAAGCCCATGAAGGCGGCGGCGGCAAAGTCGCGAAAGCCGGCCGCCAAGAAGAAGACCGCAGCGAAGAAGCCGGCAGCCAAGAAGAAGTAGGTTTGCCGGGTGGCGGCAGTCCCCGGCTGCCACCCGCATGCCTCCCCAAGCCGACAGGCGTCAGACTTTGTGGCCTGGCCTTGGCCGTTCAAGGCCAGGCCACACCAGGCAAGCCGGACAGGGATGTCATGCAGTTCTTCGTCGTACTGACCGTCCTCGTCGCCGCGTCCAGCGCCTACCTGCTCCACCAGTTCTGGAGCCGCGGTCTTTCGGCGACGGACGACGCCGAGGCACAGGCGCCGGACGACCAATCGCAGCCGACTCGTCTGAAGGCTGCGTAATTCGCGCGTCCGCGCGCGATTCCCTCAGACTTACACATAATATCTGAGCATGCATGCGCAATGTTAGATTAGTATCGCCTCGACGAAGTAACCCGCCGAAGGGAAGGTGGCGTCCGTAGCAGGGACGCTCCCCGCCGCCCCCTTCGGCGGGTTGCTCTCTGCCAGCTTCGATGCGGCTGTGATCGTCGTGCTCCCCCCTGTACGCTGGCGTGGTGGAACCGCGCCTGAAGCTCTGGATTGAACAAGACGGCAAACTCGCCCTCAGCGACTATCGCGTGCGCCTGCTGCGCCTGATCGACGAGACCGGATCGTTGTCGCACGCCGCCGAAGCCATGCACCTCTCCTATCGCCGCGCCTGGGGCAAGCTGAAAGAGATCGAGCAGAATCTCGGAGTCAAGCTCGTCGATACGACGGTCGGCGGCGCCGGCGGCGGCAGCTCACGCCTGACTCCGGAGGGGCGGCTGCTGATCGAGCGATACGAGCGTCTTCAAGCCGGCGCGGAGCACGAGCTCGCGCAGCAGTTCTCGCGCACATTTGGGCCTGCCAACGGGTAGACCACAGCAGCCACGTTGGATATGCTGCGTCCAACATATCGCTGCTTGAGTGGAGGCCCCGCCCGGTGGTTCGTCGTACACCCACTCTGGTCGCACTCGCATTGCTCCTTGCCGCCCTCGCCGCATCCTGCGGCAGTGACGATACGAGCACCAAGACGCCGGCATCGGCGCCAACCACAACGGCAGTCGCGCCGTCACCGGCACCCACGAAGGCGACCGGCACGCTGATTCTGGCGACGACCACCAGCACGCAGGACAGCGGGCTGTTGGACGTGCTGGTACCGATGTTCGAGAAGGAGACCGGCTACACCGTCAAGACGGTCGCCGTAGGCTCGGGGCAGGCGATCGAACAGGCGTCGCGCGGCGATGCCGATGTCGTGCTCGTACACTCGCCCGACGCCGAAAAGAAGATGGTCGACGCGGGCGACGGGATTGAGCGCACGCTCGTCATGCACAACGACTTCATCATCGTCGGACCAGCGGCCGACCCGGCCGGCTTGAAGTCGGCGAAGTTGACCAACGAGGCGATGACGGCGGTCTCGGCGAAACAGGGCGCGTTCATCAGCCGCGGCGACAACTCCGGCACAAACGCGTTAGAGCTGAAGCTGTGGAAAGCGATCAACGTCACGCCCAAAGGACAAGCGTGGTATACGGAGTCCGGGCAGGGGATGGGCGCAACGTTGCAGATAGCCAATCAGAAGAACGCCTATACCATCAGCGACCGCGCGACGTACCTGGCGCAGAAGGCGAACCTCGACCTTGCGATCGTCTTCCAGAGCGACAAAGCGCTGCTGAACGTCTATCACGTCATCGTCGTCAATCCGGCCAAGCACCCGAACGTCAACGTCGCCTCCGCCCGCGCATTCGCGGCGTGGATGACGCGCGCCGACATCCAAAAGGTGATCGGCGAGTTCGGCAAGGACAAGGCCGGGGAAGCGCTCTTCTTCCCGGACGCCGGGAAGCCCGAGCCGGCATCGTAGCGGTAAGATAGGTCACGGCGTGCAGCCGATGGGCGGTGGGCTGGATGGCCCGTCGCTCCTGATGGTGGCGAGCAGCGCATGGACCTCGTCTGGGAAGGGCTACGGGACGCAGTCGGCCTCCTGGCCCACAACCGCAACGACGTGTACGAGATCGCATGGCGATCCGTGTATGTGTCGGGCATCGCGACGATGATCAGCCTGATCATTGGGGTCGGGCTGGGCGCCGCCCTGGCCTTCGGACGCTTCCCCGGGCGGTGGATCGCGATGACGCTCGTCAACACGGGCATGGGGCTGCCGCCGGTGGTCGTCGGGCTCGTTGTGGCAATCGTCCTCTGGCGCAGCGGGCCCCTAGGCGAGCTTGGCTGGATCTACACGACGCGCGCGATCATCGTCGCGCAGGTAATCATCGCGACGCCGGTGATCACGGGGTTCACCGCCGCATCGCTGGCCGGCCTGCATCCGCGGTTGCGGCTGCAAGTGTACGCACTTGGTGCCTCGCGGCCGCAGATGCTGTGGATCCTGCTGCAAGAGGTGCGGCTGCCGATGCTCGCCGCCCTCATGGCCGGCTTCGGCGCGGCGATCTCGGAGGTTGGCGCGTCGGTGATGGTCGGCGGAAACATCTCGGGTCAGACGCGCGTGCTCACCGGCGCCGTGCTGCTCGAGCAAAGCAAGGGGAATTTCGACGCCGCCCTCGCACTCGGCATGATCTTGCTGGCCATGATGATCGCCGTCAATGCACTCTTCACATGGGTGCAGCTCGGCATGCGCCGTGATATCGGTCGATCGTCCGAGCGGGCCCCGCGAACGCCGGTGGTGCGGTCTTGGCTGCACCGCTGACCGGCGACCCGACGTTGGCGGTGCGCGGCCTCCGTGTCTTCCGGGCCGGAACACGCATCCTGGACGTACCGCGCGTCGATATCTTCGCCGGCAGCGCGCTCGCCGTCGTCGGGCCGAACGGCGCCGGCAAGACGACGCTGCTCCTGCATCTCGCGCTGCTGGAACGCGCGTCAGAGGGTGAGGTGCTGTTCGACGGCCAACCGGTCCGCGGACGCGAGCTGGCGCTGCGTAGGCGGATGGCAGTGGTCTTTCAGGAACCGCTGCTGCTCGACCGTTCGGTGCTCGCCAACGTCGAGGCCGGCCTGCGGTTGCGGGGCGTCGGTCGCACGGAGCGCCGCGAGCGCGCCGCGCGCTGGCTCACGCGGTTCGGCGTGAGCGCCCTTGCGATGCGTTCCTCGCGCACGCTTTCCGGCGGCGAGGCGCAGCGCGTCAGCCTCGCACGAGCGTTCGCGCTGGAGCCGGACGTGTTGCTGTTGGACGAGCCCTTCAGTGCGCTGGACACGCCGACGCGCGCAGCAATAACGGAGGACCTCGCGGCAGTGCTGGCGGAGACCCGGATGACGACGCTGCTGGTTACGCATGACCATGATGAAGCGGCGCGCCTCGGCGACCGCGTGGCGGTCCTCATCGGCGGCCAGATCCGCCAGATCGGCGCGCCCGCCGACGTGTTCGGCGCGCCGGCGGACGAGCAAGTCGCCGCATTCGTCGGCGTCGAGACGATGGTGCCGGCTCGCGTGATCGAACGCGTTGGCGGACTCGTCGTGCTGACAGCGGCGGGTCATGCAATCGAGGCGGTCGACGAAGGTCCGTTTGCTGAAGCGCTGGTCTGTCTGCGTCCCGAGGACGTCAGCCTCTCACCGACCGGCGAGCAGGCGCCGGGCAGCGCACGCAACCACATCCTCGGCCGCGTTGGCCGGATCGTGCGTACGGGCGCGGACGCGCGCGTCGAGGTCGACTGCGGCTTCCGGCTCACCGCGCGTGTCACGCGGCGTTCGCTGGACGAACTGGGCATCGACGAAGGATCGCCGGTGATCGCGTCGTTCAAGGCGACGGCCGTACATCTGATACCGAAGTGAGGGATCTCTACGGCTCTCTCGACGTGACCCGGACGTAGTATCCTTCGGGCGCCACGACCCGGAAGTCACGCAGTCCCCAGGATCTGGCGCCAAGTGGCAGCGAGATCGCGTAGCCGGTTGCCTGCACGTGCCGGTAGAACGCATCGACATCCGCCGTCTCGATTACGATCTCGACACCGAGCCCCTTGCGCTCGCCGCCGTCTCGTGGCCGCAGGGGGTGCCCGACCGGCAGACCCGAGACCGGTCCGAGACCGATGCGGATGTGACCCGAAGAGACTTCGGCATAAGACGGCGACGACTGGACGGCCTCGAATCGCAGCACCCGTACGAAGAAGTCGCGGAGTGCATCCAGGTCACAGGCGAACAACTCAAATCGCCCTGTCACGTGATCGCTGATGCCTGCTTCCTCCCACGAACGATGGCGTCACCCTGCCTGATCGAACCGCCGCAAGATCAGGATCCGGTCGCCGTCGACGTTCAGTGCGCCGCCGGGACAAGTGAGCACGGGCCGGCCGCCGGCGGCTACGCGTTGCCGATGACGTTGACGAGGACGCGGCGCAGGCGGGGGTGGTCCAGTTCGATGAGGAAGATGCGTTGCCAGGCACCGAGAGTGATGCGGCCATCGACGACGGGGATCGTCTCGCTGCTGCCCAGGATCAGGTGCTGCACGTGTGCGTGGCCGTTCGCGCACTCGTCGGGGTTCATGTTCACGGTGCGCCGCGAGAAGTCGTTGTGCTCGTAATAGGCGTTGGGCGGCGCGAAGTTGCGCAGTGTGCGGGCGAGGTCACGGAGGAGCAGCGGCTCGTGCTCGTTGATCTTGATGGCCGCCGTGGTGTGCTGCGAGAACACCGAGACCTGCCCGAAGGCGATACCCGATGCCTCGACGACGCGCTGCACATCATTGGTGATGTCGATGAACTCGGGAGCGGCCGTCGTCTCAAATTCTATTGCTTCGCAAAGGACGCTGGCGGATGGGGCGTCAGACCGAGCTACGGTCTCCCGGCGCGCTTCGACGATCGTCTGCTCCATTGCATGTCCTTCGCCGGAATCTCGCACTTCTCGTCGCGGTCATTCTCGGGGACGCACTCGATTAACGCAATTCTGAGCGCGCATAAGCGCACGCCGGTTATCCAATCGATCTGGCGCTGAAGGGTCGTTATGTCGATCGTCCCGCGGCATCATGCGCCGCAGGCTCCCGTGGCTACAGTGGTTGCCGGCCCGCGAACCCGGCGTCGGTCTCGTGCCACCACCCTATGTGGTCTTCGCCCATGCGCCAGCAGAGGTAGACGACGCGCTCATCGCGACGGCTTGGGAAGTCGATCAGTCCTTCGTCGATGCCCTTCAACTCGACGCCCCGGTCGTTGAGCCGCGCGAGACGCTCGTTGATCTGCTCGACGAGGACCTCGGCCCTGCGGCGCTTTTCGTCGAGCACGCCCTCGTCTTTCACGTGGCCGTTGCCCGTGCTCTTGTGGGCGGCGTGCTCGAAGCTGCCGCGCAACTCATCGACCTCGCGCTTGCACGCCCGCATCGCCAGCAGCTCGTCACGCACCTTCGGCAACATGGCTTCCGCCTGTTCGAGCGTGAAGATGATCATCGATAGCCGCGCTCCAGGCTCCCGGCGACAGTGTAGGCCCGGCCGAGGATCATGGCTCGCTGACGCCGGTGAACGTCCACTTCCCGAGCTTGAGCGCCGGCACGCTGCGCACGCCACCGCCGATATCGCCCAGGACCAGCATCGGCTCTCGCCCGACGCTATCGACGGCATTGAGTGCCTCGACGTAGCCCTGCGTGAAGCGCATGCTGCGCACCGGCCCGACGACCTTGCCATCCTCGATCAGGAACGTGCCGTCCCGCGTCATTCCGGTGACGATCACGTTCAGCGGGTGGACGGAGCGCGTGTACCAGAAGCGGCTCACCCAGATGCCGCGCTTCGTGCCGCGGATCATCTCGTCGATCGTAGCCTCGCCGGGCGCCATGAACATGTTGAGCGGGATGGGGCCGAACGTCACGCCGGCGGGCAGCGCGTGACCCGTCGACCGGGCGTCGCCACCGATCTTGCCCGCCAGGTAGCTGTCCCAGACCACGCCTCTTGCGACGCCCCCATCGATAAGAGCTACGCGCTCGCGCGGCACGCCTTCGTAGTCGAACGGCGAGGGAATGCCGTGAGGCGAGAGCGCATCGTCCCAGATGCTGATGTTGTCTCCCATCACCTTCTCGCCCAGGCGCCCGGCCATGAAGCTCCGCTTCTCGCTGTAGGGCAGGGCGCCGAACGACAGGTACGAGAAGAAGTCGAGCAGGTCGACGACGGCGTAGGGCTCGAGGATCACCTCATACTCGCCGGGTTCCGCGGCGACGGGATTGACGCCGCGGAGCGCTCTGTCGACCGCCTCGCGTGCGACTGCCTCGCCGTCAATGTCGGCGACACTCATGCTCACGCGTGCCGCGTAGCCGCTGGACGTCTCCGACATCACGACGGTGTTGATGTCCGCCTGTGTCTCGCGGTGTAACGCGAAGACGCCCAGCGAGTTGGCGATGGCCAGCTCTTGCGCGGTGGTATGGAAGGCGCCAGCCGCGATCAGCCCGGCGCGGGATGAGGCCTCACAGACCTCGCCCACGACGGCAGCCCGCTCCTCGGGCCCGCAACGCGCCGTCTCCTCCGCATAACTGACGACGGGAGTAATCGGCGCCGGCCGCGGCAGCGACCGGAAGTCCTCATTGTCGCGCTGATGCTGCGCCAGTTCGAGCGCGCGTCCAGCGACGCGGGCGAGCGCTTCGGGCGATGTCTCGTTCGTGGACGCAACGCCGATCTTCTGACCGATGACGGCGCGGACACGCACATCGACATCGGACTGTTCGACGTTCTGGTGGATGTAGTTGTTGGCGAACCGCGTCAGGGCGGAGTCGTTGGCGAAGACCTCCACCTCGGTCTGATCGGCCCTGCTCGCTCGGAGCACCGTCTCGGCGATGCGCCGCAGTTCTTGCTCACCCAGCATGGTCCGCTCCGTGCTCGCGCCGTAGCCCCGCCGTGCGGGCACTATACGCCCGCACCGGGTTAGCGTCGATCAGCCGGCGCGGGCGAACGCGACGCAGCGGACGCCCGCGGCGCCCGCGGCGAGCAGCGCCGTAGCGCAGGCATCGAGCGTCGCCCCGGTCGTTGCCACGTCGTCGATGAGGACGATGCGGCGCCCATCAACGCGCTCAGGACGCGCCGCGAACGCGCCTTCTACGATCGCCCGCCGTTCGGCGCGATGCATGCTGCGCGCCAACGGCTTGGTGGAGCGGACGCGCGCGACAGCGTTGCCGTCTACGGGCAGGCCAGCAGGAAGCGCCGCACCGCCGGCGAGCAATGCCGCCTGGTTGTAACCACGGGAGCGCTGCCGCCCGCGATGCAGCGGCACCGCCACGACGAGATCGCAATCACTTGCAAGGCCGGCGGACATCAGTGCGCCCATAGGCCCGCCCAACGCCGACATGCCGCCATACTTGAGCTGATGCACGAGATCCCGGGCGCCTTCTTCCATGACGAACGGCGCACGGATCGCCGTGAATGCGATCACCGGTCGGGAGCCGCAATGCGCGCACAGGCCCGTGCTCGGCGTCCAGCAGCGAGGACAGCGAACACCATCGGCCGGCGGCAAAGCGGCGACGCAGGCGTCACAGAGCATCGAGCCGCCCGCACGGCACAGGGCGCAGCGCGGCGGGAACAGCAGGTCGAGGGCGGCGCGGGATGTGCGCTCGAGCAGGCTCACCATCGTGCCGCGAGTATACGCCAGCCCTCCGCGGACTGGAACCGCGCATGTCCAGCCTGCCGGTACAATGATGGACATTGCGCACGATCGAACACCTCACCCCGGCTGCGGGCCACGCGTCTCTGCGGCGCAGCTGTGCCCGCATGGTCGCCGCTCCGATGGGTGCGTCTGGATGATAACGGTGAGCGTACGACTGTACGCCGGGCTGCACCAGCTGATCGGGCAGCGGGATCTGGAGATGCAGCTGCCGGAGGGTGCGACGGTCGTGCTGCTCTGCGACCGGCTGGGCGAGCAGTATCCGGTCGTGAACGAGCTGCTAACCACGCTCGTCTGCGCCATCGACGAAGAGTACGTCGAGCCCGGCCACGCCCTCCGCGACGGCGACCATGTGGCGCTTATCCCGCCCGTCAGCGGCGGCCGCGATGCCCCCGCGGGCGCGCAGCGGCCGGCCGGACCCGCGCCCGGCACGGAGGGCGGCCGATGTTCGTGATCACGCGCGAGCCGCTCGACCCGGTGCCGCTTGTCGAAGCGGTACGCAGAGACGAAAGCGGCGCCGTGGCGCTGTTCTATGGCGTCGTGCGCAACGAGAACATGGGGCGCAGCGTGCTGTACCTCGAATACGACGTCTACCCCGAGATGGCGATCAGGAAGATGCGCGAGGTGGCCGACGAGGTGCGGGCCCGCTACCCGATCACCGGCATCGGCGCATTGCACCGCGTCGGCCGACTGGAGATCGGCGAGACGAGCCTGCTCGTCGCCGTCTCGTCCGCGCACCGCGTGGCCGCATTCGAGGCGTGTCACTTCGCCGTCGACCGGATCAAGCAGGTCGTGCCGATATGGAAGAAGGAAGTCTGGGAAGGCGGCGAGCAGTGGATCGAAGGGCACGTCCCCGGCTCCGAGGCGACGGGCGCGGGAGGCTGCTGATGCCGTCCGGCGTCGGCGGGAGGCTGCGACATGGCCACGCTCACCTGCGAGCACCACGGCTTAGCCGGTGGCCCGCCTCAGCGTGTGACGACGGCGCGCTCCTGCTCGAAGCAGGCTGTGCAGTACACAGGCCGGTCCAGACGCGGCACGAACGGTACGGTCGCGCTCTCGCCGCAGCTCGCGCAGGACACGGTGGTCATCTCACGGCCGCCGCCAGAGGTGCGATCCCGCCGCCGATTCACCCGGCAGGTACTGCAGCGCTGCGGCTCATTCAGCAGCCCTTTCTCGAGATAGAACCCTTGCTCGCCGGCCGTGAACGTGAACGTCCCCGCGCAGTCGCGACATGTCAAAGACTTGTCCTCAAGTGCCACCGTCCTACCCTCCTTGAGACCGGCGATGATGCCCGCGGACACAGGCCGGATGCCCCCGTCCGGACCACGGGATGAGGCAGAGCATAGGGCAGTTGCTCGTTCGCCGTCAAGCGATCCACAGACGTAGATGAGCTTCATGCGCGGAGATGTCAACCGTGTCGCCTGAACGTTTGTCAACGCCTCACTATTGCCAGGACTGCGGAGGAAGTATCACCGACCGCTTGGTCGAAGACGACGGCCGCCGCCGCTATCAGTGCGAGTCGTGCGGCTTCATCCACTACATGAACCCGCGCGTCATCGCCGCCGTAATCGTCGAACACAACGGACGAGTGCTGCTCCAGCAGCGGGCGATGGAGCCCGGGCGGGGTGGCTGGACGTTTCCCGGCGGGTTCCTGGAGATGGGCGAGTCACCGGACGTGGGCGCCGCCCGCGAAGCGAAGGAAGAAGTTGGGTTGGACGTGACGCTGGGGCAGCTGCTGGGCGTGTACACCCGTCCGGAGGTCGGCATCGTCATGGTCGTGTACCGCGGGACCAGCGCGAACGACGCGGCGTACGTGGCCGACGCCGAGTCGCTGGCGGTCGCATGGTATGCACCCGACGACATCCCGTGGGCGGCGCTGGCGTTCGACACGACGGTCGCCGCGCTGCGCGATTGGATGGCGGGGCGAGGGTGATAAATGTCGCAGGATGCCAGCGGAACCACGATATACTCCCTAGCGGAGGGAGTTTGAGATGACGCAAACGGAGATCGTCTTCGCCGTCGAGGAATCGCCCGAAGGCGGCTTCGAGGCGCACGCGCTCGGTTATTCCATCTTCACGGAGGCGGACTCGCTGGCGGAACTGCGAGCCATGGTTCGCGACGCCGTGCGTTGTCACCTCGATGATGCCGACCGTCCGAAGGTCATACGGTTGCACCTCGTGCGCGACGAGGTGATCGCTGTTTGAGGCTCTCGAGAGGACATCTCCGGCTCGGAGCTTGCCAAGATGCTCGGCCGGTATAGCCATGAGACGGTCCGGCAGACGGGGAGCCATCTCAGGCTCGCTTCTACGGCCAGGGGTTCAACGCATCACCTTACGATTCCGCTTCATTCGAGCGTGAGAATTGGAACCCTCGCGAAGATCGTGGCTGACGTCGCGGTCTACCTGGACATCGACCGCGAGCAACTGGCCGGCGACCTATTCGGGCCGTAGCCTGCTACAGCCGTCACTCCGTACCGGATAGGCTGCCCCCATGCGGATAGACATCATCACCTTGTTCCCGGAGATGTTCGGCGACCCTTTCGACGCGAGCATGATCGCGCGCGGGCGCGACGCCGGCGTGCTGGAGATCGTCCTGCATAATCCGCGTGACTACACGTCCGACAAGCACCACATCGTCGACGACTATGCGTACGGCGGCGGACCGGGGATGGTGATGAAGCCCGACCCCATCTTCGCCTGCGTGGACGCGGTGCGGCCCATGGCAAGCGCGGCCGGCACGGTGGTACTGCTGACACCGCAGGGGCGGCTGCTGAACCACGACATCGTTTCGGAGCTGGCGGCGGAAGCACGCCTGATCCTCATCTGCGGTCACTACGAAGGGGTTGACGAGCGCGTGCGTGAGGCGCTCGTCGATGACGAGGTCAGCATCGGCGATTACGTGCTCTCGGGCGGCGAGCCCGCGGCGATCGTGCTCGTCGATGCGGTGGCGCGCCACCAGCCGGGCGTGTTGGGGTCGGAGCTATCACTCGAGGAGGAATCGCACGCGCAGGGGCTGCTGGAGTACCCGCAGTACACCCGCCCCGCGGAGTACCGTGGTATGGCGATCCCGGAGGTGCTGCTCTCCGGCCACCACGCCGAGATCGCTAAGTGGCGGCGCCGCCAGAGCATCCTGCGCACGGCCCGGCGCCGGCCGGATCTGCTCGCGAAGGCAACGCTGACTGAGGAGGAACGACGGTTCGCCGAGGAAGAACTGTCGACGGGATGAGGTGCGCATGACGGCCCGACTGTACCGCGTCATCGTGCCCGTTTCGGACATTGACCGGGCGGCCGCATTCTACGCGGCGATCTTCGGATCGCCCGGCGAGCGCGTGTCTGGCCAGCGGCACTACTTCGACTGCGGCGGCGTGATCCTCGCCTGCGTCGATCCGCGCGGTGACAATCGAGGTGCGGAGTTCCGCCCGAACCCGGACCACGTCCACTTCGCCGTTGACGACCTCGAGGCACTGTTCGAGCGCGCGAAATCGGCAGAGTGCGCCTGGCTGGAGGCGGCTATCGCGACGCGGCCGTGGGGAGAGCGCTGCTTCTACGCCCGCGATCCGTTCGGCAACCCCATCTGTTTCGCCGATGAGCGCACGCTGTTCACCGGCGGGCGGTTCGTGCCGTAGTCAGTACGGCTGCCCGTGTTGCTGATGACGGTGAGGCGGCAGCACAGTCAGGGGCGTGCTACGTCCCAATCGGCTTTCGCTGCTCGCAGGAACGTGACGCCAAGGACGAGCACGTCGAGCGCCGCGTTCACGGAGTCTTCGGCCGGATAGTACAGCAGCAACGCTGCGTAGAAGGCTCGAATGGCATCGCCAGCAGTTGTGCCGGGCGGCATGCGCTCAATAGCCTCTTGCTTGGTCAGGCTCCACATGACGATCGGGTCCGCGCCGCGGCCGATCAGCAAATGATAAAGCGCGGGCCAGACATCGGTACAGAGCAGGCGAACCCGGTTAGCCAGACGGCCGCCGCCGTGGTCGAGCAGACCGTCGGTGAGAAACCGCAACGCTGGGTCGAGCGATTCGAGCGAGCGTCGCGCGCCTTCGCGGAGCTGGTCGGCAGTCGCCTCCGCGATCGGGAGGCGGCCGGCGACGACGTGATACGCGCCGGGCACCGGACCGACCCAGCCCTCGCGCATCTCGGTGGAAAACGCGTAGCACTGGATGTAGCGAAACGGCGCTGGATCGATGCGCGCGAGGTCGCGGTGGATCGCCACCGTCAGCTCGAACGGGAGATGGCCCCCAGGATCGAGGGCGTCCGGCATGACGTACAGTTGCAGGTCGATATCGCTGCAACCGGCAATGAACCCGCCCTTCAGCGCGGACCCATGCAGGATGAGCCCGACGAAGCTTCGCCCCGTGTGATGGATGTACACCGTCGCCGCCTTGTCGACGATCGAGCGCGCCTCGGGCGCAACCGGGCCGAGATTCATGCGCGGGCGGCGGTCCGGACGTAGTTCATGCGGCCGACCTGCCGGACGAGCCCCTTCAGTTCGAGCATCGCGAGCGCGCCGGTCACGGTGGCGATCGGCAACCCGCACTCGCGCCGCACCTCGTCGATATGCGCGGGCTGCGCCGTCAGGTGACGCAGCAGCACGGTCTCCGTCTCGTCGGCGGGCAGCAGCTCCGTCATCTCGATCTGATGCGCCGCCATGCTGAGGTTAAGTTCGGCGAGCACGTCCTCGACCGTCAGCGTCAGCTTCGCCTCGCCGTCCTGGATCAGCTTATTCGTGCCGCGCGAGTTCGGAGAATAGATGCTGCCCGGCACGGCGAACACTTCGCGGTTCTGTTCGAGCGCCTGCCGAGCGGTGATGAGCGCTCCGCTCTTCACGTCACCTTCGACGACCAGGACGCCCAGCGACATGCCGCTGAGGATACGGTTGCGCCGCGGGAAGAACTCGCTGCGCGGCTGCGTGCCGAGCGGGTAGTCGCTGACGACGGCGCCCCGCTCGGCGATCTCTTCGGAGAGCCGCTTGTGCTCGGGGGGATAGACCATGTCGAGACCGCAAGCCTGGACGGCGATCGTCCGCCCGCCGGCCTCGAGCGCGGCGCGGTGTGCGACGGCGTCGACGCCGCGGGCGAGGCCGCTGACGACGGTGATGCGGTTCGCCGCGAGGCCGCGCGCCATCTCCTCGGCGACCTGGCGGCCATACACCGTAACGCGCCGCGTACCGACCACCGCGAGACCCCACTCGTCGGCGGCGGTCATGCTGCCGCGCGCGAAGAGCACCGGCGGCCGGTCGAAGATCTCGCGCAGGCGCTTCGGATACTCGTCGTCGTGCCAGGTAACCGCGTGGACGCCGTGGCGCGCCAGCAGCTCCACCTCGGCATCGGGGTCGACCTTCTCGCGCGCGGCGGCGATGGCGTTGATGGCGCCCGAGTCGAGGCCGGCCGCCTTCAGCGCGCCGGGGGTGGCGCGCCAGGCCTCTTCCAGTTTGCCGAAGTGCTCTTCGAGCTGGTGCACCCGCGCACGGCCGACGCGCGATACACGCGCGAAGGCGATCCAGTACTTACGTTCTACTTCGTCCATCAGGCCACGAGTATAGGAGGCGGCGCAGCGGATGGCTAGCGGTTATGTCCAGTGGGCGCATCGCGGGCGCCGGGACGCGGAGCCGGAAGGAAAGTGGCAGGCATACGCAGGTCGGCGACCGCGGCGATCCCGCACGCCGGTCGGGCGCACGGGTACCGCCCCGCGGCACGCAGGTCACTCCACGATCGATGAATACACGATGTTCTTGAGCTGGCCGCGGAAGTTGAAGGTGGCCGACGGCATCAACTGCGTCATGAAGATGATCACGAGGTCTTCCCTCGGATCGACCGAGAAGATCGTCGAGGCGGCACCGCCCCAGTAGAAATCGCCCTGCCCCAGCGAGCCCGAGGCGACTTCGCTCAGCGTCGTCGCGAAGCCGAGGCCGAAGCCGATGCCTTCGTACGCCGTCTCCGAGAAGGCGCCGATCGCCATGTCCGTCAGCGTGCGGTTGCCGGAGAGGTGGTTCTGGGTCATCAGCTCGATCGTGCGCTTGCCGAGGATGCGCGCGCCGTCGAGTTCGCCGCCGCCGCGCAGCATCTCGCAGAAGCGCAGGTAGTCGGCCATCGTGCTGACGAGCCCGCCGCCGCCCGAGAGGAACGTTGGTTGCTTGAGGTACGTACTGCGCTCCGGGTCGTCGAACAGCCCGATGGTCTTGTCGGGCTGACGCTGGTAGTTGGCTGCGAGACGGTGCGCGTTCTCGCGGGTGACGGTGAACGCCGTGTCACACATGCCCAGCGGGCCGAAGATCCTCTCCTGCAAGTACGCGTCGAAGCGCTTGCCGGAGATCGCCTCGACGAGGTAAGCGCAGACGTCGGTGGAGAAGGAGTACATCCAGCGGTCGCCGGGGTCGTAACGGAGCGGCACGCACGCCAGCTTCTCGACGAACGAGCGCAGCGTCTCGCCGGGCTGACGGTTGATCCCCTGGGCGCGGTAGGCACGGTCGACGGGGTGGCGCGTCATGCCGTAGGTCAGGCCGCCGGTATGGCTCAGGACGTGACGCATGGTCATCGGCCGCGCCGGCTCGCGCGTCTCCATCGCGTCGCCCTCGCCCGAGACCCAAACGCGGTGGTCGCGCCACTCCGGGATGAACTTGTGCACCGGATCGTTGAGCTGAAAGTGTCCGTCCTCGAAGAGCGTCATCAGCGCTACGGACGTGATCGGTTTCGTCATCGAGTAGACGCGGAAGATCGTGTCGTCCGCCATCGGCCGGGCGCGCTCGCGGTCCATGTTGCCCAGCGAGCGGAAGTAGGCGACGTGCCCGTGGCGCGCGACGAGTGCCTGGCAGCCGGCGATCTTTCCCGGCGCGATGTAGCTGCGTTCGAGGTGAGCCGTGATGCGCTCGAGGCGCTCCGGCGAGAAGCCTGCTTCGTCCGGTGCGATATGCATGAGGTACGCCCCTTTCGTGCGCACACATGATAGAAGCGGCCGTGCTTCGGCGCCCGTGCCCACCCGCTGGCAGCGCGGCACGACCTCTCACTGCCAATCGTAGGGTCACGGCGCGCCGTGACCGCGCGTGGGCACGGATCGGCAGCGGGCGCCGTGGCCCCGCCTCCGCGGGGTCAGCTTCCGGCTCCGTTCAAGACGCGCGGGACGGGGCGGGCAAGGCCAGAAATCAGCTTCGAATCAGGCCCAAATGTGGTAGAATATAGGCGATGCGGGACGCCCTCGGTGACCGCGACTCGAAGGCCCGGCGACTGGCAAGTCGCTGCGGGTCTTTTCGATCAGAGACATCTCCTTTCGCGACAGACTTGGGGCAACGACAGACATGGTGAGCAAGCCAAAAGACGCGCCGGCGCCGAAGCGCGGCAAGGCGGCCGATTCGTACACGGCGTCCGACATCCAGGTGCTGGAGGGGCTGGAGGCGGTGCGCCGCCGCCCCGGCATGTACATCGGCACGACCGACCAGCGCGGCCTGCACCACCTTGTGTTCGAGATCGTCGACAACTCGGTCGACGAGGCGATGGCCGGGTTCTGCACCCGCATCGACGTGACCATGGAGGCCGACGGCTGGGTGACGGTGCGCGACAACGGCCGCGGCATCCCCATCGACAAGCACAAGACGACGGGGAAGTCCGCACTGGAAACGATCATGACCGTGCTGCATGCGGGCGGCAAGTTCGGCGGCGGCGCCTACAAGGTATCGGGCGGTCTGCACGGCGTCGGCGCCTCGGTGGTCAACGCGCTCTCACGGAAGCTGTACGTGGAGGTGCACCGGGACGGGAAGGTGTACCGGCAGGACTACGAGCGC
>CAYQZE010000009.1:0-26635 GCA_964421985.1 uncultured Dehalococcoidia bacterium | reverse complement strand
TGTTGAAGGCGGCCTCGGCGTGGAGCTGGAGGGCGGACGTGCCGGGCTGGATCGCGACGCTGTCGGTCTCGGCGGCGCCGACGATGGCGGCGCTCATGCGGAGGCTCATGGGGCGGCGCCGATCGGGCGGAAGAGGGGCAGGGTGATGGCGTCGTCCTGCTTCTCCCACGTCACTTCGACGGGGAGGTCGATGGGCAGGTGTTCGGGCGTCGGTTCGACGCCGATGATGTTGGTCATCATGCGCGGTCCCTCATCAAGCTCGACGACGGCGATGACGTACGGCGCGTCGTCGCGAAACCCGTAGGCAGGGCGGTGGTTAATGACGTAGGAGTAGAGCTTGCCGCGACCACTTGCCGTGAACCAGGCAACGTCCTTCGATGAGCAGAAGGGGCAGAACGGGCGTGGGAAGAAGTAGGCCTTGCCGCAGGCGTTGCAGCGCTGGATGCGAAGCTGGCCGCGCCGTGTGCCGGCCCAGAACTCCTCGGTTTCCGGGGTGGGTTCGGGGATCGGGCGCTTGGGCATCGAGTCTCAGTATGGCAAGGCTGGACGGTAGTCGCTAGCGGTGCTGGGGCGCCGCGAATCGCGCGGATCTTGAGAAGGCGGGAGGGGATGAGGACACAAGAAGCGAGCCGCGCGACGGGCGGACCCAAAGGCGACGTCCGCTTGACGGACGATGGCTCGAAGCTGCGGTCCTGACTAGGCGGCGGCGAGGTCTTCGTCTTCGAACGCGTCGGTGATGCCGAAGGCGGCGCGGATGGTGCGGAGTTCCTCGAGGAGGTCGTCCATGTCGGTTTCGCCGGCGAGATCCACGAGGACGGCCAGGTCGTCCGTTTCGGATTCGGTGGACTGGAACATGCTCAACAGCGCGTCGCTGCCCGCCGCAGCGGCCGGCTCCGCCGCGGCCGGCGGTGGCGGCGGGGCAGCGTCGACCGGTGCCGTTGCGTCGGGCAGTGCTTGCTCGCCGGACGCGCTCTCGGGAGCGTCTTCGGGTTCGGCTGCGGACCCGTCGTCTTTCTTCTTTCCGAACGCCATGGTTGTATTGCCTCTCCGTGGGCGGGACGCGCGTCTCGCTTGAGTATCGGCGCACGTGGGATGATCCCTTAGGGGTGTCGCCTAGCGTAGGGAAGGGAGAGGTGAGACCTTGGCGCCGGGCTTAGAAGAGGCCTTGCTTCTGCGCCTTGGAAAGGAGCTTGAAGAGCTCGTAGAAGTTGCTAACGCCGGATTCCCCGAGCTTCTGGAGCAGGGCGCCGCGGCGGTCGACTTCCTTGTAGATCTGGCGGCGGTTCTTGTCGGAGAGGCCGCGGCTGGGCGCGATGTGCTGTTCGAGCTGGTAGCTGTTGTTGAGGCCGACGAACTCGAACTCGTCCTTCACCGGATCCCATCGAAAGATCTCGACGAACGAGAAGGAGCCGCTGGTCGGGTCGTAGCCGATGATCTCGGAGATGCTGATGACGCGGCGCCCCATCTTGCCGCTGGGCAGGCGGACGGCGCTGCAGATGACGACGACGTTGAGGTTCTCGACGTAAGTGCGCGGGACGCTGATGGGGATACCGGTCACGCGCTGGATGAGCTTCTCCACGGTGGCCGCGTGGAAGGTGGCGCACACAGCGTGGCCGGTCATCATGGCCTGGAAGGCGATGTTGCCCTCCTCACCGCGGATCTCACCGATGATGATCTCGTTGGGGCGCTGACGGAGAGCGGCTTTGAGGAGGCTGAACATATCGACGCTGCCGCCGCCCTGGCTCATCTGGCCGCGGACGACCTCCCGCGTCCAGTTGGGGTGCGGCACCTGGACTTCGGGGGTGTCCTCGATGCTGACGATCTTGGCGTCGGGCCGGACGAACGTCATGAGGGCGTTCATGAGGGTCGTCTTGCCGGACGCGGTTTCGCCCGAGACGAAGAAGTTCAGGCCTTCCTCGACGATGAGGGACATGTAACCGGCCATCTGCCAGGTCATCATGCCAGAGTTGCAGACGTCGACGATGCTGAGGGGGATGCCCATGAACTTCCTGATGGTGAAGTTCGAGCCGTTCTTCGATACGTCGCCACCGTACACGATGTTGATACGCGAACCGTCGGGCAGCGTGGCATCGACGATGGGGTTGCGGAACGTGACGGGCTTCTTCATTTTTTCGGCGAGCTTGAGGACGAAATCGTCAAGCTCCTCGTGCGTATCGAAGTTGACGCTGCTCTTGAGGCCGCCGAAGATCTTGTGCTCGATGTAGACGGGTCCGAGGCCGCTGCAGCTGATGTCCTCGATCCATGGATCGCCGATGAATGGTTCGAGCGGGCCCATGCCGACTTTGTCGCGGATCACCATGTAGCGCAGGCTCTCGATATCGGCGGCGGTGCACTTGATACGGCCGCCCCTGGTTGCGGTGCCGCTGCCGCCACCACCGCCGAATGGCAGTTTGAGGAAGCCGCCCTCGCCCTTCCTTGCGGCTTTCTCGGCTTTCGCCCTCGCCTTTTCGGCAACGTTTGTGTCGGCGGCGCCGGCCTTCGTCGGCGGGGCGTCTACGATGTCGCACGAATCGCTGATGGCCTTGAGGATGACCTCGGTCTTTTCTTCGGGCGTGTTGGCGTCCGCGAGGATCTCGACGAAGTCCAGGAGGCGGTACTCCATGTCGTCCATCAGATCAGTGAGCTGGTCTGTGCCGGGCTCGATGGCGATGTAGTAGTCCCGCGCTTCCTGGTGGTCCGGGAAGATGTGGATGTAGGTATTGTTGGCGACGGCGTAGATGAGATTGGGGTCTTTGATGTCGCCCATCTTGCGATTGGCTTCAGGGTAGTAGTCAGGGACGCCGAACTCGGCGAAGGGCACTTTGTGGAGGTAGGCCATGAGGTGCGGTGCGGCGTCGGCGGCGTCGCGCAGGTCGGGCGAGAGCAGGTTGTGGATCGGACACTGAGTGTTGGCGACGCCACTCTTGTGTTCGTCGATCTGCTCCGGCGTATCGAATGGCAGACGCTGCGGCATGTCGGTTGTGGGTCCTCAGGCCTTGGCCTTGGAGATCGGAACGATCTTCATCCCGAGCCCGGGCTCGACGTCGAATGAGACGATGTTGCCGGTGGTCTTGGCGGCTCCGCGGACTTTCGCGACCTCGAGTACTTTGACGAGCTTGTCGCCGACTTCTTCGACACGGAGGCGCAGATGCGCATCGCAGAGTGAGCGGATGCGCATGAACATCGCCTCGTCGAAGGCGAACGTGTGAAGGGTGAGGAATACGGTCATGTTGTCGTCGACGAGGTCTTTGACGGCGGTGAGGAAGTTCAACGTCGCCGCCTCGGGCATCTGGGAGACGAAGGAGGTCATCGAGTCGATGAAGACGATATCGAACTCGCCGCGCAGCGATCGGATGTGGTCGAGCAATTTGTGAAAGGCGGTGTCGGCGGATTCCGGCGACATAGCGGCGGGAACGGGGTAGATGTTGAAGTCGCCGAGCAGGTAGAAGTCGACAATATCGAGGCTGAGGCTCTGCATCTGGCGGACGAGGCTGCGTGGGGTGTTCTCGGTAGTGTAGAGCACGCAGCGGGCGCCGCTGTTGAGCGCGCCGGAAAGCAGCTGCTGCGTGACGACGCTCTTGCCGGAATTGGACGAGCCCTCGATGAGGATGAGCGACCCCTCCGGGATGCCGCCGCCCATCTTGCGGTCGATCTCCCTGCTGCCGGTGGAGACGACGCGGCGTTCGACGTCGCGTTCGATGGTCTGGGTTGTCATGGCGCGCGGTCTCCGTCCTGCGTCCGCGCGGGCCGTGGCCAGAGCGGGCGTCCCTGCCGTGCGGCGCATGTGTGGAGATGCGCGCGCAAGGGGCCCGGCGATCGCTGGGCTCCCACCACCTTTGTCGGCATGCGGGCAAGGAAATGTAGGTGCACGTACCCTTTGGGAGCGGGCGTTACACGTGAGATGTGGGAGGTTGGAGGGATCTTGGCGACGGCTGTTCGTGATTTCCCCTAGGTGGAGTGCTCACGTAGGATGCCGCCGTATGAGCGACGGCGTGCCTGCGTCGGTGTTTCGACCGCGAAGTGTGGCGGTGGTGGGTGCGTCGTCGAACGTCGACAGCCCGGGACACGACTACGTCCGCTCGCTCGTCGATTTCGGGTTCGCAGGGCCGATCTATCCGATCAATCCGCGGGCGGGCGAGATCATGGGGCTGCCGGCGTACCCATCGCTTTCGGCGGCGCCCGGCGACGTAGATCTGGTGATCTCCTGCATCCCGGCGGATGGTGTGATCTCGATGATCGGCGAGGCGCGTGCCAAAGGCGTGACGGCGCTGCACCTCTTCACAGGCAGGTTCAGCGAGACGGGCGACGCGAAGGCAGCGGAGCTGGAGCGCGAGGTGCTGGGTGCCGCAGCGGCGGCCGGAATGCGGATTATCGGCCCGAACTGCTTGGGTGTGTACGACTCGGCGTCAGGCCTGTCGTTTCGGCCGGACCTGCCGCGGGAGCGCGGAGACGTGGCATTCATCTCGCAGAGTGGCAACAACTCGGTCGAACTGATGCTGCACGGCGCGGCCCGCGGGCTGCGCTTCAGCAAGGTGGTGAGCTACGGCAATGCACTGGATCTGACCGAGGCGGACTTCCTCGACTACCTGGCGGGCGACGCGGAGACGAAGGTCGTCGGGGCGTACATCGAGGGGACGCGCGACGGACGCAGGCTGTTCGACGCGCTGCGCCGGTGCGCGGCCGCGAAGCCGGTGGTGGTCTTGAAGGGTGGCCGCACGGATGCGGGCTCGCGGACGGCCGCGTCGCATACGGCAGCGCTGGCCGGACAGCGACAGGTCTGGAGCGCCGTGCTGCGGCAGGCGGGCGCGGTCGAGGTCCCTACGTTTGATGAACTGATCGACATGCTGGTGGCCTTCGCGCACCTCACCCCCCGGCCCCCTCTCCACGGAGTGGAGAAGGGGAGATACTCGGTCGGGGTAGTGGGTGGGGGTGGCGGACGCGCGGTGCAGTCGGCAGATGTGTGCGAAGAGGCGGGGCTGGCGGTGCCGAAGCTGCCGGAGGCGATCCGCGCGGCGCTACGCCAGCAGGCGCCGCAGCTCGCGGACTGGGTGGACAACCCCGTTGACCAATCGATTCTCGCGGGGAGCGGCGTGTCGGGCGCTCGGATCTTGGAGATGATGCTGGAGGACGATGCGTTCGACGCGCTGATTGCGAACGTGGGGGAGGACTGGGTGCTGGGGCGGCCGGACGCGATCGAGAGGATGGCGAACCTGGTGGGCCGATTCGCGGCGATCGGCGTGAAGTCCACGAAGCCCATGGCCTTCGTGCTGGGACCGGCGGACTCGATGGACGAGACGAAGTGGCGGGCGGTGAGCGGCGGCCAGCAGCGTCTGACGGACGCGCGGCTGGCCGTGTACCCGAGCGTGGACCGGGCGGCGACGGCGATGGCGCGGTTTCTCGCGCGGGACGTCGAGTGACGGGCGGACAGGTCGGCCCGGCCTATCTGCGCGATGGCCGATGATTAGCTGGCTGTCATCCGGATAGGGCTTGGTCTATTTCTTCGGCGTGCTCGGGAAATTTGGCGGCGAAAGCGCGGAGAAGGCCGAAGCAGCCACTGATCATCATGTCGCCGTGCGGTGTCGCGAAGTACGGGTTGAGGCGGCTATTGCGGACCTTTCCTCGCTGCGGGCCGGTGACCGCGATGAGCGGGTGGTCGCCGTGCGGTGCGGGGGCGTCCGCGTAGAAGACGCCGTGGCCCTTGGTGTTGAAGACGTCCTCATGCGGCAGCGTGCCGGCGATCAGGCGCTCGGTGAAGTCCTCGATCTGCTCGCGTGAGAGCTCGCCGGTATGGTGCTCGTAGAGGCTGATGATCTGGCTGCCGCGCAAGTGAAACGCGAGCGCGTGCATGTTGCCGAGATTAAGGACGAGCTGCGTGTCGGCCGCCGCGACGTGCGGGTCCTGCAGCGCGCCGATGGCGGCCGCGGGGCCTGTATCGAGGAAGACGGCGGGCGTGTCCGGAGCCTGCGCACGCGCGGTGTCCATCATGGCGCGGGCGCGGGTGAGGTAGCTGGGCAGTTCTTCCGGCAGGAAGGCGAACGCCGCGAGATCGTTGCGGGCCGCAACGATGCGTTTGAGGTGTTCGAAACGGAAGAGGCGGTCGGACTGGCCGGGTGGCGCGGCACCGTGGTCGAGACAGGCGAGCGCCAGGCCGTCGAAGTCGGGTGAGACGTCGAAGGCGGCGAGGGCGGCGCGGATGGCGGGCAGGTCGAGGTCTTTGAGTTCGATGCGATGGATGTCGTCGGGCAGGGCCTTCGCCTCGTCGCGGCTGAGGATGCGAATGCCCATGCGGGTGACCTCTGCGAGATCGTCGTCGAAGGTCTGGGCGGCTTCCGGGGTGGCGTAGGCGACGCCGCCGGCGCGGAGGTGATCCTCGAGCGCCCAGTGGCAGGGGCCGCCGCCCTGGATGACGCCCGTGAGGAGGAGCGGCTCGGCGTCGGCGGTGGCGCGCCGGATGCGGCCCTCGGCGATCTTGGTCGCACTGGGCATCACCATCTTGCTGCTGTTCTCGACGGGTTGCGTGGAGTCGAAGAGCAGGATGTCCTGCGTGCCGGTGCCCATGTCGATGGCGAGGATGCGCATGGTTCAGCTTGTCAGCTTGTCGGGCGGTCAGCAACTCGGCGGATCGAGGCGGAACCGCAGATTGCGCAGATTACGCAGATGGGGTTGGTCAATGGTCGAGATGAGAGTTTGGCGAGCGGCCGCCCCCGGCAGGACTTGGGAGCGGCCGCTCATGGGAGAGGAGCTGTCTGTCGGTCAGTCTTTCGGTCGGTCAGTCGATGGGCATGGCCGAGCGTCGGCTTGCTGCGCGGGGTTTGCGGTTGGATGCGAGGGCGGCCACGTGAGGCCGCGCCTGCGGTCTGTCTGTGAGGGAGGCGTTAGTGGGCGCGGTGCGTGCGGCGGGGCCAGCCGGTGGCGTCGTCGTCGGCGCCGATGAGGCTGCCGGTGACAAACTGAAAGACGAGGAGAACGGCGGAGATGAGGAGCACGAGGGAGAGGACGATGGCGAATTGCATGGCGTTGGACCTCCTGTTCAGAACATGCGTACTGTAGAACAGGCGTACGCTGCTTGTCAAGCCGATCAGAACAAAAATTCCCGATCGGAACGGACGAAACCACAGATTGCACAGGTTTCACGGAAGGGCTGAGTGGGCACTCCATCGCGCGAGGACGTCAGTGGCGAAACAGGCGGGAGTCACTTGACGGCAGGATGGTACCAAGATAACATGGTACACAGACAACAAACGAGAGCGTACAGGAGGCGAATGTGACGGCGGAGACTGTGGAGCCGGTGAGCGTGGAGCGAGTACAGCTCGGGGTCCGCATGGAGAAGCAGATGGTGAAGGTGCTGAAGGGCCTGGCGGAGTTCGAGGGGATCACGCTGGGGCAGCTGCTGGAGAAGATCGTACTGCATTCGTTCGAGCCGGTTCCCGGAGACGAGGGCGAGTCGGCGGCGAGCCCGCACGGCAAGCGGGCGTTGGCGGCGATCGCGGATTTGAAGAAGATCTACGGGATGGAGTACGACATGCACGCGTTCCGGAAGTTCCGGGAGAGTGAGTCCGGAGCGTAGTCGGGCGCCGAGGAGCCTTCGCGCGACATAAGACCGCATCTGGAATTGACGACTCGCTTCCACCTTCGACGTGTGCGGGCGAGAATGCGTCATGGCTGAGCCTGAGGCGTCGAACGGACACATCGAAGGCGGGTTGCGAGATCTGATCGTGGTGCACACGTCGGATCTGCACTTGGGCGGGCGGTGGCAGCGGGGCGGCGAGCTTTCGGCGCTGCGGGCGGTGCTGGGGGCGGCGGTCGAAACCGGGGCGCAGGCGTTGTTGATGGCCGGAGATGTCTTCGATAGCCACCGCACGCCGGTGACGCTGCTGGAGGGCGCGGCGCGGATGCTGGCGGACGCCGCGGTCGAGGTGGTGATCTTGCCCGGGAACCACGATCCGGCGACGCCCGACGCGGTGTACCGGCACAGCGGCATGGACAGCATTGCGAACGTCCATGTGCTGGGCGTGACTGTGGCCGACTCGGTGGTGCTCGGCGCGCTGGAGCTCGAGGTCGTGGGTGTGCCGCACATGGCGTACGCCGACATGTCGCCGCTGGCCGGGCCGCGGTCGAAGGCGGCGGCGTGGCAGATCTCGATGGCGCACGGTCACTGGGTGAAGGGGCCAGAGGATGCGCATCGAGGTTGGCAGATCCACGACCACGAGATCGCCGCGAGCGGTGCCGACTACGTAGCGCTGGGGCACTGGGATGTGCCGCAGCCGGTGGGCGACGGATCGGTTCCGGCGTTCTACTCGGGTTCTCCGGAGATCGCAAAGACGGTGAACGTGGTGCGTTTCGGGGCGGCGGGCGTCGCCGTTCGTCGGCACGCATTGCGGCTGGACGTGTAGGCGCGATAGCGGGCGCAGCAGGCTGCGCCCCTTTCTCCTTCGGCGACTCTCTAATCGGCCAGCCTCTCCACGTCGTGCAACGGGATCAGCTGGAGAGCCGAGAGCGGATCCGGGGGCAACGGCGTAGGAACTCTCGGCGGGACAGCCTAGCCATCGGCGGCGCGGTGCGGTGCCTCGGGATCCGGAGCCGTGGTATCGTTCGGTTCGCACACAGCCCCGCAGCTAGCGGAACCGCCGGGCGACCGTGTTTCTGGAGGCGCTATGGACGATGCGCTGCTCGTCAGCCGGGCGATGGCCGGCGACCTCGACAGCTTCGGCCGACTCTACGACAGCTACTTCGGCGGGGTCTACGACTTCGCCTGGCGCGTCCTGCGGGATTCGGACGAAGCGGTGGATGCCGCACAGGAGGCGTTCCTCGAGGCGACGCACGGGTTGGCGGGAATCGCGAAAGCGACAAGCTTCAAGCCGTGGCTGTTCACGATTGCCCACCGCATCGTCGTGACCCGGGCGGACCGCGGCCGCGGCGCCGCGCCGCTGGCATCGCCCATACACGAAGAGGCGTTCGGGTCGTTCGACGTGCCGGACGCGTGCCGTCTGGACGATCCCGGCCTCGCCGTGGGCGACGGCGAGGCGGCAGCGCTGGTCTGGGAAGCGGCTACGGCGTTGAACACCCGCGACTATGCGCTACTGGACCTGCACCTGCGGCAGGGGCTGGACAGCGTAGAGATCGCGGCTGTGATGGGGGTGAGTAAGGGCAACGCGCGCACCCTTGCGAATCGACTGAAGGCGGCGGCCGGCGGCGTCATCGGCGGCTACATCGTTGCGCGACGAGGGAGCAGCGACTGCGAGAAACTGCAGCAGGTGCTGGCGGCGTTCGAGTTCCCGCCGTACACAGATCCTCTGCGGAACGCGGTGGACGCGCACATCAATGGTTGCGAGACGTGCCAGGCGTCGAAGACGAAGGTCGCCGCGCCGCTGGAGATTCTCGCCGGGTTTACTCCGGTGGCGGCGGCACCCGGGGTGAAAGGCGACATCTGGGGCAGGGTTGCGGCCGCCTGGGCGACGGGGCGACCGAGTTCTGGTGGCAGCAGAGACTCCGGCGGGGGTCGTGGACGCGCTGGCGCCCCGCTGCCACCGAACCCCTACAGCGCGGCGATCGGCAGTGGTGGCGGCGGCGGGCTGGCGGGCGGCTTCGCTCCGTCGTCAGCCGGAGGCGGCGACGGGTGGAACCGAAACCGCATCCTCTTGTTCGTGGGCGCGGTGATCGGGCTGCTCGTCTTCGCGTTCGGAGCGGGGGCGCTGTTGCTGGCGGCGTTCGGCGGCGACGATGGGGGAGTAGCGAGCGGCGCGCCGACGGCGACGCGTACGCCGGCGCCGGCGAGAACCTCGACGCCGGGGCGGACGGTGACGGTGGGGGTTTCGGTGGAGACGCCGACCCCGAACCTGACGCCTTCGGCGACGCCGGAACCCACGGAGACGCCGACGGAACTGCCCCCGACGGAGACGCCAACGACCGCGCCGACGGCGACGCGCACGCCGAGGACGACACCGACCCCGAGGGTGTCGCCGACTAGGGAGCCGACGCGCACGCCGCGTGGGCAGCAAACGGCTACGCCGACCCCGTGCGAGCCGACGGATCCGAGCTGCCCGGCGGAGTAGTCGCCGCTGGGCGTCCGTGCCAGAAGCGGCCTCCGGTCCGGGAGCCATGGCGGGCGGTGCGCCCGTTCGGCGCGATGCCAATTTCGTCCCGCTAGGAGCGCAGGAGCGGCCCCCTTGAGCCGATGCTGGTAGTAAGGGAAACCGCGGCGGCGTCCGCGGGGAAGGGTGATGCGCGCAGAAGACGAAGCGTCCGGTACGCGTATCCGGTTCGCTTGGCTGTTCGAACTGCCGCCGCACAGCGAGCGGTCGATGCGCATGGAGGCGCTGATCGGACGGCTGCGGCTGCTGGTGCTGACGGTCAACACGACGCTGCTGTTGACGGCGCTGGATACGCGCGGGATGCACATGCGGCTGGTCTGGGGCCTCGTCGCGCTGGCGTGGCTGTACGCGTTGCCAATCGTGATCTTCCAGCCGTACCGGCGATGGCAGGTGTTCGGCGCGAGCATGGTCTCGGCGGCGATCGATGCGGCGGTCATCACGGCCTTCATCTCGGCGACGGGCGGCTCGCACAGCCCATTCTTTCCGTTGTACTACATCTCGCTGATGGCCGTGGCGATGCGGTTCGACCTGCGCCAGGCGGTAGTGGCGAGCGGGCTGTATGCGTTCACGTACGCGGTGGCGTACCTGTACACATGGGACGGGAGCGCAGATGAGGCGGGCGTGCTTGCGTTGCGATGCGCGTATTTGCTGTTCGTGGCGGTGGGCGTAGGGCAGCTGGCACGCGAGGAGAACAGCCGATCGCAGCAAGTGGACGAGATCGAGCGACTGAACCAGCAGAACGCGAAGCTGTTGAGCCGCAGCGAGAAGGCGGCGCGGTTCGACCGCCTGACGGGGCTGCTGAACCGCGGCTCGCTCGAGAAAGACGCGATGCGGGAGCTGAGGCGGGCGAAGTCGTCCGACGGTTACTTGAGCGTGCTGTTCTGCGATATGGACCGGTTGAAGCGGATCAACGACGAACTGGGGCACGACGCGGGCGACCGCGTGATGCGCCACGTCGGCGCGGCACTGAAGCGAGGATTGCGGGCGCAGGACCTGGTTGGGCGGTATGGGGGCGATGAGTTCGTGGTGGTGCTGCCGAACCTGACGCGCGAGAGTGCGTTCGATCGGGCGGACTTGTTGATCGAGCATATGCGCACGGTGAACGAGCAGTTGCCAGAAGACCTGGCGGTGGGGCTGAGCGTCGGTATCGCAACGTTCCCGTTCGACGCGCCGGACTATGCGACGCTGGTGAAGGTGGCCGACCAGGCGATGTACCTGGCGAAGCGGGACGGTGGCAACCGTATACGGACGTCGAACGACTTGCGGTTGTTCTGGGAGGGGGCGCCCAAGGCTGGGTAGCTGGATGCTGGACCGTGGAAGTTGGAGGTTGGACGTTGAGCGATCGCGGGGCGGTCGCTCTGTTTTGTTGAAGGGATGCAGCGGGTGCGAGGCAATCGATCTCGCGGTCGGCTCAGGCGACGAGATCGAGGAATTGTTTGAGGATGCGGGCGGTAGCGCCCCAGATGAGATGGTCACGCCATCGGTATGAGTAGGCCATGATCTCGCGGCCCTGGTAGGTGCGCAGTTCGGCGACGACGTTCGCTTCGTCGCGGAGGTGGGCGAGCGGCACCTCGAGGATCTCGGCGACTTCGATCTCGCTGTGGGCGAAGGGGTAGGGGCCGGGCTGGGTGATGCGGCCGACGAAGGGGCGCACGAGGAAGTTCGAGACGGTGATCATCTCATCGAGCTGGCCGATCACTTCGACGTGATCGGTCGCGACACCGATCTCCTCCCACGTCTCGCGGACGGCGGTGAAGCGCAGGTCGGGGTCGGTGGCGTCGTAGGCGCCGCCAGGGAATGAGATCTGGCCTTTGTGGTGCTCGACGAGTTCGGAGCGCCGTGTGAAGAGCACGTGCGTGTCGTCGTCGCTGAGGTAGAGAGGGAGCAGGACGGCGGCGCGCGCCATCGCCTCGTCGGCGATGAGCTGCGGTTGGTAAGCAGAGAGGCGAGCGCGGATGTGGTCGATCACGGAGGCAGTGTATTGGAGGTTGGAGGTTGGAGGTTGGAGGTCGGAGTGGCGACGTACGGCCGTACCGGCTGCGAGTCCGGCGGGACCTCTGGCAATGCCGTCCCCGGCTGGGTCGGCAGCGCCAAGTGACGCTGCACGATAGGTATTCGTCTGCAAGCCAAGTATCCTCGACGCGGGACGCCTTATGCCTGGAGATGGCCGCCATGCGCGAGAGCCTCTCACGCCGCGTGGCAAGCCGCAGCGGCGGCGCCACGCAACATGAAAACTGCCGAACAGACATAACGGAGACGCCCGCCACCGGCGACCGACGACCAACCTCCAGTCAGGCGGTGAGGATGGGGAAGATGCGGCGTTTGGCGTCGGCGGCGAGGTGGGCGTAGATGGCTTCACGTGCGGGCTTCATCGGGGCGAGGACCGGATCGTCGTTTGCCGGTTCGATGACGGGGGCGAGTTGACCGAGGATGGAGCGCAGGGCGTCGTTTTCGGCGCGCAGGGCGGAGAGGCGGAGAGAGGTCGCCGGAGGCGGCAGCGCGGCAATGGCGTCGCGGGCGGCGCGCGCGTCATCGCGATCGATGTTGGCGAGCACGGCGTCGGCGGCGGCGAGCAGTCCGCGCAGCGCTGCGTTGGCGTCGACGAGGTCGGGCACGGCCGTGTCGTAGTCGCGCTGAACGACCGTGAAGAGCAGCATCGAGAAGGCGAACTGGGCCTGACCGTACGCCGACTTCACCTCCGGGGCGAAATGTGCGGCAACGCCCGACTGGATGGCGCGGAGGACTTCTTCCGGGTAGGGCCTCATGCGATCAGCTCCAGCAGTTCGGCTTCGAGCCCGGGGTTGACGAAAGCGGTCAGGGCGAGCAGCATGTCGGGCGTCTTGCCCGCGACCACCGACTTCGTGCCCGTGATGAAGATGATCGCGAACTTCACGTTGGAGAAGACTTCCCAGAACATGAGCGCGGCCGGGTCGACCTTCGCTCCGCCGGCATCCTCGTAGAGCCGTACGAACTCTTCGCGCGGGCAGAGGCCGCCGACGCGGTTGTCGCCGGCCCAGCGCCACGACTTGATAACGAGCCAGCCGAGGTCCTCGATGGGGTCGCCGGCGTGTGCCATCTCCCAATCGAGGACGCCGGTGATGCCCGTCTGGTCGTAGAGGAAGTTACCGGTGCGATAGTCGCCGTGGACGAGCGCGAGGCGCGGCGGCGGCGCTGGTAGGTGGCGCTTGAGCCAGTGGAAGGCGAGCTCGAGCACGGGCTGCGGCTCGAGCGAGTCTTCGCGCATCGTGTGTTCCCACCGCTCGACCTCGTTCAGGGCGCAGCCAGTGGCGGACGCCGGGTGCCGGAGCGACGGGATGCGGTTGATATCGAACCGGTGGATGCGGGCGAGGATGTCGGCCTTCTGGCGGGCGACTGCCGGGCGCACATCGGCGTACTCGGGCGATGTGGCGAGGGTGCGCGCGTCGGTGGCGCCGGGCAGGCGGCTCATGATGAAGAACGGGCGCTCGAGCGCCGTGCCGTCTCGTTCGATCCAGTGGACCCTCGGGACGGGAATGCCGCTGCCTTCGAGTGTGGTGTAGAGGTCGAACTCAAGGTCGTTGTTGCTTTCGAGCAGGCCTGCGGGCGGGTCGCGGCGGGCGATGAAGGTGCGCTCCACGGGTTCGCCGTCCTCCGACCATCGCGCGTCGAAGGACCAGGTCTCACGCGAAGCACCGCCGGGGATGCGCGCGATGTCGGCGACGCTGAGGTCGCGTGCGCCCGGCATGCGGGTGGACAGATATGCCAGCAGCCGGTCTTCTCGCATCGACCAAGGGTGTCGCGCCGCCGCAGTTGGGTCAAGGTGAGGGGGTAGCACCCGGAGACGGCCGGGTGCTGGGATTGGCGGTGCGGGTTGCCGATACCTACCCGAGCGTGACCCGCGACGGCGGATCGAGTGCATACCGGCCGTGTGCGGTGACCACCCCGGAAGGCGGATTCGCGTCGCGATGACCTCACCCTCTGCAGACGATGAGCAGGCGCCCGGCGCGAGCGCCCCGGGGCCAGATCTCCTGACCGGAGATCTTGCAGTCTTGCGCGAGCTGTTCATGGACAGCACGACCAACGCGATCGTGATTGTGGATGCGCGGGGTCGGTTTACGCTGGTCAACCGTCGATTTTGTGAGATGACCGGGCGCGCGGAACAGCAGCTCCTGGGCGCGGCGTTCGCCGAGGTTGTTCCTGCCGAAGTGGTAGCGCGTGTGGGTCCGGTCGTCCGCGGCATCCTCGCAGACGGCATCCCGGTGGAACAAGTTGCGTCCGAGTTGAGCCGGCCGGACGGATCGACCATTCGGGTGAGGTTCAACGCCGCGCCGATCTGGCGCGGCGGCGCCGTCGTCGGCATTGCGGCGACGGTTGAAGACATCAGCGACCGCCTGCGGGCGGAGCAGGCGCTGCGCGAGAGCGAGGCGCGGCTCCGCACATTCGTGAGCAACGCGCCGCTAGTGCTCTTCGGCACGGATCGTGACGGCGTGTTCACGATCTTTGATGGAAAGGGCACTGAGGCGCTTGGGCGGGAACGCGGGCAGTATGTTGGGCAGTCGATCTTCGAAGCGCTGGCGGCGTTCCCGGAGATCGTGGCTTATGCCAGGCGCGTGCTGGCGGGCGAAACCGTGACGTTCGTCTTCCGTGGCAAGCGCAACGCGATCGAGGTGCACCACGCGCCAGTGCTGGACGAAGCAGGCGTGATCACGGGCACGATCGGCGTGGTGATCAACGTCAGCGACCGCAGCCAGGCGCAGGAAGCCCTGCGCACGAGCGAGGAGCGCTACCGGGCGATCTTCGAGACACACCGTGTGGTGCGGTTGCTGGTCGATCCCGCCACCGCCCGGGTCGTGGAGGCGAACCAGGCGGCATGCGACTTCTACGGCTACACAGCGGAGGAGCTGGCCGGAAAGCCGGTCTCCGAGATCAACACGCTTACGCACGAAGAGATCCTGGAGAAGATGCGCCTCGCGCGAGATATGGGCGAGACGTACTTTCAAGTCAAGCACAGGCTCAAGTCGGGTGAGGTCCGCGATGTGGAGCTGCACTCGGGGCCGGTGGAGGTAGAGGGCCGGACGCTCCTGTACTCGCTGATCCATGATGTGACCGAGGAGCGGCGGGTCGAGTCGCTTGTGAACGCGCAGCGGCAGCTGATGGAGATGGTCGCGGTGGGGGTGCCAGTCAAGGACGTCCTGGAACGCCTGACGGAAGTTGTCGAGGAGCGGTCGGAGGGTGCGATCTGCTCCATTCTGTTGCTCTCACCCGACCGCGCGACGCTGCACCATGCGGCAGCGCCCAGCCTGCCCGCTGCGTATACCGACGCTATCGACGGTGTGGCGATCGGACCGGAGGTAGGTTCGTGCGGCACGGCGGCCTTCCTCAAGCGCGAGATCGTCGTCGAAGACATCGCGTCGGACCCCTTGTGGGCCGACTTTTCCGCGCTGGCGCTGGCGCACGGCCTGGCGAGCTGCTGGTCCAGCCCGATCGTCTCGAGCGGCGGCGACGTGCTGGGGACGTTCGCGGTGTATCACCGCGAGACAGGCGGCGTGCGGCCGCATGAGCGGAGCCTGATTGAGATCGTGACGCACGTAGCGGGCATCGCGATCGAGCGAGAGCGCGCCGAGGCGGCGATGCGCAGCCGGACCGATGAGCTGGAGCGGTCGCAGCAGCGCCTGGAGGAGAAGTCGTTCCTGCTGGAGCGGGCGCTGGAGGCGGAGCGCGAGCGCTCGCGCTGCGACCAGCTGACGGCGACGCTGAATCACGGCGCGATCACCGATGTGATGCGGGAGATGATCCAGGGCGGCGCGCAGCTGGCCGTCGCGATGGTGGACGTAGACGGCCTGAAGGCGGCGAACGACACGTACGGGCACCAGATGGGAGACGCCGTGCTGGTGCTGGTGGCGCAAATGCTGCAGCGCGACGGAGCGATCGTCGGGCGGTACGGCGGCGACGAGTTTGTTGCGATCATCCCGGACGCGGACCGCCACGCGGCCGAACAGTACCGGGAGGGCGTGCTGGCGTCGTTGGTGGGTGCGGGGTTGACCGACGAGCAGACGGGCATGTCGATCCCCGTCGTGGCGAGCATCGGGCTCGCTGTGTACCCCGAGGAGGCGGAGGCGGTAGACGATCTGATCCGGCTTTCGGACAGCGCGATGTACGCCTCGCGCAGGCAGCATGCGGCCGGCGGCGGCGAGGCGCAGTCGCGGTCGATGGGGAGTGAACGCGCGGCCAGGATGATCGGCGAGCTGGTGCCGCTGCTGACATCGCCGGGGGCGGTGGATGACAAGCTGCGGCTGGTGGCGCACCAGCTGTCCGTGGGTGCCGGGTACGACGGGGTGAACTTCTTCGTCGAAGGGATGACGCGCTCGCGGCAAGCGTCGACGACGACGGACGAGAATCCTGATGAGGTAGAGGCGTTCCATCAGCGGCAGCAGCGGACCGACAAGCGGCGCATCACGGCGTTGCTGATGCAGACGATGAAGCCGGTGATCATCGATGACATTGCGACGACGGAGTTGCTGCCGCCGGTGCAGCGGAAAGCGCTGGTCGCCGGCGGGCTACGGTCGTTGCTGGTGGCGCCGATGAGCTGGCAAGGTCTGCTGATCGGCGGGCTTTCGGTGGCGAGCAAGCACCAGAACGCCTTCACCGTGCGGGACGTGGAGTTCCTCGGCGCGGTGGCGACGCAGGTGACGGCAATCGTCCGCATGTCGTCGCTGCTGGAGGACCTGCAGACGTCGACAGCGCAGCTGGAGCAGGCGCACGAGGGCACGGTGATGATGCTGGCGAGCGCGGCGGAGGCGCACGACCACACGACGGGGCGGCACTTGCAGCGCGTGCGGCAACTGACGGAGGCGATCGCCGGCGAGTTGGAGTACGACGAGGAACGGGCGTCGGCGCTGGGGATGGCGGCGACGCTGCACGACATCGGGAAGATCCGGGTGCCTGATTCCGTGCTGGGCAGCTCGCGCGCGCTGGCCGAAGCCGAGTGGATGCTGATGAAACAGCACACGCTCTGGGGCAGCGCGTTTCTCTCCGAGCAGCCCGGTTTTGAGCTTGCGGCGAGCGTCGCGCGGCACCACCACGAGCGGTGGGACGGCGGCGGCTATCCGGACGGTCTGGCGGGCGAGGAGATTCCGGAGAGCGCCCAGATCACGACGGTGGCGGACAGCTTCGATGCGATGACAAGCGACAGGCCGTATCGCCGCGGGCGTCCGATCGACGAAGCGGTGGCCGAGATCGCGTCGTGTTCGGGCACGCAGTTCAGCCCGCGCGTGGTCGATGCGTTGGTGCGGCTGTTCGAGCGCGGCGCGCTGGCGTTCGTGCATCCGGATGACGTCGACGAGCGCGACCTGAACGCTGCGTAGCGCGTGGTAACGCCCCCGGCAGCGCCCCGCCCGACCGGCCCCCCCCCGCCCTCTCTGCGGCGAGTCTTCGACCTTCCCGGTGGGGAGCGCTTAGCCCGGACTTCACACCGACGGCTGCTGGCGGAGGGGGAGGGATTCGAACCCTCGATCCCGATTAACTCAGGATAAGCGCTTAGCAGGCGCCCGCACTAGGCCACTATGCGACCCCTCCGCGCCTTGGCGCAGCAGTCTACCACGGGCGGGCGGCCTCGACCCCGGCAACCTGCTCGTAACGAACATCATTCGATCGGAGGGGCACCACGTGCGTATCCTTCGGTGTGGGGATCATTTCTCGCCTGTTGCGGTGGTTCGTGTGGCGGGCCGATCCTGGCGCGCCGGAGCGACTGCCTTCGCCCGACGAGCTGGCGCTGCTGACGCGCCCGGACGGCGAGCTGAACGCGCAGCTGCTACGGCAGATGCTGGCCGGGGAAGGCATCCACGCGATGGTGAAGAATCGCGACGCCGTGAGCGCCGAATCGGGCGGGATGGGGCCGCCGTGGGCGTACGAGCTGTGGGTGCTGCGGCGGGACCTGCGGCGGGCGCGGGAGATCATCGGCGACTCCGACGAGTAGGCTGAGCGATCCGGGGTGCTGGGCAACTCGCCACGCCTTTGCAGATTCTCCGGAGGCGACGCGGGTTTCGTCCCGATGTCGCGGCGTGCTGCCGGCGCGAGACGCGCCGAGGAGCCCCTGAATCCAGCGCGTCCAATGTCCCACCTCCCACCTCCAATCTCCCGCCGCGCCCCTATGCGCCCTAAGGCTTTTAGTGGTTTTCCCCTAGGGTTTCTACGGGGAAACCCTTATGTGCATGCCGTACGGCAGCACTGATACTTCGCCGTGTTCAGGAGGAGAGGGGCATGGGAGAAACGCCGATCGAGGGCTGCGTACACCACTGGGTCCTGGCGCATCCGGAGGCGGAGGTCATACGCGGGCGTTGCAAGCGTTGCGGCGCAACACGGGAGTACCCGGCCAGCGTCGAAGGCGCGAGTCGCCAGGGCGTGTACGAGGAGGCAGCGTCGCTGAAGAGCGGCCTGTCCCTGCTGCCGGATGCCAGGTGAGACGAGGGACGCATCTGTGGCCACCTATAATCGTGTAGGAAACCCTTAGGGATTATCCTTAGGGGAGCAAGGAAGCAGGACGATTCGGCAGCGCGCCGCGGGGTGCGCCGGCGACATTCAGGGAGGAAGCAACGTAATGACGAACGGACCGGCACCGCGCCAACACGCCAGCCGTATCAAGGTACTGATCGTCGACGACCACGCGGTGCTGCGGCAGGCGCTGCGGATGTTATTGGAGAACCAGGCGGAAGTCGAAGTCGTTGGCGACGCCGCCAATGGCCGCGAGGCGCTGGAGGCGGCGGAGAAACTGCACCCCGACGTGGTGCTGATGGACATGGTGATGCCGGGCCTGAACGGGCTCGAGGCGACGCGCCAGATCCGCCGGCGGCTGCCCAAGGCGAAGGTGCTGATCCTGACCGGTTACATGGAAGACGAGCAGATCCTGGCGGCGCTGCGCGCCGGTGCGAGCGGTTACGTGGTCAAGAAATCGGACGTGCAGGAGCTCTTGCTGGGCATCCAGTCGGTGCACCGCGGCAACACGTACTTCAGCAGTGCGATCAGCGACGGCGACGCCGTGCAGGACTACCTGTGGCAGGCGAAGAAGCCGGAATCGAAGACGGGCTATGACCTGCTGACGAGCCGGGAGCGCGAGGTGTTGCAGCTCATCGCCGAGGGGTACTCGAACCAGAAGATCGCGGGCGAGCTGTTCATCAGCGTGAAGACGGTGGAGGCGCACAAGGCGCACATCATGTCGAAGCTGCACGCGCAGAACCGGACGGATCTGATCCGCTATGCGATCCGCAAGGGCATCGTCGGCCTGGAGAGCGGGCCGGACCTGAGCGAGAGCGCGGAACAGGCCGGCTAGATGGCGAACGCACGCACGTCGAGAGAGAAGCGTCCGATGAAGGACCTGCGTTCGACCATCGAGGAGATCGCGCACGCGAAGCCAGAGCAACTGCGCGACGGCTACCTGCAACGATTGCGGCGGCTGCTACGGCTGCGGCGGGACCACTTCGAGGAGCTGAACGAGCAGGGGCTGCGATTGCTGGACCGGTCGATCTTCGCGGCGTACTGCGACTGCCTGGACATCGGCCAGGGGGAAGCGGCGAAGACGGTGCTGAAGGACGTGCGGCTGACGCTCACGCTGTCGCGGGCCGCGAAGACGTAGGCGCGGGGGAGCAAGGCCTCCCGGATTTCACGGACTGGTGCACCGCTCTACCGGCGAGCGGAGCATCAGGAAGGGGAGCGGTTACGTTCCGGCAACGCTCGATCCTTGTAGTTGACGATGAGCCCGTGGTGCGGGCGCTTCTCGCGGAAGCGCTGGCGCCGACGGGCTCGCGCCTTGTGGAGGCGGCCGACGGGAGCGAGGCGTTGGAGGTGGCGTGGCGCGAGCGGCCGGATGTGGTGCTGCTGGATGTCGGGCTGCCGAAGCTGAACGGCGTCGACGTCTGTCGCGCACTGAAGACAAGCCCGGCGCCGCCGCACGTCATCCTGATCACGGGTGACGCGCTAGCTGAAGAGGTCGGTGCGTGCGGCGCCGACGGCGTGATCGCGAAGCCGTTCCGGACGGTGGACCTGGTAGAGGAAGTGGAGCGCGCGCTCGCGGGGGTGGTTGCGGATCGGCGGACGGTGGCCGGCGCGGGCGGGTAGCCGTCGTTCCACCGGGTGTTGACATCCGCGCTGCCACGGGCGTACAGTCGGTTCAGCCGACGGATGTGCTATGAGTGACGCATCGCCATGCGAGTGACCGCGCGGACGATCTTCCATACGCTGATTGTCGCCCTGATGGCGATCCTGCTCACCGCTCCGGCGGCGCTCGGACGCGCGCACGCGTCGCCCGCCGCGAAGTCAGACCCATTCGCTACCGTCGACGGTTTGTTTACGGCGCTCAACAGCGGCGACGCGGCGGCAGCCGCGGCGTTCTTCGCCGCCGACGCTGTCTCCGGCGACGCGGTCGGGAAGGTCGCGATCCTGGCAAAGGTGGAGCTTGGGATCGCCGCTGGCTTGAAACACACGCGGATCAGCGGCCAGGTGTTCGACGACGGTCATGTGGACGTGGTGGACGAAGTGCGCGGGCCGTTTCATGCTCTCGTCGTTCGCAGTTACGAATTCGACGGCGCGGGGAAGATCGTGCTCTCGAAGGAGCTGCGCGGCGTGGTCCTGAGTTACGGCGACGGTGCTCCGGGCCAGCAGACGATCACGGCCTCGAACACGGGAAGCGGGCCTCAGCGCGACGATCGTGGTGCCGGGTTGCTGCTGCTCGGGCTGTTCGGCTTTGGCGTTTGCTTCGTTGCCGGTGGCGCAGCGGCCCGAGTGTCGGCTCGCCAGCGGGCAGAGGTTGCCCGGGGCGAGTAACCCCTTCGACCGAACACCACAGATGTGCTCGCCCGCGTATCGCGCGGGCGTCGTTGTATCTCGACGCAGACGGTCGCCAGGGTAACAAGCTCTATCGTGTTTGCCCGGGCGCGGGCAGATGTCATCCTTGAGCACCGATGCGATGTCGAGGCGAGAGGATGCACAGATGAGCTACGAGACGATCGTGTACGAGAAGAAGGACGGCGTGGCGGTGATCACCTTGAACCGGCCGGAGCGGATGAACGCCTTTACCGACGTGATGATCCGCGAATGGGCGTCGGCGCTGGACGACGCGCGGCTGGACCGTGATGTGCGTGCGGTGATCGTGACGGGCGCCGGCCGAGGGTTCTGCGCTGGCGCGGACCTGCGCGGCGGTTCCGGGATCGGCGGATCATCGGGCGGCGAGGGGCCGCCGGCGGCGGCGGAGCGGCGCAACTGGTTGCGCGACGGCGTGCACATGGTGCCGCGCGCGGTGCACCTGCTGGACAAGCCGTACATCGCCGCCGTGAACGGGTCGGCGGTCGGCGCGGGGATGGATATGGCGTCGATGGCGGACCTGCGCATCGCGTCGGAGAGCGCGAAGTTCGCGATGTCGTACGTGAAGGTTGGGCTGGTGCCCGGCGACGGCGGCTGCTACTTCCTGCCGCGCATCGTCGGCGTCGCGAAGGCGCTGGAGCTGATCTGGACGGGCGAGTTCGTCGACGCGCAGGAGGCGCTGCGGATCGGCTACGTGACGAAGGTGGTGCCGGCGGGTGAGCTGATGCCGGCGACGATGGAGTTCGCGCAGCGGCTGGCGCAGGGGCCGGCGGTGGCGATGCAGCTGGCGAAGCGGCTGGTGTATCGCGGGCTGAACGCCGACTGGCAGGAGGCGTTCGAGATGGCGGGGAGCGCGATGGCGATCACGCAGTCGACGGAGGACGCTCGGGAGGGGCCGCGGGCGTTCGTCGAGGGGCGGGCGCCGAAGTTTGTGGGACGGTAGGTCATGCCGCCTGGAACCGAAGTGTCGGCCCGATTTGACAAGGCGGAGCGCTTCTTAAAGGCCGCCGAGTTCCTGGTGGAGAACGGCCACGTGGATGCTGCACCTGGCCGTGCTTATTACGCTGCGTATCACACGGCGGTAGCAGTGCTGCTTCACCGGGGCGTCAAGCCGGCGCCCACAGGTCGATGGAGTCACGGCCACGTCCAAAACCGATACCGAGCACTCACTGGCGACAACACCGCCGCGCGGCAGCTTCGCCGCCTCTATCAGGACCGCCTCGTCGCCGACTACACCATCGCTCCTATTGCGGAGGGACGAGCTCGCGCCTGCATCGTGGCCGCGGGCGCGATCATCTCCCAATCGCGTGACTGGTCTCGGCGGTAGTGGGCCGGCGTCCGCGCTATACTTCGAACGCGGCATCGCGGAGGAAGCATGGTTGTCGAAGAACAAGTGTTGCGTGACCGCCTTCCGGCTGGGTCCTTCGCCGGAGTGCACGCGACCCTGCGCGCTGTTGAGGACAAGATTCGGGCTACCTACCCCGAAGCCCAGTTTCAACTGGCCTGCGGAGCGGACGACGAACTACATTTGTCCGTGTTTACGGCGAACCGGTCATCGGACGCCGTGATGGTGCTCGTGGAGGACGAACAGGACGCCCTCGAAGCCGAACATGGGGTGTTCCTCTACCTGTTGCCGCTCTCACTCGACGATCGCACCACGTAGCGCTTCACCCAGCATCCTTGTTCCTCTGCGTGCTCCGTCTACTGGCGCGTTCCTGGGAGTGCACCGCGAATACGTGCAACGACCGCGCGCTACGCCAACGCAGTGGCGTCGCCTTTGTGGTGGGTGACGCGGATCTTCTTGATGCGGCGGCCGAGCACGCTGAGGACACGAAGGGTGAGGCCGTCGACGCGGACTTCGTCGCCGGCGACTGGGACCTTACCGAGGTGGTGGTAGACGAAGCCGCCGACGCTGTCGTAGTCCTGCTCTTCCTGCTCCGGTTCGAAGCCGAAGAGCTCGCTGAGGGCGTACATGCCGACGCGCGCATCGAGGATCGCCTCGCGGTCGTTGAGGCGCTCGATCGGCGCTTCCTCGCGGTCGTACTCGTCCTGGATCTCGCCGACGATCTCTTCGAGCAGGTCTTCGATGGTGACGAGCCCGGCGGTGCCCCCGTACTCGTCGACGACGATGGCGATGTGCACCTTGCTCTGGCGCAGCTCACCGAGCAGCTCGTCGACGCGCTTCGATTCCGGGATGAAGTAGGGCGGGCGGGCGATGTCGTTGAGCGACGGGCGCCGGCCTTCGGCGAGACAGCGCAGGAGGTCCTTGGCGTAGATGATGCCGGTGATGTGGTCGATTGTCTCGCCGTAGAGGGGGATGCGGCTGAATCCCCTGTCGACGATCAGCTTCACGGCGTCGTCCAGTGTGTCCGTCTCGTCGAGCGCGGCGATATCGATGCGCGGCGCCATGATCTCGCGGACGGTGGTGTCTTCCATTTCGATGATGCTGCGGATCATCTCGCGCTCTTCGGGCTCGATCGGGTCGCCGTCGGTGTCGATCTCGGCGAGGCGCAAGATCTCGTCCGTCTCGTCCTCGGGCTCCTCGTTGATCTGGACGACGGACGCGAGGCCGCGGTTGATGGCGGCGGCGATGGGGCCGAAGGTGGCGCCGAACAGACGGATGAACGGCGAGAGACGGATGCCCCAGCGCTCGGCACCGCGGGCGACGACGAGACGCGGCAGGGCGTCGAGCACGGCGACGGCGGCGAGCGACGCTGCGGCGCCCGCGGCGAGCACGCCCCACGTGTGGCCGCGTTCGCGCGTGGCGATGAAGATGCCGAGCGCGGTGGCGACGACGACCGCCAGGTTCCGCACGACGGCCAGCGCGCCGAGCGTCGAGGCGCGCCGATCAACGTACCGCAGCAACAAGGCGGCGCGGCCCTCGCCCTTGTTTGCGAGCGTGCGCAGCCGCGGACGGCTCACGGAGGCGACGGACGCTTCCGCGGCGGCGGCGATCACCAGCAGCACAAGTGCTGCGGCGAAGACGACGACGCCGAGCGAGCTATCTCTATCCAGGGTCGCCGTCCTCCTGCGCATCGCCGGCGCTCTTGGTGCGGATGCGGGCCGGCGCGCCGATCGCCATCATGCCGTCGGGCACGTCGCGCGTGACGACGGAACCGGCGCTGGTGCCGGCGCCGCGGCCGATGCTGACCGGCGCGACGAGCATCGTGTCGCTGCCGATGAATGCGCCATCGCCGATCGTCGTGCGGTGCTTGGCGGCGCCATCGAAGTTCGCCGTGACGACTCCGGCGCCGATGTTCACATCATCGCCGACGGTGGCATCACCGATGTAGCTGAAATGCCCCATCCGGGAGCCGCGCCCCAGACGCGACGCCTTGATCTCGGCGTAGTTGCCGATGTGCACGCCGTCGCAGATGTGCGAGCCGGGCCGCAGGTGGCTGTAGGGCCCGATATCGACGCGCGACTCGACGGTCGATTCTTCGACCATCGAGAAATGGATCTCGCAGTTGTCGCCGACGGATGCATCGCGGATGAACGAGCCGGGGCCGATGGTGCAGCCTGTGCCGATCGACGTGGCGCCCTGCAGGTGCGTGTTCGGCGCGATCGTCGTGTCGGCGGCGATCGTGACGGCAGCGTCGATGAAGGTCGATGGCGGGTCGTTGATCGTGACGCCGGCGAGCATGTGGCGGCGGCGGATGCGGTCGCGCATCGCGGCTTCGGCCTCGGCGAGTTGGACGCGGTCGTTGATGCCGCGCACCTCGGCGGGGTCGGCGGCCTCGACGGCGACGGCGGGGTTGCCCTCGTCGTGCGCCATCGACGCGAGGTGCGTGAGGTAACGCTCGCCGTTCGGCGCCGGCGGGATCTTCGAGAGATGCGGCCAGAGCCACGATGCGCGCGCGGCGTACTGGCCGGCGTTGATCTGGCGGCGCGCGCCGCGGTCGACGGTGTCCGACTCTTTGGTCTCGACGATCCGCGTGACGCGGTCGCCCGAGAGCTCGATGTAGCCGTACGCCTCGACCGGCACGCAGGCGGTGAGCAGCGCGACCTGCTGCGCCGGCTCGCGCTCGACCGCGTCCATCAGGCGACGGAGCGTCGCGGGCAGCACGAGCGGTACGTCGCCGTTCATGATCAGCACGAAGTGGGCGCCGCCGGCGGCCTCGCGGGCACACTCGACGGCGTGACCGGTGCCGAGCGGCTGCGGCTGGACGGCGAAGCGTACGTCGTCGCCCGCAGCCTCGCGGACCGCAGTTGCCTCCGGGCCTTCACCCACGACTACGACGCAATCGACGACGCCAGCCTCGCGCGCCGCCTCGACGACGTGCCGCACGAGCGCGCGCCCGGCGATCGAGTGGGCGACTTTCGGCAGGGCGGAGCGCATGCGCGTGCCCTGGCCGGCGGCCATGATGATGGCTACCCAGCGGCTCGAAGGGGGCTGCGGATCCTGTGGGGGTTCGTCCGGGTTTGGTATCAAAGTCTCGGCGATGTCCCGTCACGAGTGGGGCGGCGGGCGCTGGCCGTTGCAGGATCGTATCTACGCGGGTCGTAAGGTGTCAAGCGGGACGAGTTCACAGTTGACAGTTCGCGGTTGACAGTTTCCGTTGGCTCTGGCGATGGCGACTGTGGCAGGGAAGGGGCGGATCGCAGATAATCGGCGCATGGAACCGGAGATCCGCTACGTGCGCAGCGCCGACGGCACGAACATCGCTTACTGGAAATTGGGTGAGGGCGGACCGCCCCTTGTGATGTCGTCGCCGACGACCTTCAGCCACCTCGCCCTCGAGTGGCATGCGCCGCAGGTTCGCCAGTGGTACGAGCGGCTGGCCGCTAACCGCGTGATCGTGCGCTTCGACGAGCGCGGCATGGGCCTGTCACAGCGCAATGTGGCTCGGTACGGGCTCGACTCGGCGGTGGAAGACCTGGACGCGATCGTACGACAGCTCGATCTAGAACAGCACGACCTGGCGGCCTTCGATCCCCGCGGCGTCTTCATGATCGCGTACGCCGCCCGCTTCCCCGGGCGTGTGCAACGGCTCGTGCTGGCGGGCGTGTTCGCGCGTCCAGGAGAAGCGTTTCGGTCGCCGGCATATGCGGGGGTGCTGGGACTGAGCCGAACCGACTGGAACCTCTTCACCGACTCGTTCGCTCACGCCGCGTTAGGCTGGTCGCAGAGCCGGGATGCAAAGTGGTGGTCTCACTTCCTACGGCAGAGCGTGACCCAGGACGACTTTATCCGCATCAGTGACGCGCTCGCCGAGATGGACGCCAGCGAGCTCTTGCCGCAGGTTGCGGCCCGCACACTGATCGTGGCACAGCCGGGGCGCTTCGCCATCCCCGAGCAATGGCAGGAGATGGCGTCGCGGATCCCAGGGGCACGCCTTGTCCAGGGTGTACGCGTCGCGCCCACTCCGCTGCAGGATCCGTCGCTCCTGCGGGCCATCGAGCAGTTCCTGGACGTGCCGGCGGAGGAAGAGCAGGTGGTGAGTCGCGAGCCGGCTGCGCCAGCCGTCGCGGGCACGGCGATCATCCTCTTCGCCGATATCGTCGACTCGACAGCCCTGACGGAGCGCATGGGCGACGCGGCGTTCCGCGCCAAGGCGCGCGATCTGGATACGTCGCTGCGCAGCATCATCGCCGAGGCGGGCGGCTCCGTGATCGACGCGAAGACGCTGGGCGATGGCGTGCTGGCGACGTTCTCGGCGGCGTCGCAGGCGATCGATGCGGCGTTGCGCTGCGGCGCGGCCGGCGACGCGCAG
>CAYQZE010000008.1:0-25810 GCA_964421985.1 uncultured Dehalococcoidia bacterium | reverse complement strand
GGTCTGGTACAAGTTCGACGGCGGCGCGTTTCTCGTGCTCACCGAACGCGCCTCGCAGAAGCACCGCAACATCGAACGCGACCCGCGCGTCCCGCTCTGCATCGACGACGAGCGCCCGCCCTAGCACACCGTGCGCGTCCGCGCTGGCGTCACCGTGGAAGAAGCGCCCGGCGCCGCGTGGCGCGAGGCGCTGGCGATCAAGTATCTCGGCGAAGAGGGCGGCAAGCGCTACGTCGCCGAGAACATGCACCCGAACGACGTCATGCTGCGCATCGTTCCTGCCAAAGTGACCGGTTGGTAAGCACGGAAGGACGGAAGATGGAGGATGGAAGATAGAAGATGGAGGAGCACGTGGAGGTCTGTCCATCATCCATCGTCTATTCTCAGTCGTCCATCACGAGCCCCTCGCCACCCCGGGCACGCCGAGCCGAAACTGTGGCGTCAGCGCGCGCAGCATGTTGATGCGCCCAGCGCCGGCCCACCCCGCCGGCTCGCCGCCGGGCAGCGGATCGGCGGTTGATTTGACGATGTTGATGATCTGGTCTGGTTGTAAATAGGGATTGTGTGAGAGCATGAGCGCCACCAGCCCGGTCACCTGCGGCGCGGCGAACGACGTGCCGTCGCCGGAGGCGTGCAGGTCGTCGCGAGGCAGGCAGGTGAGGAACGTGCCGCACACGCCCTTCGGCACCGTGCCGACGATGCCCTCGCCGATCGCCACGACATCGACCTCCGGCCCCGCGCCAGAGAAGCCGGCGCGCCGGCCGGGGTTCGCCGCGGACTCAGCGCCCACAGCGAGCACTTCCGGATAGCGCGCCGGATACGTCACCTCGCCGGACGTATTGCCGGTCGCCGCGACGAGCAGCACACCGTAGCTGTCGCGCGCGACGCGGACGGCTTCGAGGATGTACGCCGAGTCGACCGGCCCGCCCAGACTGACGTTCAGCAGCGACGCACCATGCTTCACGGCGTAGAGGATGCCCTGCGCCAGCGCGAAGGAGCTGCCGCCGCCCGTGCAGTCCAGCACCTTCACAGGCATGATGGTGACACCGCGCGCCACGCCGACCATGCCGCCATTCGCCGCGACGACGCCGGAGACGAAGGTGCCGTGGCCGAGGTCGTCATGCACGTCGCCGCTTGCCGGGACGGCGCAGCCTGGCTCAGGGTCGCGCACGAACGCGCAGCCGTGCACGTCGTCGATGCAGCCGTCGCTGTCGTCGTCGAGGCCGTTGCCGTCGATTTCGGCGGGGTTGGTCCAGATGTGCCCGCGCAGGTCGGGGTGCGTCACGTCCAGGCCGGTATCCAGAATGGCGACGACCACGCTTGACCGGCCCGTCTCAATGTCCCACGCCGCGGGGGCGTACTCCTTCTCCAGATACGCCGACTGCCGCTGGTAGAGCGGTGCCGCCGGCACGTCGGCGAGGCGGAAGCGGTACGAGGGCTCGGCGTAGGCGACGCCAGGTATCGCCGCGACCGCTGCGGTGCCGCGCGCGAGGCTCGTTGCTTCCGGCGGCGTCAGTTCGAGTGCCGGCGGCTCGGACGCGCGCCGTACCGCCGTGTACCCGAGCGCCGTCGCCGTCGCCGCGATGGCATCGAGCTGGCCAGCGTCTCGCGCACGCGCGACGATGGACGTAGCGCCGGCCGCCGAAACGGGGTCATAGTGGGCGATACCGCGTGTGGCGGCGTTGGGTGCGCGATCATGCGCGCCGGCCGCGGTGACGGCGCAGAGCACGGCCACCAGCAGCAGGCTTGCGCTACGTCGGCCGCGCACCGTCCGCCCCACAGCCCGATCCTCCAACTGCGCACTCGCCGTCGTTCGCGAGCATAGCACGGGTGGTCGTCAGTCGCCGGTCACGGGTCATCAGTCGTGGGTCATCGGTCATCGGTCGCCGGCTCCGATTGCCCTGGGCCCGGCGACGGCGTATTGATCTTCGCCCCGGCGACCGGCGCCCCGCGACCGGCGACCGGCTGCTACACTCGCCCGCGGAGGTCGCGCCGATGCCAATCCGCATCCTGGCCCCGCACGAGGCGGCGAAGATCGCGGCCGGTGAGGTCATCGAGCGACCCGCCTCCGTCGTCAAAGAACTCGTTGAAAACGCGCTGGACGCCAGCGCCACCGAGATCTCGGTCGAGGTGCGCGAGGGCGGCCTGACGCTGATCCGCGTCGCCGACAACGGCTGCGGCATCGAGCCGGGCGAACTGCGGCTCGCCTTCGAGCGCCACGCCACCAGCAAGGTCGCCACCGAGGACGACCTCTGGCGTATTGCGACGCTCGGCTTTCGCGGCGAGGCGCTGCCCAGCATCGCCGCCGCCGGCGAGGTCGAGCTGATCTCGCGCGTCGCCGGCAACGACGTCGGCGCGCGCATCCGCCTGCGCGCCGGCGAGGTCGACAGCGAGGGCGCCGGCGCCGCCTCGCCAGGCACCGTTTTCAGCGTCCGCCGGCTCTTCTCCTCGCAGCCCGCGCGGCTCAAGTTCATCCGCTCGCCGGGCAGCGAGTCGACCCAGGTGACGTCCGTGATCAGCCACTACGCGATGGCCTACCCTGAGGTGCGCTTCGCGCTGGTGGTCGATGGGCGCGCGACGCTCCAGACGCCGGGGGCCGGCAGCCTCACCGACGCCATCGCCGCTGTCTACGGCGCCGAAGTGGCCGCCGCCGCGATCGAGATCGACGCGCCGCCGGACCACGGGGGCGCCGGCGTCCGCGGCATCGTGATCGAGCCGCGCCTGCACCGCGCGTCGCGCAACTACATCGGCCTCTACGTCAACCGGCGCTGGGTCCGCAACCGCGCGCTGACCTTCGCCGTCGAGGAGGCCTACCAGGGCATGCTGCCCGTCGGCCGCCACCCGATCGCCGTGCTCGACCTGCGCATCCCGCCCGACGAGGTCGACGTCAACGTCCACCCGACGAAAGCGGAGGTGCGCCTGCGCAACGAGCGCGCGGTCTTCGGCGCGCTGCAGCGGGCGGTGCGCCGCGCGCTCACGGGCGGCGCCACGGTGCCAGCGGCGTCGCCTTCGCTCTGGACGGGCGGGCCGGCGGCGCCCGACCGGCCGCCGCTCTTCCTCCGGCAGGCGCCGGTGCAGTCAGCGTTAGCCACGGCGCGGACGAGCGCGTCGCCATCCGCACCCCCTGACCCCGTGTCAGGAGACGCGCTGCCGGGTAGCGAACACGGACCAGCCGCCGCGACGATGCTCGAACGGTTGCCACTGCTCCGCGCGGTAGGACAGGTCGCCAACACGTACGTCATCGCCGAGGGCCCCGACGGCATGTACCTCGTCGACCAGCACGCCGCGCACGAGCGCGTGCTGTACGAACGCGCGCTCGCCGCCGTCCGCGCCGGCACGCCCGAGGTGCAGGGTCTGCTCGCGCCACTGACGATCGAGCTCAGCGCGCCGCACCGCGCGCTCGTCGCAGAGCACGCGTCCGCGTTCGCCGTCCTCGGCTTCGATATCGAACACTTCGGCGACGCGGCGTTCGTCGTGCGTGCCGTGCCGTCGGCGCTCGCGGGCGACGATGTCCCCCGCCAGATCGGCGAGCTGCTCGACCGCATGGCGCGCGACGCCCCAGACGGGCGAGACGACGCCCAGGGCGAGGCCGCGCGCGACCCGCTCGGCCCGTCTGGGCAGCATCGCGTCGCCGCGTCGCTTGCTTGCCACACCGCCGTCCGCGCCGGCATGCCGATGTCGCCCGCCGAGCAGCGCGAGCTCCTGCAGCAGCTCGAAGCCAGCGACGCCCCGCGCACCTGCCCCCACGGCCGCCCGACGATGGTCCACCTCACGGCGGACTCGATCGCCCGCGAGTTTCGCCGGAAGTAGCGGCTTGACGGGCCTGGACCTGTATACGAAAATAGGTATGCGTGAGCGGCGGATCAGGCTGGACAATCGTCTTCTATCACGTAGGACGGCGCAGTCCGGTGGAAGAGTTCATCAGCCGCCTGGACAAGAAGACGCAAACTCGGCTGGAGTGGTCGATCGAGCGACTTAGGCAACGCAACGTGCAAGCGCGAGAGCCGCTCGTCAAGCACATCGAAGGCAAGATATGGGAACTGCGGGATGAAAGTCGTGGCAATGCGTACCGAGTGTTCTACTTCGCGATGATTGGGCGTCGCATTGTGCTGCTGCATGCGTTTCAGAAGAAGACGCAGCGCACACCGCGCGGGGAAATAGCGATCGCGCAGCAGCGTATGGCGCACATCGAGGCGGCACTAAGAGGATGAGGGACATGGTTACCAAAAGAGATGAGCGACATCAGGTGGAACTGGATCTGCTGGCCGGTGCCAGCGCGTACGAACGCTGGCGTGCGAAGCTGCTCGCGGATCCGGAGACACGCAAGATCTACGAGGAAGAGGCAGCGAAGAAGGAACTATGGCTACAGCTCGTTGAAGCGCGCATGGATGCCGGGCTCACCCAGAGCCAGCTTGCGAAACGCCTCGGCGTCTCCCAGGCACAGGTGGCGCGAATCGAGAAACGCGGCTACGACTCGTACACGTTGAAGACGCTGCGACGGTACGTCGACGCGATCGGCAGTGGGCTCGCCGTCGAAGTGAAGGTCTGCGCCGCCGCGACGCCTGTTACTCTCGGCAAGCGCCGGCCGCGCATCAAGAGCGGGTCGACAGCGGTCAGGCGCGCTTCCTGAGCGCTGTGTTCACACCCTTCCGCGTCAGCACGACGACCGGGATCGTCCGCGTGGTGTTCTTCGCGTACTGCAGGAACTGCGGCATGCGCGCGGCGTGCTGCGCGTAGAGCCGCTCGCGCTCCGCGCCGACTGCCATCGTCGCGTCCACGGAGATCACGTCGCTGCCGACCTCGATCACCGCTGACCGATGCGCCACGAGGTTGTGGTACCAGTCGGGGCTCGTCGGTGCACCGCCTTTGGAGGCCACGATGATGTAGCGGTCGCCGTCGGTCGTGTAGACCAGCGGATTCCAGCGGGTCTGGCCGCTCTTGGCGCCGGTCGTCGTCAGGATCAGTACGTCCGCGCCCGCGAACGGCCCGCCGACCTTGCCATCGTTCTCGTGAAACTCCGCCATGATCTTCTTGTTGAACTCGTTGAACCCCGCCATGTTGATTTTCTCCTCGGGACCGAGAGACTGAGAGGCTGAAAGACCGAGCGACTGACCGGCTACGCCCGCCCCGCCTGCCACGCCAGCATCCGCTGCAACGCCAGCGCCGCCGCCTGCACGGTGTTGAACACGGGCAGACCGGAGTCCGCAACCGTCTGCTCAAACGCCAGCGTCCCGGACATCCCCAGCTCTGTCGTCGGCAGGCGCGCGACGCAGATGATCGGTTTGCCCGTCTCGCGCGCCAGCTCACCCAGCTTCGTCGCCGCCTCGCTCGCCACCTCGACGATGCTCGGGCCCTCGGCGCGCATGGCGCCCCACGAGTAGCTGGTGTGGTAGAGGATGTAGTCGATGTTCGGCGCCTCCGAGACGATGCGGATCGTGTCCAGCATCGGCTTCAGGCCGTCAGGTCCCCAGCCGACCATCGTATCCACCGGATTGCGCACGCTCGAGCCGGCCGTCGGCGTAAACTCGTGCAGCTTCTGCTGGACGTCGGACGGCAGCGTCGGCATCTCGAGACCGGCGGCGCCGATGTCGTCCGACGCCAGCACGCTGTGGCCGCCGCCGCCGCCAACGATGCCGGCGCGCGGGCCGCGCAGCGATTTCAGGTAGCGGAACAGCACGGCCTGGTCGACCAGCTCCTCCATATGGTCGACGCGCACGGCGCCCGCCTGACGCACCGCCGCGTCGAAGATCTGCAGCGATCCTGCCAGACTGCCCGTGTGCGATGCGGTCGCGCGCGCGCCTGCCTCGGTGCGCCCGCCTTTCAGGATGACGACTGGCTTCACGGTGGCCGCCTTGCGTAGCGCCCGCATGAAGTGCGCCCCGTCGGCGATGCCCTCGATGTAGCAGGCGATCACCTCGGTCTCGGGGTCCTCGGCGCAGTACTCCAGCAGCTCGGACTCGCGCACGTCGGTGCCGTTGCCGTAGCTGACGACCTTGCTGTAGCGCAGTCCGCGCACGGCCGCCGTCCGGCAGAACTCGCCGGCGTTCGCGCCCGACTGCGAGAGCAGCGCCACCGGTCCCGGCTCTTTGGGCATGGACGGCATGAAGCTGAGCCCGCCCTTCGGGTAGTAGAGCCCCATGCAGTTGGGCCCGACGACGCGGATCCCCGCCTCGCGCGCCCGCGCCAGCACGCGTGTTTCCAGCGCCGCCGCGTCCTCGTCGCCCGTCTCGCTGAATCCCGCCGTGAAGAAGTGCACCGACCGCACGCCTTTGGCGATACAGTCGTCCATCAGCTGCTCGACGAGGCGAAGGGGCACGGACGAGATGACGTGGTCGACGTGTCCGGGGATATCGAGCAGCCGCGGGTAACTCTTCAGCCCCTGGATCTCCTCGACCTTCGGGTTCACCGGGTAGAGGTCGCCCGTGAATCCCATCTCCTTGATCGCTGCGACGAACGATCCGGGCCCCTCCTTCGTCGAGGCGCCGGGCACCGCGATCGACCGCGGGTGGAAGAGGAAGTCGAGCGACTGGAAGCTGCCCTCGGGCATGGATACTCCTCTGTTGGCGGGCGCGGCCGGCCGATCGTCGATCCGCGACCCTCGCTCCGAGCGTAGCATCGCCCCTCATCGCGGGCAATCGGCCGGTGGTCTACGCGAGGGCGATCCTGGCGAGGGATCCTTCGATCTCGGGCGTGAGATCGAATCCGCGGAGGATGCGCGTGCCGCCCGCTACGATGTCGTCTCCCTGGAGGCGGAGCCGCCCGTCGGCGAACGCGCGCAGTGTTTCCACGACCAGCGGCAGTTCGCGCGCGCTGCCGCGCCGGCGGATCTCCTGAAACAGAGGGAAGGATTCGCCCTCGGCGTCGCGGATGGCGGCGACGCTCCGCTGCTCCGTCGCGCTCCACAGGAGGTCGATCGCCGGGTCGCGCAGAGGGAAGGTGCAGTACGTGACGATCGCCCCCTCGTCGAGGGCGGCGGTGACGAGGTGGATGCGTACGCCACCGTGGTCCACGCGCTGGTCGATCAACTGCCAGGTGACTTCCTGCCACGTGCCGGCGGGTTGTTCTGGGGCGGCGGGGTGCAGGTTCAGCATCGGGTGCCCAACGAAGAGCGGCGCGGTCATCACGAGCATGTAGCCAGCGAGCATGCCCATGTCGTACTGGTAGGAGCGAAGCATCTCGGCGACGGCTCGGTCGTAGTCCGTGCGCCACGCGGGTAGGGGCTGGCCGGCGCGCGCGACCGCACCGCCGTGCTCGCGGCGGAAGCGGCCGTCGGAGAGCGTGACCAGGGGGATGCCGTAGTTGCCTACCTCGTCGAAGAATCCGTCCGTGGCCTCGAACTGGCCGCGCTCCCGGTTCGAGCACACGAACGCGATCTCGGCGTCGAGACGGCCCTCGCGGATGGCGTCGACGGTCGCGCGCAGGAGCTTGCGGGACCCTTCGCCTCGCCCCGTCGAGAACCAGCCGATGCGCAGCACACCACCTCCGGCGTCTTCGCTCGCACGCTCACGGTATCCCGCGGACGACCAGCGGGCAACGGCTCAAGCGAAGGGTTCTTCTTCTTCTTCTTCGTCTACAGGCTCGCCGTCGGCGTCGACGTATTCGGCCGGCGCGTCGTGCAGCGATCCGCCGTTACCGTGGGGCAGCGCCGCGAACGACTCCCTCAGCTTGGTGATCTTGAGCTCCGCCGCGTCGAGCCGCTCCTGGCAGGCACGAGCGAGTTGCATCCCTTCTTCGTAGAGCGCGATCGACTCCTCGAGCGATAGTCCACCCTGTTCGAGCTTGGCGACGCGCTCGTCAAGGCGGGCGTACAGCTGTTCAAACGTGTCGCGCTTCGCCTCTCTTGCCATTGGTGCCTCCTACGCCCGCTGCTCGGGCATCGTGAACAGCGGCGCCTGGGCGACCGGCACGGTGCGCTTCGGGCGCCTGCGCTGGATGGGGACGCCGCCATCGACGTGGACGCCGAAGGTGCCGTCCTTGACGCGTACTCCGAGCGCGCTTCCCGGCGTGGCGTCGGCGACGCTGGAGATGACGCGCTGCCCGCGCTGCACGACGGCGTACCCGCGCTCGAGCGTAGCGAAGGGGTCGAGCGACCGGAGGCGCCAGACGAAGTTGCCGACAGAATGCACGCCGGCGCTGTGCGCGTTGGCGGCTGCCGCCAGTCCGCGGCGGGCGACCTCGTCGACGGCCTGGCGGAGCCGGTCGACGTCCGGCGCACGCCGATCGAGTACGTGCAGGCCGTTTCGGAGTGCGAGCTGCCGGGCGGCGATATCGTGCCGCATGCTCGCTTCCATCGCCGCCGCGTCCGCGTGGATGAGGCGGCTGATCTCCGCACGATCGGGCGAGACGATCTCCGCCGCGGCAGAAGGCGTGGGGGCGCGCCAGTCGGCGACGAAGTCGGCGATGGTGGTGTCGGTTTCGTGCCCGACGGCCGAGACGAGGGGCGCGTTGCTCGCGAAGATCGCGCGCGCCACGAGTTCGCTGTTGAAGGCCCACAACTCCTCGATCGATCCACCGCCGCGCCCGGCGATGATCACGTCGATGTCGCCGCGTTCGTTCAGTTGCTCGATGGCGCCGATGATGCCCGCGACGGCTTCGGTCCCCTGCACGGGGGCCGGCGAGAGCACGACCTCGGCGAGCGGCCAGCGCCGCTCCAGCACGCGGCAGATGTCGTGGAAGACGGCGCCGGATTCGGAGGTGACGACGCCGATGCGGCGCGGGAAACGCGGCAGCGGTCGCTTGCGCGACTCGTCAAACAGCCCTTCTTCCTGGAGGCGCACCTTCAAGCGCTCGAACTCCGCCTGCAGCGCACCGGCGCCCTCGGGCTGCACGAAGTCGACGATGAACTGCAGGTCGCCTCGCTGCTCATAGAGCGAGATCCTCCCGTGCGCGACGACGGCGTGTCCGTCCTGCACCAGGCCGGCTGTTGATGCGCGCCGCAGCACCCGCGAGGCGAAGTAGATGGAGCGGAGCTGGGCACCGCCGTCTTTGAGCGTGAAGTACGTATGCCCCGAGGCCGGGCGGCTGACGTTGGAGACCTCGCCGGCGACCCACAGATCGCCGAGCCCGGGGCTCGATTCGAGCAACTCCTTGAGGTGAGCGGCGATCTCGCGGACGGCGTACACATGCACGCCGCATTTTCGAACAAATATGCGGATCAGGTCAATGACTCCACACGGGCGGCTCCGCGGGCCTCCGCAGGTGGTGCTCTTCGCCAGCCCCGTTCGCCTCCAGCGTCTGCGCGCGTGCTGCCAGTGCGTGTGGCCTCAAGAACTCCCCTAAGGGTGCCGAGGATCAGAGCACAGGTTGGTGCAAACCCTTAGGGATTTGCCTGCGCAGCGGGGGTCCATCGCATGCCGGACGGCAGCCGCCCATCCGTGATTCAGCGCATCCTTGCATCCTGTTCCGTGGGGCAGGTGGCCGCCGGCGTCCGATTCGTCGGAGCCCTGAGCCTGGCGGCCGTCGCACTTTCCTGGGCGGCCACTGCGCGCTACGACCAGCCGCGCGCGATCGCCGCCGGTGAGGAAGCTACGGCGGCCGCGCCGCCAACGGTGGCGCCGGACTTCGCCGCCGCGGCGTGGGAAACGCTCGCAGCGATCGAGCGGTACGCGCAGGTCGCGGCGCAGCCGACGGCCACGCCGGTGCCACCGACGGCTACCGCGGTGCCCCCGACCGCCACGGCCGTACCGCCGACGGGGACGCCGCCGGCCGCGCCCGCGCCGACGTCAACGCCAGCCGCGCCGCCGCTACCGCCGCTACCGCCGCCACCGCCGCCTCCCACCGCGCCGGCCCCTGCGTCACCTCAGGCGGCGGGACTCGACACCTCGCCGATGGACGTGCGCGCCCAGGCGCTGTTCGAGGCCACGAACCGCCGCCGTGCGGGTGCCGGGCTGCCGCCGCTGCGCCCCAACGGCGAACTCGTCGGCATCGCCCGTATCCGCTCGCACGACATGGCGGACCACGACTACTTCGCTCACGCCAGCCCCGTGACGGGCGATAACGCCTTCACGCTGATGGACAAATACGGCGTCCCGTACGGGTGGGCCGGTGAGAACCTGGCGAAGAATAACTATCCGGGCAGCGAGTGTGTGGGTGTGGCCGACCTGGCGTTGTGGAACAGCCCGCCCCACCGTGAGAACATCCTCAACCCGAACTACACGGACATCGGCATCGCCCTCGTCGTCGACGCGACGGGCATGAACTACTTCACGATCATCTTCACCGGCCCGGCATAGGGCTGCTGCAACCTGAACCGCCGCGCCACGAAGGGTCGTAGACAAGGAACGGCCCTACCCGAAGAAGGTGGGAGCCGTTCTATCTCGTCAGGCAGACCGCCGAGGGCTGCGCCCTTCTGCGCCGAGGCTCAGGGAACGGGCGTAGTGTTGTCCTTACAAGCCTCGAAGCCGTTGCACCGGCCGGCTCCGATACGGGCGCTGTTGTAGGAGCAGGCGAAGTCGCCGTTGCAGGAGCGATCGCCGACCCGCCCGCTGTTGAAGTAGCAGGCGAAGTCGCCGTCGCAGGAGCGGTCGCCGACGTCCCCGTAGTTACCTGAGTCACGCAAGCAGGCGAAGTCGCCGTTGCACGAGCGGTCGCCGACCAGGCTGCGGCCGTAGTAGCAAGCTTGGGCGCCGTTGCAGGAGCTATCGCCCACTGGCCCATTGTTCGCGTAGCAGGCCCAACTGCCCTTGCAGGAGTTGTCGCCCACCCGTCCGCTGTTTTCCTCGCAGGCGTATGCGCCGTTGCAGGAATTGTCGCCCAGATCGCCGCTGTTGGTGAAGCAGGCCCAGCCGCGGTTGCAGGAGTGTTCGCCCACATCCCCGTGGTTGCCGGAGCAGGCGGCGCGGCTGATGCACGAGCCGTCGCCGATCCGCCCACTGCTCGAGTCGCAGGCCGATTCATCACCGCGGCAGGAGTTGTTGCCGATCGCGGCGGTAGCGTCACCGCAGGCTCGTAAGCCGATGCAGGAGCCGTCGCCGACGCGCCCGAGTTTGTGGTAGCAGGCGAACGCCCCGCTGCAGGAGTTGGCGCCGATAGGGCCGGTAGCGCCCGTGCAGGCATTGTCGCCCGCGCAGGAGTTCTCGCCGAACTGAAGCACGGCCTCCGCATCGGGAGCGGCCAAGTTCCCGCTGCCTGCGGCGACGAACACCATGACCGCCGCCAGGACGGCGGCTAGAAGAATCCTTGGCAGTGCTCGGCTGTGCGTCTTCGTGTGGATGTCACTCCTCCGATCGCGGGGCGTCCGTGGTCTGCGGACATAGCCGGCGGGCGGCGGGAGTGCCGCTACGGTGACTAACGTGGCTGGGGGCGTCAACGTTACGTGTCGAGATCGTTACGCCGCCAGCCTACGCTCGAAGGCGAAAGGGGCGGTCGCGAGACGCCCGTTAGGTTGGAGTATCTGGACGATCATCTTTTCGCCGGCCCGTTCTAACCCCCCCCGGCGCTCAGAACCGCACCGGCAGCTGCTTCATGCCGCGCAGGATGATGTTCTCCTTCCAGCGCGGTGTCATCGTGTCGTCGAGGCGCATGTTCGGGAAGCGCTCGATCATCGCGCCGAGGGCGATCGGCGCCTCCAGACGCGCGAGCGGTGCGCCCAGGCGGAGATGGATGCCGCGCCGGCGCTTGGCACATCCGCCACAGCGCTCTCACCAGCAAGCCAAGCACCAACAGCCAACAGCCAACCGTCTACTCCGCCAGCGCGCGCCGGGGGTGCCGCCCGTCCACGTAGCCGACGAACGGCGGGTGAATGTTGTATCCCAGCAGCTCCTGCAGGCGCTGCGGCAGCCCGCGCACCGTCTCCGGCGGCACCGCCAGGACGTGATTCTCCTGTGGGCGCAGCCAGCCGACGACGTACTCCAGGATCGTGCCCAGGCGCGGCCGGTCGCTGTTGTTCGCGCCGCCGCCGTGGAACACGCTGCCCACGAAGAACATCAACGACCCGGCAGGCATCGTCGCCAGCTCGACCGGCGTCGACGCGTCGGGGCGCCGGTCGACCCAGACGTGGCTGCCCGGGACGACGCGCGTCGCGCCGTTCTCCTCGGTGAAGTCGTCCAGCGCCCACATCGTGTTCAGCACCAGCTCCTGATGCGGCCGCGCGATGGGATAGATGCCGTCGTCGGTGTGCAGAACCTGCGCCGTCTCACCTGGCGAGATCTCGATGCCTACTGGCGCGCTGAGCTGGTAGCTTGTGCCCAGCACGCGATCCAGCACGCCCAGCACCAGCGGATGCGTCGCCGGCTCGTCGAAGACGCGTGTCTTGGCGAACAACGCGTAGATCCGCCGCGTCTTGAACCCCTCGAAGTCGTTACGGCCGATCGGTGTCTCGGCGAGGATGCGCGTCAATTCCGCCCGCTTCGCCGCGGCCTCCTCGCGCGACAGCAGTTGCTCGACGATCGCGTAGCCGTCGCGCGTCAGCGTCGCCGCCACCTCGTCCGCCGTCGCCTGTGGGTTCAGCCGTGCTGTCGTCACCATCGCACCCTCCGTCATCGCCGGCCGTCGCGCGGCGACCCGACTCGACGATACGCCACTGCGTGTCGGCCTGCAACCGCGTCGCGGCGCACGTCGAGAACCTGACAAGCTAACAAGGGAGAGACTAAGAGACTGAGAGACTGGGATCGATGCTACGCGGCGAGCCCGCCGAATTGCTGCTTTTGCTTCGCCTCGCGCGTCGCGTCCTGCAACGACACGAAGTAGGAGTAGGCTGCCCGGTCCAGGAAGCGCCGGGTGAAGGCCGCTGATTCGCCGTGGTAGACGCAGATGTCACTCATGATCTCCACGATGTCGCGCGGGTGGCAGCCCTTGAACCCACGGCCCAGGCGGTCGTAGTAGGTGTCGACGAGATACAGCGCCGCATCGGCGTCGAATGGTATCTCGCGCTGCTGGCAGACGCGTGAGAGGATCTCCAGGAACTGTTCGCGCGTCGGGTCCGGGATCTCGATCTTGTGGCGAATGCGACGGAAGAAGGCCTCGTCGCCGAGCTGCGAAGGATGAAGGTTCGTGGAGAAGATCAGCAATACGTCGAACGGCACCTCGACCATGTCGCCGGTGTGCAGCGACAGATGGTCGATGCGCTCCTCCATCGGCACGATCCAGCGGTTTAGCAGCTCCTTCGTCGAGATCATCTGGCGCCCGAAGTCGTCCACGATGAGGATGCCGCTGTTCGCTTTCCACTGCAGCGGCGCGACGTAGAACTGCGACTGCGGTGAGTAGCGAAGCTCCAGCTCCTTCATGGTGAGCTCGCCGCCGGCCGTGATCATGGGCCGTCGCGCCACCACCCAGCGCCGGTCGCGCCGCCGCTCGCCACCGGCGTTGTCGACGGTGGCGCGCCGATCCTGGCGCTCGGCCGGGATCTCCTGGTGGACGCGCGGGTCGAACACCTTGACGATGATGCCGTTGATGTCGACCGCGTACGGGATGAGCACCTCGCCGGGGAGCATTCCGCCGATGGCGGCGGTGATGGTGCTCTTGCCGTTGCCCGAACCGCCGTAGAGCAGCATCGAGCGGCCGGAGTTCACGGCCGGCCCAAGCGCCTCGCACACTCCATCGTCCAGGACGAGGTGCGAGAGCGCCCTGTCCACCACCTGCGGTGTCACGCGCATCTCGCGGATCGATTGCAGCTTGAGCACCTGCAGGTACACCTCGAACGGCACCGGCGCTGGCCCGATGTAGTGGTTGCGCGCGAGTGCCTCCTCCGCCTTCTCCAACCCCTTGCTGGAGAGCGAGTACTGGTACAGCTGTTCGCCCATCCCGGCGCTGCCGACGACTTCCGCCAGCTGCTCGCGCTTGAGGAAGGCCAGCACTTCGTCGATGACCGGGAAGGGCAGTGCGAGCTGCGCCGCGACCTGCCTCGCGGCGGGGCGGCCGGCGAAATACACGGCCTTCACGACGAGATCGAGGATCAGCGAGAAATCGAGCCCGGTTTCCTCGATCGTCTGTGGCTGCGGCACCCACGGCGCGCCGGATTCCTGTCCTGCGCTCTCGGCGCGTGCCGCATCCAGGACCGGACTGCGCAGACCGGCTGTGTCGATCGTCATCGCGGCTCCCCGATGCTGATACTGCCGGTCACGCGCGCTCCTGTGCCTACGAAGGCTGGCGGTCGCACGGAGATGGGGACGAGCGGCGGCTCCCCCGGTGTCCTCCGAGAGGAGTATCGGCGTGCAGCGACAAAGCTGAATCGCGACTGCTGTGAGGCCGCGTTCGTCCCCGGTATGGCGCTGGAGAGGGCGGGTTGGGGCCAGGGGACGCTCGCCAGGCCCCGCCTCCTGAACGCGCATCCCCTGGGCCCGTGGCCCCAATGGAACTTCCGCCGCGGCGGAAGGCTGATACTCGCGCGACCAGAAGGCGCGCGGTCCGAAACAACGACGGCCCACCCGCGTCCATGCGTGGCCTGCTGCGCACCTCTCAGGCCGGCGCGCAATCGGTCGATACTACGTTGAAGCGATTCCCTGCCGGTTCCACCTGGCGGCCTACGAGGCCGCCTCCGTCAGGGTGAGTCGATTCTGACACCGGCGGACGACGCTGTCAAGGGGTCAAATTCGCCGGTCAGTACGAGCCAAAGGCTCGGGGCGAAGGGGGCGTCATGTATGTGAAGCTGCTGCTCGGACTTGCCGCAAGCGCCCTGTGCTGCGCGACGCTCACAGCGGCGCACGGTCAGCAGCCGGCCACGCTGCGTGCGGACATCGCGAGCCTCGCCGCGAGCGACTATCCCATGGCGCGTGCCGTGGTCAACATCGAGGATGCGAGCGGCGCCGTCGGTGCGCTCAACGCGGCGAACTTCACCGTGACCGTCGGGGGCAAGCCGGCGGCCATCTTCTCTGCTGACCTCGCATCGAGCCAGAACGCTCCACTGGATCTGCTGCTCCTCATCGACGTGAGCGGAAGCATGGTGGGCGACCCAATGGCACAGACGAAGGAGGCGGCGAAGGCGCTGATCCAGACGCTCGCCCCGAGCGATCGGGTCGCGTTGATGAGCTTCGCTGACAGCGTGCAGCTGGTGCAGGATTACAGCACCGAGCGCGCCCGAACCGCCGGCCTCATCGACGCGCTCGTGGCGCGGGGCAATACGGCGCTCTACGACGCGACGGGCGCCGCGGCGTCCCACGCCGCCGCGTCCACCTCGAACCGGCGCGCGATCATCCTGCTGAGTGATGGCGCCCAGGACGGCGTGAAGCTGAAGACGACACGCGAGGAGGCGCTGGCTCAGGCGGCGGGCGCGCGCATCCCGTTCTTCGCCATCGGCGAGGGTACCGGCATCGACCGCGCCTACCTGACCGAGTTGGCGACATCGAGCACAGGCCGCTATCTCGAAGCGCCGAAGGCGACGGATCTGGGCGAGTTGTTTGCCTCGCTGGGCCAGCTCCTGACAAGTCAGTTCATCGTCCTGTTCGACGCCAGTGCGGCGGCCGGCGGCGTCGAGACGCCGGTGACGATCACCGTGCAGTCGGGCGGGCCTGGCGCCACGGCGCACGCCACCCTCACTCCGGGCCCCGGATTCGCGCCGACCCCCATCAATCTGACCATCAGCGGCGTCAAGGAGGGCGAGTCGGTAGGCGAAGCGCGGGTGTTGACAGCGGTGCCGGACAGTGCCATCGGCATCACCCGGATCGCGTTCTACGTGGACGACGTGAACGTCTTCGAGACGGCCACGGCTCCGTACACGTTCACCTTCGACCCTGCGTCGTTCGGCGCCGCGCCGCACACCTTGAAGGCCGCGGCGATCGCCGGGGGCACGTCGTTCGAGTCGCCGTCCATCTCGTTCGCGTCGCATCCGCCGATCGTGGCGCCGGCGAGCGGGGGAACGTCACTGCTCCTACCCATCGGCGCGGGTGTCGGGGGGCTCGTCGCTCTCCTTGGGATTGCCTGGCTGGTGGCGGTGGTGCGCCGACGCTTGCGTCGCGGCGAAGTCGTCGTAGCATCCGCGGATCAGCGGATCACGCCCTGGGCGGCGCGGCACCGCCCGCTCGGCGACCCAGCGCCGGACGGTGCGGATGTGCCCGTCGCGGTGGCGGAGGACGTGGGCGAGGCCTTGGGTGTCCTCATCTCTCGCGGCGGGCCGCTGATCGGCAGCGAGTTTGTGGTTGGCGTCAAGCCCGTCGGTATTGGATCTTCCGCTCGCTGCGCTGTTCGCATCGCCGATCCCGCCCTGCAGGGCGAGGAAGCTCGTATCTGGGTTCGTGACGGCCACCTGATGCTGCACCGCAAGGCCCGTCTTACCGATGTCCCCGCCGACGCCAGCGCCGTCGGCTGGACCATTCTCCAGCCGGGCGACCACCTCGACATCGGCCAGCACCGCTTCGAGTTTCGCCTCTGGACTCCACCGCTTCCGCAGGTCGATGACGAACCCGGGGAGATCCCGAACATCCTGCGGGGCCCCGGTGTCCCGCCTCGCGTTCCGGGCGTGCGGGTCATTCCGCAGGCCTCGGCCGACCTCGGCGGCATCTGGCCGCGGGATGCCGCCGACCCATCAGGCCGGGACGCACAGGCAAGCTGACGGCTGTCCCCGGCCGGCACGACATTGCCTTCGCCGAGAGCCGAACCCTAAAGCGGTCGCATGTGGATGCCGATCTTCATTGGGGCGTGAGGGAGCACGCCTAGGGGCGCTTCACCTTCGCGGTGCGGTCGTTTCTCAAGCCCGGCGGACGTCCCCAGTGCGTTGGAGCGGAGCGCCGAATGGTCAGTGCCAACACCGCGATACCCAGGGCGAATGACGACACCCCGCTGGTGCTGCGCGCTATTCGCCGCGACCAGGATGCGTTTGGCGAGCTGTACGACCGCCACGTCGTGCGCGTCTATCGTCACATCTACTACATGATGGGGAACGCCCCGGAGGCCGAAGACCTGACCGCACAGACGTTCCTGAGGGCGTGGGAGGCCATCGAGCGCTACCAGGTGCGCGGGGCGCCGTTTGTGTCGTGGCTCCTGCGCATCGCTCACAACCTGGGCGTCAGCTACCTGCGGTCCAAGCGCGACTCGTCGGAGCTGCACGACGGCATCGTAGATACGAAGGAGCGCCGCGATCCGGAGTGGTCGTACCAGCAGACGGCCGAGGAGGAGATGGTCCGTCAGGCGATCCTCCTGCTGCGAGACGAGCAGCGCCAGGTGATCATTCTGCGGTTCATCGAGGATTTGGACTACAAGGAAGTGGCCGACATTATCGGTAAGAGCGTGGCGGCCATTCGGGTCATTCAGCATCGGGCCCTTAATTCGCTTCGAAAGCAGATGAAGCTGCTAGACCCTGCCCTCGGGTTGTAGGGGAGACGCTGCGGGGCGGGGCGGAACGCATGCCCGTACTGGCAGCGCCGGACGACACGAGGATGAGGGTGCCGGTAAAGCGGAGCGATGGCCGGCCGATACCTATACAGCTTGTTGGCCCACAGGGCTTGAAATCCGGATAGGGGACGAACGATGGCACAGAGAGCTGCGGGTACTGCACCGGGCCGGATGAACCGGCGTTTCCTGTTGGTCGCGATACTGCTCGCCGGACTGAGCGCCGCGCTGGTCTACGCGAAGATCTCGGCCGGTGACACGTCAACGGGCTCGTCGAAGGCGTCGGCCGGCGACCAGCAGGTCGTGGTCGCGAAGATCCCGATCAAACAACGCACGACGATTACCACCGCCATGCTCGAACTGAAGAGCGTGCCGCTGAACACCGTCGCGGTCGGCGCGTTCACCAGCATCCCGGCGACGCTTGGCAAGGTAACGAAGTATCCGGTCGAAGCGAACCAGCAGGTCGTGGACAGCGCCGTGGTCGATACATCGCACCCGGCGGCCGATGCAGCGCTCTCGTACGTCGTGCCGACAGGTAAGCGCGCGATGTCGGTTTCGGCGTCGCAGGTCGCGAACGCGGGCGGGCTGATCCTTCCGGGCGATTGGGTCGACATCATCTGGGGCTGCTGTGCCGGGCAAACGGTCGTGTCGAAGACGCTGCTGCGGAACATCCAGGTCGCTGCCGTCGCGCAGAGCATCGTGCCGTCGGGGCCGGTCACCGACGTGAACCCGACCGCTGTCGCGGGCCAGCCCGCCGCCGCGCAGCAGCCGAGCGGGCACCCGGTCGCCGCGGGTCCGCAGGTGGCCGTGCCGGACGCGTCGACCGTGACGCTGCTGCTGACGCCCGAGGAGACGCAGATCCTGTTCCTCGCCGAGGCAAATGGCAAGCTGCGCTTCGACCTCCGTGGTGTTGGCGACCAGGACACACCGGAGACAGGCAACACCCTGATCATTCAGCCGCAGCTGATGCCGGTGGACGCGCTGAGCGCGTTGCCCGACGAGCTGAAGCCAAACGGATACAAACGCTAAGCGCCGCGCAGCCGCAGAACCACCCGTTCGAGAGCCGAACGTAGGAGACGCAAGTCGATGGCGAGGAATCCAGAAATCGTCACCGTAGACCCGGATCTGGGGAGCCGGGCCGAGACGAAGCGCGCTGTCCAGCTCGCCCACTTCTCGGTGGTGGGTGAAGGCGGGTATGGCGTCGAAGCCGTGACGGTCGCGAAAGAGCACTCGTCCGACGTCTTTCTCGTCTCGGTGGAAGAGCCCGTCGCCCTGGCTCTGCAGACGATCGAGTCGCTCGCCGATGCGGCGCCGGGGATCCCCACGATCGTCTACTCCTCGCTGGCGGACGCCCAATCGGTACGCCGAGCGATGGTGGCGGGCGCGCGAGACTATCTCGTCAAGCCGCTGAAGCCCGAAGACCTCAGCCGCGCCGTCTACGGCGTGCTGGAGCAGGAAGAGAAGAAGCGGCTCCGTGCGGACGGCCAAGGCTCGGATGCCGCCGGCCGGGGCACGGTGATTACGATCTTCGGCGCGAAGGGTGGCATCGGAAAGACCACGATATCCACGAACCTCGCTGTCACGCTTGCGAAGATGACGGGCGCCAATGTCTGTCTCCTGGACATGGACACGCGCTTCGGCGACGTGGCGATCATGATGGATGTCGCGGTCGAGGCCAGCATCGCTGATGTCGCACGCAAGATCGACGACATCGATAGGGACAAAGTGCGTGACTACCTGGTCAAGCACTATAGCGGCGTATCGATCTTGCCGGCGCCGCTGCACCCGACCGAGTGGCGCAACATGACGCCACAGCACATTGAGCGCATCGTCGAGCTGCTGGCACAGACACACGATTACGTGGTCATCGACACGCCCGGCACGTTCAACGAGCTGATCGCCGCCACGCTGGAGCTCGCGAACCTCATCCTGCTCGTGACGAGCATGGACATCGCCAGCATCAAGGACACGGCGCTGGCGCTGGAGATGCTGCGAGCGGCTGGCGTCTCGGAAGACAAGGTCAAGCTGATGATCAACCACTCGACCGCGGCGAACAGCCTCCGCGAGGAGGACGTCTCGCGCGTGCTCGAGTACGACGTGTTCTGGCGGATCCCGCACGACCTCAGCGTTTCCAGCAGCACGCAGCTGGGGCAGCCGATCGTTGTGGCCAAGCCGTACGCCCGCGTATCGCGCTCGATCATCGAACTCGCTCACGCCCTGACGGGCACACGGCAGGAGAAGCGTGGCTTCCTGGATCGGGTGCTCGGCCGCTCCGCCTGAAGATCGAACGTAGGAGAACGCAGCAATGACCCAGTTTCAGTGGCAGGCGCGCAAGATCCAGCCGGGCGGCGTCACCGGCGGCGGCAGCGGCGCCAGCAACCCCTCGGGTGGACGCCCGGGCCAGCTGGCTCAGAACGTTGTCGCGCTCAACGAGCTGAAGTTCACCCTGCACCAGCGCCTGATCGAGGAACTCGATCCCAACAAGCTCGAAGGACTCGGCAAGGAAAAGGCGCGAGAGGCAGTCGAGCAGGCGGCGCGCACGCTGATCGCGCAGGAGATGCCCGGCATCGTCGGCACCACCCGCGACGAACTCGTCGCCGCTGTCGCGGACGAAGTGCTGGGTCTGGGTCCGCTGGAGCCGCTGCTCCGCGACGGCGCCATCTCGGAAGTGATGGTGAATCGCCCCGACACGGTCTTCTACGAGAAGGAAGGCCGCCTCTACCTCAGCTCGGTCCGCTTTCGCGATGACCAACACATCATGCGCATCGTCGAGCGGATCGTGGCGCCGCTGGGCCGCCGCGTCGATGAATCCTCGCCGATGGTCGATGCGCGCCTCGCCGACGGCTCGCGCGTCAACGTCATCATCCCGCCCGTCGCGCCGAAGAGCCCGACCATCACCATCCGCAAGTTCCGCGCCGACAAGATGACGTTCGCCGACCTGGTGGCGACCGGCGCGTTGACGAACGAACTGGCGGAGTTCTTCCGCGCCTGTGTGCAGGCCAAGCTGAACATCTTGATCTCAGGCGGCACAGGTTCCGGCAAGACGACGATGCTCAATGCGCTTTCGTCGTTCATCCCGGACACGGAGCGCATCGTCACCATCGAGGACCCTACCGAGCTGCAGCTGCAACAGGGCCACGTCGTCACGCTGGAGGCTCGGCCGCCGTCACTTGAGGGCAAGGGCGAGGTGACGCAGCGCGATCTCGTCCGCAACTCGCTGCGCATGCGGCCCGACCGGATCATCGTTGGCGAGGTGCGTGGCTCCGAAGCGTTCGACATGTTGCAGGCGATGAACACCGGTCACGAAGGCTCGCTGGGCACGGTGCACGCCAACACGCCGCGCGACGCCCTGGCCCGCATCGAGAACATGGTGATGATGGCGGGGTTCGAGCTGCCGGTGAAGGCGATTCGCGAACAAATGCAGTCGGCCATCCACCTCGTCATCCAGATCGCGCGCTTCCCCGACGGCACGCGCAAGGTCGTCGCCGTCGCCGAGGTCTCCGGCATGGAAGGCCAGGTCGTCACGATGCAAGACCTCTTCCGCTTCGAACAGACCGGCATCGATACCGACGGCCGCGTCTTGGGCGCGCTGCGCACCACCGGCATCCGCCCGCGGTTCGCGGAGAAGTTCGAGGCCCTCGGCATCCACCTCCCGCAGGACCTCTTTACACCGGCAGGTTTCTGAGATGGACCCACTGGCCGCCGTCGCTTCGCTCTCGATCATGGCAACCGTCGTGGTGGCGCTCTTCGCGTTCTACGGCAACACCGTCGCGTCCTCCAACATCCGCGGCCGCCTCGACGGCCTCATGTCCGGCACGTCCGTCATTGAGGCGGGGCCGCAGGCGCTCCGCCGCACATCGGGGTCCGGCAAGAGCATCTTTGCCGGCCTTGCGCCCGGCGCGGTGGGGGAGAAGCTCGCCGCCGAGCTCGAACGCGCTGACATGACCCTTCATCCCGGCGAGTACATCGTCATGCGCTTCGCGCTCGCCGGGATCGCCGCGATCGTGCCGATCTTCCTTGTGCCGGGGCTGTTCGGGTTCATCATCGCCGGGGCCGCCGCGCTGGTCGGCTACAACTGGCCGAAGTTCTATCGGAACCACCGGCGCTCGTCCCGCATCGGCAAGCTCAACGCCCAACTGCCCGAAACACTCACCATGATGTCGAACTCGCTGAAGGCCGGCTTCGGCCTGCTCCAGGCGATGAACGCCGCCGCCGAACAGATGTCGCATCCCATGTCGACCGAGCTCAGCCGGACCATCCATGAGATGAACCTGGGCGCCAGTGCCGAGGTCGCGCTGCTCGCGCTCAGCGAGCGCTCCGAAAGCTACGACTTCGACATCGTGGTCACTGCCGTCCTGGTGCAACGCACCGTCGGCGGTAATCTCGGCGAGATCCTGGACACCGTCGCCGAGACGATGCGCGAACGCATCCGCATCCGCGGCGAGATTGCCACGCTGACGGCGCAACAGAAGCTCACCGGCATCGTGCTGGGAATGATCCCGCTGGGCGTCGGGCTGCTGTTCCAGGTGATGAGTCCGGGCTACATCACCCCGCTCTTCACCACATTCATGGGCAAGAGCATGCTGGTCGCGGCCGTCGTGATGGAGACGATCGGCGTCCTGATCATCCAGCGCATTCTGGACATTGAGGTGTAGCGATGGACCCTCAGGCGTTGCTCATCGCGGGGTTCGTGTTCGGTGCAGTCGTGTGTGCGGTGCTCGCCGTATCCTCGTCCGGACAGACGTCCGGCGCCGTTGCGGCAAAGCAGCGGCTGGAGGGCTTCACGCGCGGCGCGCAAGAACTCGACGTAAGGGCCGCTGCCCCGGCGTTCGGCTCACGCGTCATCGGCCCGCTGTTCCACGGCGCCGCAGAAGGTCTCGGCAGCTTGCTCCCGCGCGCGCTGCTGAAAGGCGTCGAGCGCAACCTCATCTACGCCGGGGAGCCCATGAACATGCAGGGCTTCCTCACCATGGTCCTTGTCGCGACCGGCGCCTCCGCCGGCCTGGCGATCATGGTCATCGCCGTCTCGGGCGCCGCGATCAGCGGCATGACCATCGGCATCGGCGTGGGCGTCGTCTTCATCGGTTTCTACCTGCCCTTCTATCTCATCGGCTCCCGTGCGAAGGCGCGGCAGAACGCCATCATCAAGAGCCTGCCCGATGCCTTCGACCTGATCACGACCTGCGTCGAAGCCGGCCTCGGCCTCGATGCGGCACTCTCCCGCGTCGCCGAAAAGGTCAAGGGCCCGTTCGCCGACGAACTGACGCGTGCGCTGCGCGACATCTCCCTGGGCAAGGCGCGGCGCGACGCGCTCAAGGAGGTCGGCGAGCGCACCGGCGTACCGGACCTGATCCAGTTCACGAACGCCGTCATCCAGGCCGAAGTGATGGGCTCGTCCGTTGGCACGGTCCTGCGCGTGCAGGCCGACCAGTTGCGCGTCAAGCGGCGCCAGCGGGCCGAGCAGGCCGCCTACAAGGCACCCGTCAAGATGCTGTTCCCGCTCGTCATGTTCATCTTCCCCACGCTCTTCATCGTCATCCTTGGGCCGGCCATCATCACGATCATGCAGGGCTTCCCCAAGTAGCCACGCATCAACATAGCCCCGACACACACGGACCGCCGCAACGCGGTCCGTGTTGTTCGTCGACACGAAGCGCCTACGCTCCGCCTGCATGTGATGGACTGCCTCACACAGGTAACCCAACAACCTCCGTGCCTCTGTGCCTCTGTGGTTTCGTCCCCTGCGGTGCTACGCTGAGCCCGATTCCAGCGCAACAACCGTCGGAGGTGCACCGTGTTCGTCGCCATGAACCAGTTCAAGATCGTCCCCGGCAAGGAACAGGACTTCGAGGAGGTCTGGAAGAACCGAGACTCCCACCTCAGCACGGTCCCCGGCGTCCTCCGATTCGCCCTTCTCAAGGGCGACACCGAAGGCGAGTACATCTCACACAGCACATGGGAGAACCGCGAGGCCTTCTTCGCCTGGATGCAGAGCCCCGCCTTCGCCGCCGGCCACAAAGGCTCGTCGATGATGGGCATCATCGCCGGCCCGCCGGAAGTCAAGATGTTCGAATCCGTCATCGCCCAGGAGTTCGCGGCGGCCACCGCATAGTGAGCGCCGCGATCCTCGGCGGCCTCGGCAACCTCGCGACGCTGCGCGACGCCCGCAGCCGGCGCGCCTCGTCGTGGGACACGAGCGGCGGCAACGCCGACTTCTGGGTCATCCGCCCCGGCGAGACCCGCACGATCGCCGACCTGCGCGGCCCCGGCTGTGTGCGCCACATCTGGATGACGACGATGTCGCGGGAGGAGGCGTACCTCCGCCGCAGCGTCCTCCGGATGCACTGGGACGGCGCGGCAACGCCCTGTGTCGAGGCGCCGCTGGGCGACTTCTTCGGCGTCGGCCACGCGATGATGGCGGAGTTTTGGTCGCAACCGCTCTCGATGAGCCCGCGCGACGGCCGTGGCTTCAACTGCTTCTTCCCGATGCCGTTCGCGTCGAGCGGCCGGATCGACATCACGAACGAGGGCGAGCGCAGCCTCATCCTGTTCTTCTACGTCGATTACGAGGAGTACGACGCCGCGCCTCCCGACGCCGCGTACTTCCACGCCCAGTGGCGGCGCGAGAACCCCACCGACGGCTGGGGCAAGAAGGGAGAGGCGCACTCCAATCAGGAGCGCGCCGATGCCTGGACGCGCCCCAACCTGGAGGGCGAGGGCAACTACGTCATCCTCGAAGCGGCCGGCCGCGGGCACTACGCCGGTTGCAACCTCAACATCGACGTCTTCGAGAAGCAGCAGAACGACTGGTATGGCGAAGGCGACGACATGATCTGGATCGATGGCGAACTCACGCTGCGCGGCACCGGCACCGAGGACTACTTCAACACAGCGTTCTGCCCCGCGAAGACCTTTTCCGCGCCGTACCACGGGCTCACCGTCTACCAGGGCACCGACGTCTGGCCGTGGTCAGGCAAGAACTCGATGTACCGCTACCACATCGAGGACCCGATCCACTTCCGCGAATCGATCAAGGTGACCATCGAGCACGGCCACGCCAACGATCTCTCGAACGACTACTCCAGCACCGCCTACTGGTACCAGCGCGAACCGCACGCCCCGCCGCACCCCCTCCTCCCCGCCCCCGACCGTCTCCCCCGCCCCGCGCTGCTGTGGTTGTGACCACCCACGCCGCGTAGGGGCGCGCGGTGGCGCGCCCGCGTCGCCGATCGGTGGCGGGGGTATCGTGCGCTACACTGCGAAACCGACCGTGCGCGCGCCGATATCCTGCAAAGGGCGTTCGGGCGAATCGCATCTCAGGAGGACTCTCATGCAGGTGCCGGAAACGCACTACGCACGCGCAGGCGATCTCCGCCTCGCGTATCAGCAGTGGGGCGAGGGCCCGCCGCTGATGATCGTGCCCGATCTCGTATCTAATGTTGAGATCGCCTGGGAGCACGAGCTCTATCGCCGCTCGCTGGAACACCTCGGCAAGCACATGACCTGCGTGTACTTCGACAAGCGCGGCATCGGGCTGTCGGACCGATTCGATGACGCGCCGACGCTCGCGCAGCGGAACGAGGATATTCTGGCCGTCATGAGCGCCGTGGGATGGCAGCGCGCGCACTTCTTCGGCACGTCCGAGGGCGCGGCGATGGGGCAGCTCTTCGCCGCCGACTTCCCGGAACGGGTCGAGAGCCTGACGTTGATCAACACCTTCGTGTCGCCTCGCTACCAAAGCCGCCTCCGAGAGTACGCACGGCCGGGTGACCCCCCGTTCACGCCAGGGCCGCAGATCTACGAGCACTTCCTCCGCATCCTCGAAGTCTGGGGCGAGGACGCGAGCTTGATGGTCGATTGGGAGACGCCGAGCCAGGCCGGAAACGAATCGTTCATACGCTGGATCGCCAGGCTGCAGCGGCTCGCCGCCAGTCCGAGGGACTTTCGGCGCCAGTTGGACAGCATCTTCGCCCTCGACGCGGGGGACGCTCCCGAGCGCATCTCCGCGCGCACTATGGTGATGCACGTCAAGGGCGACCAGGTACTCCACGTTGCCATGGGCCGGCTCCTCGCAGACCTGATCCCCGGCGCAACCTATGTTGAGATTGACGGTGCGGACCATCTCTTCTGGATCATGCCAAACTGGCGAGACGTCGCCGATACCGTCATCGGATTTGCAACGGGCACGTCGCTGAAGCGCACATCCACCCGGCAGTTCGGGACGGTCCTGTTCACCGACATCGTCGATTCGACGCGGCAGTCGGCCGCCGTTGGCGACGCCAACTGGCGGGCGGTGCTGGACAGCCACGACCGCACGGCCCGGGGCCTCATCGATCAGCACCGAGGCCGCGTCGTGAAGAGCACGGGCGACGGGCTGCTCGCCGTGTTCGACGCGCCGTCGCAGGGAGTCGAATGCGGCATCCAGATGTGCGACGCCCTCCGCGGCATCGGCGTGGAGATCCGCGCCGGCATCCACGCCGGGGAGATCGAGGTGCACGACGACGGCGACATATCGGGCATCGCGGTGAACCTCGCGGCGCGCGTCGAGCAG
>CAYQZE010000007.1:0-4807 GCA_964421985.1 uncultured Dehalococcoidia bacterium | reverse complement strand
GCGACTACGTGGCCGAGCTCCTGGAGAGCGCTGACGATCTTGAGCTTGTGTTCCGGGGACACGCGCGCGTAGACGGATACGCTTTCGACCCGGGCCTTCAGCTCCTCGGCTGAAAGCCGGTCCAGGTCAGCTCCCGTCAAGACCCCGCCCTCGGAGGCGATGTCGAGCTGGCGGGCGATCTCCTGCGCCGTCAGGGGATGGTCGCCCGTGATCATGACGGGACGGATCCCCGCCTGACGGCAGGTGTGGACCGCGTCCTTCACTTCCTGGCGCGGTGGATCGATCATTCCCACGAGACCGAGGAAGACGAGCTCGCGCTCCGGGTCCCGAACTGCACCCTCACTTTCCAATAAGCGGTACGAAACCCCCATGACACGCATTCCCGTGGCCGCTAGTCCATTGTTGGTGCTCAGGATCTCGGAACGTTTTTTCGCGGTGAGCTGTGAATGCCCCTCAGGCGACCAGGCCTCGACACAAACCCCCAGAAGACCGTCGACGGCGCCCTTGCAAAAAGCGATCCGGGTCCCTTTCGCCACGCCTCGGATTCCCAAGGTCCGGATAAGTCCGTCCCCCAAGTCCTGGATCTGATGGACCGTCGTCATGCGCTTCCTGTCTGATTCGAACGGGATCTCCGACACACGAGGTAATACTTTCTCGAGCTCTTCCTTCCGTAACCCAAGCGAGGCGGCCACGATGACAAGAGCGCCCTCTGTCGGGTCGCCGACAGCGCGCGGTTCTTTTATTTCGGGCGTGGGGGCTTTGAGCTCAGCGTCGTTACAGAGCGCGCCGGCCGCGGCCAAGAGAGCAAGTCCCGGACGGCGATCGAGGAAGGTTTTTTTGAAAGACGGGCTTTCGAGCGTGGAACTTATTTCGTCCAAGCGCTCCGTAAGATCGATCCTGTCTCCTGCCAGATCACAGACCGTTACCTTCATGCGGTTCTCTGTCAGGGTACCGGTCTTATCGGAACAGATAACGGTGACAGAACCCAAGGTCTCTACCGCGAGGAGCTTGCGCACTAAGGCCCGGCGCCGAAGCATCCGCTGAGCTCCGAGGGCCAGGGCGATCGTGACGACGGCCGGCAGACCTTCGGGCACCGCCGCGACCGCCATGCTGATGGCCGTCAGGAACATCAGCTTCATGTTCTCCATGCCCGTGCCGCCGCGGAGCACTCCTTGCGCAAAAATAATGGCAACCAGGACGAGGGCCGCGACCGCGAGACCTTTACCTAATTGAGTAAGACGTTTCTGAAGCGGGGTGGATTCGCGCTTCACATCCTGGATCATGGTGGCGATGGCGCCCAGCTCCGTATTCATTCCGGTCGCAGTGACGACGGCGACTCCTCGGCCGTAGGTGACGATCGTTCCCATGTGAGCCATGTTCCGGCGGTCTCCAAGAGAGGTCCCCTCGCCCGGAACCGGTTCCGTGTGTTTCTCCACCGGTTCGGATTCCCCCGTCAGGGCTGCTTCCTCGATACGGAGATTGGCGGTCTCGACAAGACGGGTATCGGCCGGGATGAGATTGCCGGCTTCCAAGATCAAAAGATCACCTGGTACCAATTCCCTCGAAGAGATCTCGTGGATGACGCCGCCACGTCGGACTTTCACGATAGGTACGGACATTTTCTTGAGAGCGGCCATCGCTTTCTCGGCCCGGTATTCCTGAGTGAGCCCGAGGAGCGCGTTGAGGGCCACGATGATCCCGATGACGACCGCATCGGCCATCTCTCCCATTAGGGCCGAGACGCAGGAGGCAATAATGAGGACCACGACCATCACACCCGTCAGCTGTTCCCACAGGATCAGCCAGGGACTTTTGACGCCTTTTTCAGTGAGTGTATTGGGCCCAAAGGTATCGAGCCGATGACGGGCTTCCAGAGCAGTGAGCCCCGCTCTCAGATCAGTATCGAGACGACGGGTAGTTTCTTCGGCTGAAAATATCCACCAAGGTTCCTGAGAAGAACCGTTAGTGAATTTTGCTGCAAGTGGTGATGACTTGACCACGCGGTGCCTTTCGTTCAGTCAATTCTATCAGATGGGAGAGGGCTGGAGCGAGCTCGGAAGATCGCGAGACTTCAGGGTCAGACCCCGGGGTCTGACCCTGTTTGTTTAGTCCCTAAAAACTACGGATGAACGAGACAGCCGGGGCACTTCACCCCTTCGTCCTTAGAGACATAGATATCGTGTCGGGGTTCTCCCTTTACTTCCAAGAATCCCACCGCGCCCTTTTCCACTCGGAAAATAGCATGGTCCACTAAGGTATAGCTGCCAGGCACTTCAACCTGGAAATCCACGACGGCCGCTCCCCCTGCGGGGACAAGCGTGGTTTGGATCCCGTGAGCGGGCGGGCTGATCAGATCGGCCTCACGATAAACATTCTCGAAGATCTCCCCGATCACGTGGAAAGAGGAGATCAGATTCGGTCCGGCATTCCCATAATAGATCCGGACCCGCTCTCCCGTGTTGGCCGTGATGACACCTTCTCCCGTGAGAGAGCCTTGCCGGCCGTTAAAAACGACGAAGCGGGGATGCTCCGCAAGCCCCTGGGCGTGCGAATAATCGAGAAGCTCACTGCCCTCCTTCGGCTTCTTCGTATAGAACTCACTTTGAAGCACGTAGAATTCCTTGTCCGCCTTCGGGAGACCACCCTCCGGTTCTACGAGGATAAGACCATACATCCCGTTGGCGATATGGTCCATGACAGGAGGGGCCGCGCAGTGATAGATGAAAAGGCCCGGTGAGAGTAGTTTGAACCAGGACACTTTCTCCTCGCCCTGCACCACCGTCGTCACGGGAGCGCCGCCTCCTGGTCCTGTTACTGCGTGGAAATCAATGTTGTGCGGCATGCCTGTCGGATCGGTATTGGAGTGATGGACTTCGAGAATATCACCGACCCGGACCCGGATAAAAGGCCCTGGGACGTGGTCATTGAACGTCCAGAACGTATATTTAAAGCCGGGCGCGATCGTCATATCTTTGCGTCCTGAAACGAGACTCACCTTCACGATCGCCGGACTTTTGCGGTCAATGGGAGGAGGTACCTGGGGCGCAAACGTCAGCTGGGCCTCCACCGTCGGCAACGTCTCGACTTTGGCCTTTTCTTCAGCGCTTACGATGGAAACGATCCCTAACAATAAAACCGCGGCAAAAAGAACGCCTACGATCTTTTTGTCCACCTCTCTAATTCCCCATCTCATAAATTATTCTCCTTTTCTCCCGATATTACCCCGCCGCTCCTCCAATTATGGACAGCGCTATCTGTCGTTCAAGCCTTTTTATGGAACTTGCATAGAACGTCAGGTATCATTGGGACATCTGACCGCAGGAAATCAGCTTCAAGCCAGAGGTTCTTGCTTTTATAATAGGCGAAAGAAATAGGAACACACGGATGACACCCATGAATACGGCCCAGGACCTTATCAATACTTATCTCGAATATCAGCTCCGGTGCCTCGGGAATGCGAGCCGGCAAAAAAAGGCCCTTGCTAATCCTTTCGTGACGATCTCGCGTGAAGCCGGCGCGGGCGGCATCACGATCGGTCAGAAACTCATCGAGTTCCTGAAAAAGAACGATAAGGCCGCTTCGGGGTCCTGGACCGTCTTTGACAAAAATCTCGTGACGAAGGTGCTAGAAGAACACAATCTGCCGGCCCGTTTCGCCGAGCTGATGCCCGAGGGGCAGGTCCCAGGAGTCGAACAATTCATTGAAGAGCTCTACGACCTGAGACCTTCTGAAGAAGCCCTGCTCCACAAGACCACCCAAACGATCTTTCATCTGGCCCAGCTCGGGAACTCTGTCCTGGTCGGTAGAGGCTCCAACATCATTACCCAAAAACTCCCCTACGGATTCCACGTCCGCCTCGTAGCGCCTCGGGACAAACGCATCCCTCATATCCAGGAATACTACCGCCTCACGCGGGAACGGGCCGTCGCCTTCATCAAGGCCGAGGATACGGGCCGGAAAAAGTACCTGAAAAAATATTTCGACAAGGACATCGACGACCCGCTTCTCTACGATCTGGTGATCAACACGGACTCCGTCCCCTACGAAGACACGGCCCTGATCATAGGTGAAGAGATCCTCAGGATCCGGGCCAAAATAAGTCTCTAACTTTAACAAGGAGGACATAGATGAAACCCAAGATCGGTATCCTGGACAAGAACCGGGAAAACATCGTTGAGATACTGAATGTCCTGCTTTCGGATGAATATGTGCTCTACACGAAGACCCGTAATTATCACTGGAATGTCCTGGGACTCCACTTCCATGACCTTCACAAATTCTTCGAGGCCCAATATGAAGAGCTCGATGAGATCATTGATGAGGTGGCTGAGCGTGCCCGTGCCCTCGGCGGAAGGTCTTTCGGCACCCTGATGGAATTCTCCAAACGCGCGCGTATCAAGGAATATCCGGGTCAGGTGCCCTCTGCCCCCAAGATGATCGAGAATCTTCTCGCCGACCATGAAACCGTGATCCAGAACTTGAGACCCGATGTGGAAAAGACGGCAAAACTCGCGGACGCGGGTACCAGCGATTTTCTCACCGGGCTCATGGAACAGCACGAGAAGATGGCGTGGATGCTGCGCTCGTGTCTCAGCGGGAAATAGCCCTGCAGGATTTGAAACGCTGATCATGGCAGATACTCCTGAGACTTTCACCGAAAGGCTCATTCGGACCGTGGACGATGAGGAGATCGATCTTTACGTCCTCACGCTCCACTACCGGAACAGGCCAGACCTGGACTATTTCACCCCTCAGGATCGGGAGAAAGTCCGGAAGATCTTCGATATCCTGATCAAGGACACCAAGC
>CAYQZE010000006.1:0-4532 GCA_964421985.1 uncultured Dehalococcoidia bacterium | reverse complement strand
TCGCCGGTTCGATCTCCGCGAACTCCAGATGATCTCGCCAGCCGCGATACCAATCGGTGGAGGTCGCCGCTTGAGGCAACTCCGCCGCTTCGGGCCGATACGGCTCGAAGTGGTCGCCGCGCAGGATGTGCATTTCCGTCGAATCGGGATCCCAGGTCACCAGTTGGACCCAATCATTGCGGCATGGTTTGCCAATGCCGGCGTTGCGATCCAGGATGGCCGTCATCTTCTCCGGCGTGGTCTCGATCACGATCAGCAACCGCACCGGTTCATGAATCTCAACCATCTGCCACGGCAGGCCCGTGCGCAGGTCGCTGGCCGCGCCGTCCATCACGCCCAACAGCGACGTGATGTTGTGTGGCAGCTTCGTCCCGCAGCCCCAGCCGACCGAATCGACATACGAAAAGTAGTATTCCAAGTTGATCCCGCCGCAGACCGGCACGACGGCACTCAGGAGTCGTGTCAGAATTGTCCCGTCGGCATCATCCGCATGGGGATCGTACGAAACCAAAAACGCCCGCCGGTCCAAGTACAGCCCGCGAGTTCGCTGGCGCCGTCCGACGATGCAGATCGCGTTGGTCGCGTGCCCGCATTCCGGCCGTGCCTGCGCGAGGTCTTCCGCCCGTTCTTCCACATGCCGCCGCGCCGCCGGAAAGGACAGATTCAACGGAGCCGACATAAACCGCCGGCAGCGTTCGTGAGCATTGCGGTCGCACGTCTCCTTGATGATCTGCTGGAACTCCACGAACTCCGCCTGATGGGAGTACGGCAGGCGATCCAAATCGGAAAACGTGACGCGGTCGTTGCACGTGTTGTGATAACCACCGACGAACACCGTGTCGTGCGGAATCACCAAGCCGCGCTGGAACAGTTTGTTGCGAACCCGCAGGTCATTCAGAATCTGAGCGGCCGCGCGAGCGTTGGGAGCGCCCGCATTCCCGCCACAGGCACCGCATTCGTAGGCCGACCGATGCGGATTGTTCAAACTGTTCGAGCCGTGCCCGATGATCATCACCAGCCGAGCGAACCCGGTGGTCAAGCCGATGTCTCGCAGCAGGCGCTCGGCGTTGTTGGCCATTTCTTCGACGTTCAGTCCGATGTGCTCGTCGTCCGGTCCCGGAGTCGGAGCCGCTCGTTCGAGCCGCAACTGCGTCCCTTCCGGCGGTCGAACCAGGCGGCTCGCCGTGCCGAGAATCAACGAGGTCAATCTCGGGAACAACACGCGCGCAACCAGCGGGATCGACGCCAGCACGCCCAAACTGGCGGTCAATAACGCTCCGCCGGCGGCACTGCGGCTACCGACGTGCATCCGATGCGACGCCGTGCCGATCGCCTTGCGGGTCTTCGCGCGGCGCTGCGCGTCTTCCCCTTGCGTGAAGGCCACATCCTCGACCAGCCAATGCTGCGGACGGATCACGATCGGACACAGCGGCACGAAATGCGCGTCTCCCGCACCGCGGTAGTAAATCGCCACGTTGAAGAAACCCGCCGCTCCGAACGTCTCGGTCTGCGGAGCGATCTCTTCCAGATGCCGCCGCATGGACTCTTCACGCTCGTCGAGACAGAAGACCGCTTGAAACCTCGGCGAGCGAACTCGCTCCGCGGGACGCTTCGCATGCAGCGTCAACGCGTCGAGCGTCTGCGTCCGGAACTTCCGCTCGTACGCCCGATGCAGCACGCGCCGCCGCTCCAATTCGGAAAACGCTTCGATCTCGGCGACCATCAGCGACCAAACGTGCTTCGACATTCGCAGCAAAGCGGGAGGACTCCAGCCACGCACCTGCGCCAGTTGAAAGACCATGAAAGCCCGCTGATCCACATCCAGCGTTTCACGCTCTTCGCGGCGTAATCGCAACGTCTCGCGCAAGCCGTCCAGCGACACATTGTCGCCGAACCTCCGTTTCGCAATCTCCGCCAAAACGAGCCGCTTGAGAATCAATCGGACGGCAAGGAACTCCGTCACGCTGCCTGCCGGAGCCGGCACGCGCACGCGATCCGCTCGCAATTCCATTTGGCGAATCATCCCCGCCCAACCACGCAGCACGAGCAACGTCGCCGAAATGAACTCCTCCCATTCCGGCTCTTCGACGCCGAGCATGTGCAACGATTCCGCAACGGACTCCAACGGGCTGATGCCGTTGTCCTCGAGCCGCGCGAGTTCCGTCGCCAATCCCAGCCGGCACCAATCGGGCGATCCGCCGGACAGTCGGTAGAGCGAACAGAAGGCCTTGAAGAATCCGGCTTCGCGATTCGGCAACGGCCAGCGCGCCATGCCTTGATCGAGAAACGCCGCGCTGAACCGAATCAGCAGATCATTGACTTTCGCGTCGCTGTCTTCGCCAGTCACTTCGAACAACAGATCGCGATGGCGCATCGTGGAGGGCAGGATTTCAACCTGCGCTGATTTTCCAGGGAGGATGGAAATCGGCTCCAGGTCTTGAACGTGCTCGCGGCAGACACGCCACAACGCCTGCATCGTGAATGTCTCCCAGGTCGCTTCGCTCCACTGTTCGATGGACGACTCCCCGAGCCGTTCCAGCACATCGGCGACGACCGCTCGCTCTCGCAGGGCCGAAATCGCCGGACCAATACTCGACGGCGATTCTCCTGGACTGCGTTGTCCGTTTCGCAGATCGCGCATCACCCAATGCCGAGTCGCTTGCAGCAGCCGGTCGCGCATCTCCGGCGGAGTTTCCTTTCGCACACGCGTCAGCGCGTCCGTCTCGGCCACAAACCAACGCAGTTCTTCCGTCGGCCCCAACCGCAACGGGTATTGCAACATCGTCAGCCGCAAATGATAGCGCGTCCCCAACGGACCGATCAGCCCATCCGAACGGTCTCCCAGGTCGCCGTGCAGCACCTCGGCCAAGTCCTCGACCCGAATCCGTTCGCGGGCCAACTCTTGCCGATAACGGTCCTCCGGCAGATACGGCAGGCAGCCGAAAATCCGTGCGCCGGCTTGGACCCCTTCGTCGAACGGCAAATCCTCGAAGGCGTGCAGCGTGTTGTGATGGATGAAGGCCGTGATCGGCCCCTGCGCCGGCAGTAGATGCCCCGCGTGCTCGATGACATGCTGAAGACGCTCAAGACGATCGTGCCCGTGACTCATCCGCGGAATTCCGCCCAAAAGAAAGTTTGGCGATCGATCCGTTTCGAAATGTGGCACTAGCTTGTGCGTCCAGTCCGCCGCCGAGCAACCTTAGCGAGAATGGCTCTTTGTCACCACTTACGAAGTCGTATCGTAGGCAACGGTTGGGAAACCACCACGGCATGGCAGTTCACCAGTTCGGATTTGCGTCGCCGGACCTCTGGGCGACGCACGGTAATTCCAGCAGGCGCGGAGATGCCCAGCCGGATCTTATGGCCGTTGATCTTCACGACGGTAACGGTCACTTCAACTTCAGGCAGCGCGATTTTTTCGCCCATTTTGCGGCTCAGCACCAACATGACGAGACTCCTTTCTCAGAAACTCTTCCGTTCCGTCGGATCCAATTCGTCTGCGACGAATCAGTCGACCGTAATGCAACTCAAATGCCGCAAATCATGCAGCGGTTGTAAATCGGTTGTATGTAGACGAGAAAACCGCTGCCTGGCGTTGGCGCCGTCACGACTTTTGGCGAACCGTAGTTTTAACCGCGACTCATCCAGAGGGGGCGGCGAGAACGGTCTCGGTGACGCCCGCACATTGGCTCTACCAAGGACCAAGTCAACATGTGGCCGACCGCGTTGCATTCCGTGAGTTACGCCGGTGTTTGGGCGGGGCAGGTGCGATTGAGCGTGGATCAGTTCTTGGCCCGGGCGAAGTTGTTGGGCTTTGACGGCGTGATGCTGATGGCCAAGCGGCCGCATTTGTCAGTGTTGGACTACGACGAAGCGGCGATCGGGCACGTGCGCGAATGGCTGGAATCGCTGGGCCTGAAGGTCGTTTGCCTCGCGGGATACACGGACTTCTGCCTGGGCAGCGATCGGCCGGACATCCCGACGCGCGAGATGCAGATTCTGTACGTGACCGAATTGGCTCGCATGGCCGTGGGGCTGAATTGCCGTTTGATTCGAGTCTTCACCGGTTACGGCCGCGCGAATGTCGGCTTTGATCAAGCCTGGAATTGGTGCGTGGAAAGTTTGCAGGAATGCTCGAAGCGAGTGGCCGAATACGGCGTGACGATCGCCCTGCAGAATCACCACGATACCGCGGCGCATTTCGAAAGCTTCGCCGACTTGCTCGAAGACGTGGCCGAGCCGAATTGCCGCGCGGCGTTTGATGCCTGGTCGCCGGCGCTGCATGGCTCGGACTTGGTTGCAGCGGTGAAGCGACTGGCTCCGCACATCGTGCATACGACGGTGGCCGATTACGTCCGTCGGCCGCGATTCAGCTACGTCCCCAACTTGGTGAACTACGTCCGCGAGGCAGACGCAATCCGCGCGGTGCCGATGGGCGAGGGGTTCATTGAGTATCGCGCCTTCTTCACCGCGCTGCGCGACGTCGGCTACTCGGGCCACGTCGCGTATGAGATGTGCTCGCCGCTGCGCGG
>CAYQZE010000005.1:0-37334 GCA_964421985.1 uncultured Dehalococcoidia bacterium | reverse complement strand
CTTCGGAACCGAGTGTCGGGGGTTCGAATCCCTCCGGGCGTACCACTTCCCCAGATACGAAACTGGCTCCACTCGGAGCCTCTTCTCACGTCGAAACGCGCCGCTTGCTAATCCCTTGCTAATCCGGCCCTCCTGTTGTGGCCCATTCGAGCCCCCGCTTCGTTGACTCGCGCCTGTCGCTTAGCGCGCTCAACTCGTCGGAGATTGAGTCCGCCACGCGCGCCAGGTTCCGAGTTACGGGCCGACGCCACTCCCCGCTATGCTTGCCGCTCTTCAGGATCAGAGCGTTCAACAACTGGAGCAGCTCCCCTAGGACTTCGATGTCCTTATCCAAGGTGATCAGCATGTGACGCAAACGCGCGGCCTGATTATCGTGAGCCTTCGGCTCCGGTTGCGGGGTGGCCGAATACCATCCTCCCAGCGCTTTGGGTTCGTCATCCTCTGCTTGTAAGTCGAAGGGCGTCGTCATTGCCCGAACACTGCCGCGCCGATCGTCACGGCGGCGTCTTCTTGCAGACCCGGCATGACGTGGCTGTAGGTGTCGAGCGTGATCGAGATCGAGCTATGGCCGAGCCGCTCCGATGCCACCTTCGCCGGCACGCCGGCCGAGAGCATCAGCGAGGCGTTTGTGTGCCGCAGGTCGTGAAGGCGGATGCGTGGCAACCGTGCGGCCTTCACGTGCGCGTCAAACTGGCGCGTGAGCCGCTCCGGGTGGATGGGCTCGCCGTCAACCCTCGCGAACACGAGGTCGCGATCGGTGCGATAGCCGCTGCCAATCGCGAGGCGGCGCTCAAGCTGGCGCGTGCGGTGCTGGCGCAGCGCGTCGATGGTCGCGGGGTCGAGCGAAATGGTACGGCGCCCACGGGCCGTCTTCGGCGTCGAAAACTCCGGCTGGTAGCCGATGGCAATGATCGTCTGCACTATCGAGATCCGTCCGCGCTCCAGGTCAACGTCGGACCACCTGAGCCCCAGCGTCTCGCCGCGGCGCGTGCCGCACGTCACGCTGACGACGTAGGCGGCGTACAGCTCGTCGTCACGCACATGGTCGAGGAAGGTGCGCACCTGTTCGCCCGCCCATGTGTGCATCTCGCGCCGCTGTCGCGGGCGGGGTGACGTGGCGCCGTCCGCGGGGTTACGGGCGAGGCGTTGCTCGCGCACCGCGTCGGCCAGCGCGTGCTTGAGGATCATGCCGATGTACTTGACGCTCTGCGGCGACAACCCGCCCTTGCCGTCTGTGCGCCCGGACTCCAACAGGTCCCCGGCGCGGTGATGGTGGCTGCGTAACTATGGCGTACCGCGTCCGAAACCCCTTATGAGCGGACAGAGCTGGAAAGCCGAAGAGCGACGTATCGCCGGGGCGCTCGGCACCGTGCGCAACCCGAACAGCGGCCGCGCGCAGAGCGACATCAGCACGCCGCGATTCGGCGTCGAGGTGAAGAAGCGCCGCACACTGCCGCTGTGGCTGCGTAGGGCCGTGCTACAGGCCCGTGCGGGCTGTACGGGCACGCAGACGCCGATCACCGTGCTCTCGCTGGCCCCTGGGGCCGGCGTGCCGATCCAGCGGTACGCGCTGATCGAGTGGGCGGACTTTCTGGCGCTCGTCAACGGCCCTACGTCGTGACGACGGTACAGCGCCGGTTCTGTTCGCCGAAGCAGCTCGCGTGTACGCGCGGGAAGCCGACCTAGGGCAAGAGGCGATGAACCACGCCTCCGAGATCAAGCTGCGTGCCGAACGCCGCTGTGGCGCGATCCTCGCAGAGATGGCGGCGAACGGGACACGCGATGCCGGGGGGCGTGGGCCAGTTGAATCGCGGCCACCGATTCAACTCGACGATCTCGGCGTGACGCCAAACGAATCCTCACGCTGGCAGAAGCTCGCGGGTGCCGACCCCGCCGATTTCGAGAGCTACATCGCTGAGGCCAGGGAAGCGGGCGCGCCGATCACGACGACTGGTGCTGTACGCTACCTGACGCCAAACGAACAGCGAGAGCGCGAAGATCGCCGGCGATCGACGTTTGACGACGAGCGCGCGAGCCCTGCCGCCACGACACCCGCGCGGCGACAGGCAGCGCAGCGGGGCCGCGTCTCTCGTAACGCCCTGCGTGGGCCTATGGCGGCTCTACGTCGCGTCTCTTCGCCACGCCGGATCAATAGTCCGCTGGCCCCCAACTCTGCGGCGGCGGGCGGGCACTAAGCCGGGCGACTGAGCCGCGCCGGTGGCGCTACCGGCTTGCTAATCCGTTTGCTAATCCACGGCCTATAACGGCCCTTCACAGAGCATCACGCGCGCGAACAATTGAGACGGATCGGCGTGGTAATTCGTATCTGAAATCGCCCGATACGCTGACACGCTGTCACCCGATGATACGGCGGGGCTGTATCTTCGGAACCGAGTGTCGGGGGTTCGAATCCCTCCGGGCGTACCACTTCCCAGCTTCAGAATCGGCTCGTGACGGCATAGAACCGCCGCCGACAGACGTCTCGGCCAAAGCCCCGAGAAACGGTCGAGGCCGGACCACCAAGAGACGCATTTTCTTGCTCGTGGCAGCGTATGGCCACCCGATCCCGAATCTGCGGCGGATCTTGGTGGGCGAGTTTGCAGGAGGTGGCGAGTGCTGGCGGCTGTCGGAACGCCACCGCGCAACCGATACGACATGATGAGGGGATCTGCCGCCGTGCCAACCCGGCTTACCGTCACGTGGATTGTCGCGCTCGTAGCGTTCGTACTCATCGTAAGTCTGGCGCTTTCGGTCGCGCCTGCCCTTGCCAACTCCTCTGCATCGCTGCGCGTCGTCGCCCTGGTCGAGACGAGCCTGCTGTACATCGGCGTCGTGATCACCCTGGCGATTGGCGAGCGCGCTATCAGGCGGCGACTGGAGACCCTTGAGGTGGCCGTTCAGGAATACGAGCGGTCACCGAACGCGCGGCTGGGCACGATCGTTCAAGCGACGCCAGACCTTGTGGCGATGCTCGACGCCGAAGGGAGCGTTCTCTATCTGAATGCTGCCGCGCGTCAGATCGTGGGCATCGGCGAGGGTGATGACGAGCGCGCGTTTAACTTAATGGACAGGTACCCGGACTGGGCGCGCGCTCTCTTGCGAGAGGAAGGCTTCCCGACGGCGATCCGAGATGGAGCGTGGAGCGGCGAGACGGCGGTGATGACGGCCGAAGACGAAGAGATCCCCTTCTCGCAGTTGATTCTGGCGCATCGAACTCCGACCGGATCGATCGACTTCTTATCCACGGTGGCCCGGGACATCAGCGACCGCAAAAACTTCGAGACGCAGCTTGTCTACCTGGCGAGCCACGACGGGCTCACCGACCTGTTCAACCGACGCCGCTTCCAAGAGGAGTTCAAGCGCCAACTCACGCAGACGTGCCGCGCTGAAGCGCTGGGAGCACTGCTTTTCCTCGACCTGGACGAATTCAAGGGCGTGAATGATACGTATGGACATCGCGCGGGCGACGAACTCCTGGTGACGTTGGCAGGGCTTCTGCGGAATCACCTGCGCGACGGCGATGTGCTGGCACGCCTGGGCGGCGACGAGTTCGCGATTTTGTTGAGTGAGACCAGCCGCACTCGGACGGAAGCGATGGCTGAGCGAGTGCTCGAAGCGATCCGTAGCCACGTGTTCCAACTCGCCGGCCAGCCGGTCGGCATCACGGCGAGCATGGGCATCACGCTATTTTCCACGGACAACAAGACGCAAGAGGAGCTGTTCATAGAGGCCGACGTGGCTCTCTATCAGGCGAAAGAACTTCGGAATAGCTACTGCGTGTACATGCCGGATATCGCTGCGCTGAACGAGCGTAGCGCGCAACGCTCTTGGGAGCATCGCCTGAAGCGGGCTCTCGAGGAAGACCGATTCGAGCTGTACGCGCAGCCGATCGTGCCAACGCACGGCGGGCGATCGTGCCATTACGAAGTTCTCCTACGTCTCATCGAGGACAATGGAGAGATCGTCATGCCCGGGCAGTTTCTCCCAGCTGCTGAGCGCTGCGGCCTGATCACGGCGATCGATCGATGGGTGGTGCATCAGGCTATCGAACTGATCGCGAGGGAGAAGGGTGAGGCCGGTGATCTGCGTCTTGCCGTGAACCTGTCCGGGAGAGCCTTTGGTGACGCCGAGCTTCTCCCGATGATTCAAAGGGACCTTACGGCGAGCGGGATCGATCCGGCGAGCTTGACGTTTGAAGTGACCGAGAGCGCCGCCGTCGCCGATATCGACCAGGCGCGCAAATTCATCACTACGCTCAAGGCGCTCGGATGCCGATTCGCGATTGATGACTTTGGTGTGGGCTTCTCCTCCTTTTACTACCTGAAGCACCTTCCGGTCGATTACCTGAAGATTGACGGCGGCTTCATTCGGAATCTCGCCCGCAACCGGGTCGATCAACACCTGGTGAAAGCAATTGTTGAGGTCGCGCGAGGACTTGGGAAAGAGACTATTGCCGAATTCGTGCACGACGCAGAAACGTTCAGGTTACTCCGCGAATACGGCGTCGACTACGCTCAGGGCTATCACGTGGGGCAGCCCCTCCCCGTTTCTGAGATAGGTGGGCGCTTGCGCCAAGCTGCCTAGACGTGGTCATCCCGCCGAGAGGGATCGCGCGTCACCGGCAAGACCGAACGGCAGCGCACTGCGAAGCGGACTCGTCCGACCGCTCGGGGACGGACAAGCACACAACGGCCGAGCTCTCGCTTAGGTTGTGGCTGAGCCGCATCCTTGTCGAGGAAGCTGCTGGATCGACGTGTGTCGCAGGCCCGAATCCCTCCGGGCGTACTGACGATGCGAATCTACTCACGTTTGACGCGCGCGAATTCTTCCGGATCACGTGTGTGCCAGCGCGCCGGCGGCGAACTCCGCGAGCCTGGCGACGGCGTCCTGCGATGCGGCGAGCGCCGTCTTGTCGTCCGGGTGGCGCGCACGGTGGCGCGATGCGACGCCTTCGGCGATGATCGCCAGGCGCCACGCGGCGAACCCACGGTAGTACTCGATGCGCTCGAGCTCGCGCCCGGTGCGCGCCGCATAGCGACGCACGAGTTCGGTGAAGAGCGGAAATTCCCCGGCCGATGTCGGGTCGTTCGTGAGCGGCAGCGGCTGGCGCGGATCGGACCAGTAGACGCCCAGATGGCCGAGATCGGCGAGCGGGTCGCCGAGTGTGCATAACTCCCAGTCGAGCACCGCCGCCACGTGCCGGCTCGACAGATCGACGATGCAGTTGCCGAAGCGATAGTCGCCGTGGACGAGTGTAGTGCCATGCTGCCGCGGCAGGTGTGCGAGCAGCCGTCGCTCGACCTCGTCGATGAGCGACAGCTCGTGCGTGCGGGAGCCTGCCCACTGCTTTGACCACCTGCGCACCTGTCGCTCGATGTAACCGTCGTGGCGTGAAAGGTCAGCCAGGCCGACCGCCTCGACGTCGACGGTGTGCAGGTCAGCGAGCACGTCGATCAGATGGAAGGCCATGTCACGTCGCGCGGCGGCATCGATTCCGGCGGTCTTCTCGACCGAATCGAGGACGGCGCCATCGACGAAGGCCGTGACGGCGAACGGCGTGCCGTTGACGGAAACCTCATCGCAGACGGCAAGGGCCGGCGGCACCGGCACCGGCGTGCCCGCCAGCGCGGCGACGATGCGGTACTCGCGGACGACATCATGCGCCGTTGCGAGCAGCGTCCCCAGCGGCGGCCGCCGGAGCACGATGCGGCGGCCGTTGGCGTCGGTCACGCAGTACGTCAGGTTTGAGCGCCCGCCGGTGATCACCTCATAGCGAAAGGGGGGCATCACGTCCGGCACGTGCTGAGGGAGCCATCGGTCCACGTTCCGGGCGTCGATCCCATGCGGCACGCCGTCGTCGATCATGCCGGCGCTTGCGACACCGGCGCGCGGTGCACCGAGACGGCGTACGCGTCGGAGGCGCTCCAGGCATCGCGGTCCCAGGTGGACCATCGCTCCGCTGCGGTGAGTCCGGCCTCGGCCGCCATCTGGTCGTACTGCGCGATGGTGAGCCGTCCGGGCTGCAGCTGGAAGCCGGCGATGAGGACACCGCCCGGCGTCAGGTGGCGCGCGAGGTTTGCGACGACGGCCCCTTCCGTGCCGGGCGTGAGGAAGATCATCACGTTCCCGGCCATCACGATCGCCTCGAAGCGGCGGCCGAAGTCGGCCGTCGCGAGATCGGCGAGCCGCCACTCGACGTCCGGCGCCTTGCGGCGCGCCGTCGCCAGCATCTCCGCGTCGATATCGACGCCAACCACCTCGCAGCCGCGGCGCGCGAGCTCCCGCCCGACGCGGCCCGTCCCGCAGCCCGCATCCAGCACCGACGCGGGCGCGAATCGCTGGACGAAGGTCGCTTCGCCGTGCACGTCTTCGCCCGCCGCCTCCCGCTGCTCGTACGTAGCGTCGTAGGCGTCGCCGGAGCCGCTCCGCGTTGTCAGCCATCGGTTCGCTGGGTCGGTGCTCATCGCCGAGATCATACGCGCGCAGGCGTCGCGGCGCACGCTGACACAGGCGCGGCGGCGGGCTACACTGGCGCTTTCGGCGGCAACGCAAGGTCACAAGGAGGTACGTGATGATCAAGGGGTTACGCGGCGCATCCATTTGGAGTGAGGATCTGACGAAGAGCCTGCTGCCGTTCTACCGCGACACCATGGGGATGAAGGTGGGCATGGACACGCCGGGCTTCGTGATCCTCGGCGAGCCGAACGGCGTCTCCCTCGCCCTGGGCACGCACAGCGACGTGCACGGCAAGAACGCTGACTCGGCGCGGCACATGGTGGCGTTTGATGTCGACGATGTCCGGGCGGAAACGGCGCGGCTGAAGTCGGCCGGCGTCGAGATCGTCGAGGAGCCGAACGACGTGGGCAACGGCCTGACGATGGCCACCATCCGCGATCCGGAAGGCAACCTCGTCCAGCTGATGCACTTCGCGTAAGCGGCTCGAAGGGGGCATTAGCGGAATCCTCGTTTGACGTTGGTCGACCGCGCGCTTCACGGGAAGGGGCGCATATCGCCTCAGCCCACACCGAGCCGCGCGTTCTCCCTCACTGCTCGCGACGCCACGGCGTGCTATCGTCCTTCCCATGACGGACGTACCGATCACCGCCACGCTGCTGATCTCCTGCCGCGACCAGAAGGGGCTGGTGGCGGCGGTATCGGACTTTCTCTACCGGAACGACGGCAACATCGTCCACGCCGACCAGCACACGGACTTGGAGGAAGGCGTGTTCCTCCAGCGCGTCGAGTTCGAGCTGGCGGGGTTCACGATCGCGCGAGGGGAGATCGCCCGCGCATTCCTGCCCGTCGCCGAGCGCTTCGAGATGACGTGGAGCCTGCGCTTCTCCGACGAGGTGCCCCGCGTCGCCCTGCTGGTGTCGAAGGCACAGCATTGCATGTACGACATCCTCGCGCGCTGGCGCCAGGGCGAGATCCGCGCCGAGATCCCCGTGGCGATTAGCAACCATCCCGAAGGGCGCGCGATCGCTGAGCAATTCGGCGTGACGTATGAACACGCGGCCGTCGCGGAGGGCGGGAAGGCCGCGCAGGAAGAGAAGATCGTGGCGCTGCTCGACGCGAACCGCATCGACCTGGTGATCCTCGCGCGGTACATGCAGGTGCTCAGCGACGGCTTCGTGCGGCGCTACCCGAACCGCATTATCAACATCCACCACTCGTTCTTGCCCGCGTTCGCCGGCGCGCGCCCCTACCACCAGGCGCACGAGCGCGGCGTCAAGATCATCGGCGCGACGGCGCACTATGCGACACCGGAGCTGGACCAGGGTCCGATCATCGAGCAGGGCGTCGCACCCGTCAGCCACCGCGACTCCGTCGCCGACCTTGTACGCAAGGGCCGCGATCTCGAGCGTGTGGTGCTCGCGCGCGCCGTCGACCTGCACCTGCGCAACCGCGTGCTCGTCTACGGCAACAAGACCGTGGTGTTTGACTAGGGCTGCGGAGGCGCAGCTCCCGCAGATCGTTCGCGTTCGAGCTGCGGCAGCTTGCGCCTGCGGCTAGCTACCCGAACAGCTCCGTCCATCCATCCCTGTGCATTCCGCAGCCGCGTGCCGGAGAACTCCAGCGTCGAAGCGATGACGCGCTGCCACAGCTCGACGAGCGCCGGCGTCACCCGCAGTTCGACGCCGGCCGCCGCCAGAGCGGCGAGCAGATCCCCCACCGGCTCGACGGCGACCGGCACGACGGGTGCTCGGCTGACGTAGTGGCCTGCCGTGGCGTCGTTCGGCGCGAACGTCGCGTTTGGCATCGTGTAGCGGTAGAGCGTGGCGGCGCGCAGGCGCCCGAGCCATGCCGACTCGATGGCGATCACCATCCGCGCCGCGATGCCGCCGAACCAGCGTTCGCGGTCGTCGTCGGTTGTCTGCGTGCCTGGCCAGAAACAGGCGCGCGGACATTCGCGCGGAACGTAGTACATCGGCGCGTGCCAGGCGTCGATCCCCCACACCAGCGGCTCCACCTCCGGCCGTGCCGACGGCGGGCGCGGCTCGAACACGGTGATGCCCGGCTCTTCGCTGAAGTGATAGAGGTTCGTGTCCACGGACTCACAGCCTACATGAACTCGCGCGGGAGTCGCTCTGCGGTCAGTGCCGCGCCCTCGCGAGCTCCTCGGCCTTCTCGGCCAGGTCCGGCGCGCCGAGGTATTCGGCGAGCGGCCGAAACGCCGGTGTGGGCCCTCGCCAACAGATGCCGGCAGCGGACGCCTCGACAGGGAGCGTTGTGCGAAGTGTGGCCAGATCCTTGAACAACATCGCCCGGTCGCGCTGTTCGCGCAGCGTTGCCGCCAGCCCCTTCGATCCGCGCACCGACGTGTCCCATTGTGCGTCGTCGTCCGGTATCGATTCGATCGTACGGAACCTCGCGAGAACCGCCGCGGCCGACTTCGCGCCCCAGCCGGGGAGGCCCGGGAAGCCATCGGCGCTGTCGCCGACGAGCGCCAGGTAGTCGGGGATGGAGCCCGGCGCGACGCCGAACTTGGCGGCCACGCCCGCTTCGTTGATGATCCGGTTCGCTCGCCGGTCGAACTGGACGACGTGATCACCCACGACGCACTGCGCGAGATCCTTGTCCGGCGTGCAGATCAGCACCTGTTCGGCGTAGTCCGACGCGTGCGCCGCCGCCGCCGCGAGCGCATCGTCGGCCTCGTACTCCACCATCGGCAGACGGCCACGCCGAGCGCTGTCAGCGCCTCTTCGATGATCGGGAACTGGCGCAGCAAATCAGGCGCGACACCGGCGCCCGTCTTGTACCCCGGCCAGAGGTCGTTGCGGAACGACTCGATCACGTGGTCCGTCGCGACGCCGAGGTGCGTGACGCCATCCCGCAACAGGGCGATCATCGAAGCCAGCACGCCCCTTGCCGCCGCTACCTCCGTGCCGTCCGTCGCCTTCTGGCTGGGCATGGCGAAGTAGTGGCGGAACAACTCGTACGTGCCATCGACCAGATACACCCGCACGCGTTGGCCTTCCTCACCTTGCTCAGATCGGCGCTCCGGGCGCAACGAGCGGCCACGGGCGCGTGCGTTCCATCGCCAGGGCGAGGTCCAGCAGCAATGCGTCTTCGTGGCGTCGAGCGTACGCCTGCAGGCCTACCGGTAGCCCACCGATCGTCAGTCCGGCGGGGATGCTGATCGCCGGGTAGCCGCTGATGTTCGCCGGGATCGTGAGGGCACCGTTATTGTTGCGCCCGACGCGCACGCCGTCGACGCGGCTCGGCATCGGGCCCTCCGCTGCGAACGGCTCCTGCGGGCTCGTGGCGCAGAGGACGATATCCACGTGCTCAAAGATGTCCGCCATCAACTCGTTCAATTCGGCGCGAAAACGATCGACCGACGCCGCGTGCCAGACACGATAGTGTTCCATGAACTCCATGCCGGCGCGGATCTCGTACGTGAGATCGTCGGCGTGGTTCGGCCAGGAGTCTTTGAGGTCGTTGAAAAGGTCGGGGGCGCCGGCGTTCAGCCACGCCGCCGCCTTCTCCGGAAAGCGGATCTCCGGATCGACTCGCCGCATCTTCGTCTCGGTAACCAGTGCTTCCGCGGCGATGCCCGCAACGCGCGCCACCTCCCGTTCGAGCACGGCTGCGCCGAGATCCAGCGCGACCGCGACCCGCAGCCCGCCCAGATCGCGCGTCCCGAGCGCATCCTCCCAGCCGTCGATGCGTGGCAGGCTGAACGGATCACGTGCGTCATAGCCGGACGCGATGTCGAACCAGCGCGCGGCGTCGCGCACGCTGCGACTCGTGGTACCGAGGCTCACCGTGAGGGCGCCGTTGCGGTCGCCCGGCCCACGGGGGATGCGCCCGAACGTGCCCTTCATGCCGACGAGCCCGGTGTAGGCGGCGGGGATCCGGATGGAACCACCGCCATCTCCGGCGGTAGCCGCCGGGACGAGACCGCCAGCCACGGCAGCCGCCGACCCACCGGACGAGCCGCCCGGAGTGCGTTCGAGGTTCCAAGGATTGCGCGTAACGCCGTGCAGCTTCGTCGCTGTGTATGCCACCAGTCCGAACTCGGATGGCGTCGACTTCCCGAGAATCACGGCGCCAGCCGTCCGCAGCCGGGCCACATGGGTGGAATCGTAGTCCGCGATGTTGTCCTTGAGCACGACCGACCCGCGGGTTGTGGGCATCCCGCGCACGTGCTGCACGTCCTTGACCAGCAGGGGCACGCCGGCGAGCAGCCCCGGATCTTCGCCGGCGGCGATCCGGCGGTCGATGTCCGCAGCCTGCGCGCGCGCGCCCTCCGCGTCGAGGTACGCGATCGCGTTGAGCTTTGACGCGGCGATCGCGTCTAACGATGCCTCTACCGCGTCCGTGGAGCGCACGTCGCGGTGGCGGATGCTGTCGGCGAGGGAGGATGCGTCACCGAGCCAGGGCTTCATATGCGGTCTCCCGTCGAGGCGGTTAGTCGCGCGGCAGGCCGAGGCCGCGCTGGGCGATGATGTTGCGCTGCACCTCGGAGGTGCCCGCCGCGATCGTATAGGACGCCGCCGCGAGATAGTAGGCGGCGAATCGCCCTTCGAGCGGCGCGTGCGCAGAGCCGCGCGCAAGCTCGCCCGCCTGACCCGTCAGCCCCAGCGCCGCAAGGGCGAATCTTGATTGCAGCTCGGTCGAGTACAGCTTCGCGATCGAAGCCTCGGAGTTGGGTACGAGGCCTTGGCCCTGCATCCATGCCACCCGGTACGACAGGATGCGCCCTACCGTGAACTCGATCCGCAGCTCCGCGAGCTTGTGCCGCACCTGCGGGTCATCGATCGCGCGCGCCCCTCCGGTGCGGCGCGTGCTGGCATACCCGATCAGGTCGTCGAGCAGCGTCTCTGCGAAGACGATGCGCTGGATCCCCGAGCGCTCGAAATCGAGCGTGGTAGTGGCGACGTACCAGCCGCGGTTCATCTCGCCGACGAGGTTGGCGCGCGGGATGCGGACGTTGTCGAGGAACATCTGGTTGAAGGCCGCAGAGTTGAGCATGTTTGTCAGCGGCGTGATGGTGATGCCCGGCGATTTCATGTCCATCAGCAGGTAGCTGATGCCGCGGTGCTTCGGCGCTTCCGGATCTGTGCGGGCGAGGAGGATGCAATAGTCCGCGCGCTGCGCCCCGGACGTCCAGATCTTCTGCCCGTTCACGACGAACTCATCGCCGTCGAGCACTGCTTTGGTCTGGAGCGACGCGAGGTCGGAGCCGGCGCCCGGCTCGCTGAAGCCCTGGCACCAGCTCATCTCGCCGTGGGCGATGCGGCCCAGGAAGCGCTCGCGCTGCTCGTCGGTGCCGTGCATCATCAGCGTTGGGCCGACCATCGCCACGCCCATGCCCCCGAAACCCGGTGCGCGGAGGCGTGACATCTCCTCGTTGTAGACCAGCTGCTGCATCGGCCCGGCACCCAGGCCGCCGTACTGCTTCGGCCACGCCAGCGTCAGCCACCCCTTGTCGGAGAGCTTGCGCTGGAACGCCTTTGCCGCCTCGCCCTGCTCCTTCGGCGAGTCCTCCCGGTCGTTGTAGGCGGCGCTCCCGAACGTGCCCGGAAGCTCCGCGCGGACGAACGCGCGGATCTCCTGGCGGAACGCCTCCTCTTCGTCGCTGAAGCGAAAATCCATGCCGTCCTCGAAGCGCCAGATGACGAAGCGATGCTATCACACCCCGCGCCGATGCGGGCGGAATTGACACACGCGCGCCCGCGGGTTGAACCCGGGCCCGGAAGGTAGTATGGTCGCCTTCATCCTCGCTTGACGCTGGAGCACCTTCCGTGGACGAGCAGCAGAGCGCACCAGTGCACGGTCGCATGCCGGCGATTGACATCCTCCGCGGTGTCGCCATCCTTTGGGTCGTGCTGTTCCACCTCTGGGGCGACCTGGAGTTCTTCCCGGGCGTGCCGCGCGAGTACTACGAGCAGCTCACGTGGCAGGTGAAGCACGGGAACGGGCCATGGGCCGTCTTCACCTCCTTCACCGACTTGCTCCTCCGAGACGGCTTCCAGGGTGTGCCGCTGTTCATGATGATCAGCGGCATCTCGCTCACCATCGCCGCCTACCGGGCGGGCGATGGGCTGCGCTGGCCCCGCTTCTTCCTCGCCCGTTTCCGGAAGCTCCTGCTCCCGTACTGGGCCGGCGTAGCGATCACGTACGCCGTCATCGTCGCCATCGCCTGGCGGCAGGCGTCGGTGAGCGGCGGCTTGTTCTCCGACCACTTCGGCCACGGCATCACGATCTCGCTGCACACGGTCCTGCTGATCGATAGCGGCGTCGTCTGGGCGAGCATCGCGCTCGTGCCGCGGCTGTTCGACGACCAGTGGTTCTTCGCGCCGCAACTCGCGCTCTGGTTCGTCGGGCTACTGGCGCAGTACTACCTGCTGTTCCCGCTGCTCTTCCTGATGATGCGCAAGATCGGCGTCGCGCCGTTCCTCCTGTTGACGTTCGCCAGCACGGTGATGGCCAACTGGTGGATCGTGCACCAGTACGGCGCACTGGAGCTGAAGTTCTTCCTCGTGACGGGTTGGGCGCCGTTTCGGTTGTTTGAGTTCACGTCCGGCATGGCCATCGGCTGGCTGCTCATCGCTCCCGATGCGCACGGGTGGCTCGCGCGCGTTCGCAGCCCGCAGGCGATCGCCGCCGCGCTCGCGCTGGGTCTGCTCGCCCATACCGCCGGCGATCTCTGGATCGGGCGCTGGACGGCGGACGAGCTGACGGCGGGCGGCGGCGGCATCTACCTGCAGTCGCTCGCACTGCCGCTCGTGACGCTCGGCCTGGCGCTGCTGGCGCTGCCGCTGCTCGTCAAGCCGCCCTCCCGCGTCGATGCCAGCATCCCCGTGCGCGCCCTCACCACCGTTGGCGTCATGTCGTACGCGCTGCTCATCGTCAACGACCCCATGCGCCTCGTCGCCAGCCAGCTGCGGTTGGAGGGCGTGCCGAGTGCCCTCTGGTGGACGTTCCTGGTGGTGGTCTATGTGCCCGTCAGTGTCGTGCTGGCCTGGCCGCTGGCACGCGCGCTCGGGCTGATGCCGAAGCGGCCGACGGAGGCCGAGGCCCTGTCCGCGGTACCTCCGGAGCAGCGGGCGACTCGGCCCGCGATCACCGATCCGCTCGAGGTGCGAATCTAGGCAATTCGGCCCGCCGAAATAATTGCTGCGAAGATGCGTCCACGATCCCCGGGGCTGCGTAAAGTACGCATTACACACCGGCGCGGTCAGCCGGTCCGTCATCGTCTCCCCGCGATCAGGAGCAATGATCATGCGCTCTTTGCTATCTCTGGTGCTTGCGCTACTCGTCGCGGGGTCCGCACTGTTGGGCAGCGGTGTGCGCACCGCCTACGCGGCCTTCCATTGCATGCGCATCCACGCGGTGATGGGCGGTTTCAGCGGAGATCCCAAGATTCAGTACGTCGAGCTCAGGATGACCTTGGGCGGCCAGAATCTCCTGACGGGCCATAAGATCTTCTTCTATGACGGCTCGAACACGTTGCAGGCGACATTCACATTCCCGGCCGGAGTCACTGGCACTACATTCACAGGAGACTCGATTCTCATCGCGACTACCGAATTCAACAGTGCCGTTACTGGGGGATCGGCGGATTTTACGTTTTCGGGCAACACGACCGGTGGCGGCGACGTAGATCACCCGGTTGGGTCACCAAACGGCAAAGTCGTGTTCGAGCCAACGCCCAGCCCGAACTGTGGAAATCCGACTGCTGAAGTGGATTCTGTCGCGTACGGAACCGGGACTCCGAACTTTGGGAGTGCCGCCGCCGCGCTGCCATCGCCCAGCGATAACCGCGCGCTTCGTCTCGACGCTCTGACATACCCACCCACCGACGCAAGCGTCCATAACGCCCTCGCCGCGGTATCGGCATCGACGTTCAGCGTCACGTCTGGCAACCTCTCGACCGACCTCACGACACCGCGCAACCATGCACGCACGGTGCTCAGGCTCAACGTCCCCGCCGTGGGTGGTGTGGCCGAGGAGCCTGCGCTTCCCTCCCCTAATGCCGCGAGCGGAGCGACGGCTGGCGGCGGAGATCGTGCGAGCGCCATGAGTGCTGCGGCCGCAGGAATCGCGGCCGCGATCGCCGGGGTCGCCGTGTGGTACGTGTACCGTCGCCGCACGACGCGGTAGCGCGAGCCGGTCTGGTGGCCTCAAGCCGCCCGCCTCGTAGCTGGGGCGAGATCGCCGTGTTAGACTGCGGCCCGTGAATCTTGAGCTGCTGCGCGAACTCTCGGTGCCGGGCACCAGCAAGATCTTGCTGCTGGTGATCGACGGGCTGGGCGGCCTGCCGAACTCCACCGGGCGGTCAGAGCTGGAGCAGGCGAACATCCCACAGCTCGACCGGTTGGCGCAGGAGAGCCTCTGCGGCCTGACGATGCCGGTCGGCTATGGCGTCACGCCTGGCAGCGGCCCGGGGCACCTCGCACTCTTCGGGTACGACCCGGAGCGCTTCATGGTCGGGCGCGGCGTGCTCGAAGCGCTCGGCGTGGACTTCGACCTGCGATCGTCGGATGTCGCCGCGCGGGGCAACTTCTGCACCGTCGACGGCGAGGGCCGCATCACAGACCGCCGTGCCGGGCGCATCCCCACCGCCAAGTCGGCCCCGCTGTGCGAGAAGCTGGCGCGGATCAAGCTGCCCGGCGTGCAGACGTTCGTGGAACCGGTGCGCGACCATCGATTCCTGCTCGTCCTGCGCGGCGAGGCGCTCTCCGACGGCGTCAGCGAAACGGACCCGCAGCGCGAGGGCCAGAAGGCCCTGACGGTGCGTGCGCTCGCGCCCGAGGCGGAAGCGACGGCGAAGCTGCTCAACCAGTGGGTCGGCGAAGCCGAGAAGGTACTGCGCGGCGACGGACCGGCGAACATGTTGACGCTGCGAGGCATCGCAAAGCACCCGCCCATGCCGTCGATCGTCGAGACGTGCAAGTTCCGCGCGGCCGCCGTGGCGGCGTACCCGATGTACCGTGGCCTCGCGAAGCTCGTCGGCATGGATGTGCTGTCGACCGGCGCAACCTTCGCCGACGAGGTCGAGACCCTGCGGCAGCGTTGGGACGACTACGATTTCGTCTTCATTCACTTCAAGCGGGCGGACGCGGCCGGTGAGGACGGCGACTTCCAGGCGAAGGTTGCCGCTCTTGAGGAGATCGACGCGTACATTGAGACGCTGCACGCCCTGCAGGCCGACGTGTTTATGGTGGCGGGCGACCATTCGACGCCGGCCGTCGCGGCCGGACACTCCTGGCATCCGGTGCCGTTCTTGCTTCACGCGCGGACGTTCGGTCAGGCCGACCAGACCGAAGGGTTCAACGAGAAGGCATGCGCGCGCGGCATCCTCGGCACGTTTCCAGCAAAGGAAGCCTTGTCGCTGGCGATGGCCCACGCCGGTCGCCTGACGAAGTACGGAGCCTGAGATGCCACGCACGCCGATCGTCGCCGGCAACTGGAAGATGAACACGCTGCGAGATGACGCGCTGGCGCTGGCGCGCGCGCTGCGCGAGGAGGTTGACGGCGTAGCCGGCGTCGAGAAGATCGTCTGCCCGCCCTTCGTCTTCCTCCACGATGTGCGACAGGCGCTGGCGGGCTCGACGATCGCGGTCGGCGCTCAGAACGCCCACTGGGAGGAGAAGGGCGCCTTCACCGGCGAGGTCAGCATGACGCAGGTCGCGGAGGCGGCGACGCACGTGATCATCGGTCACAGCGAGCGCCGCCAGTACTTCGGCGAGACGGACGAGACGGTGAACCGGCGCGTGAAGTCGGCCCTGGCGCACGCCGTCATCCCGATCATGTGCGTTGGAGAGACGCTGGAGCAGCGGCGGGCGGAGCAAACGGCGGAGGTGCTCGTCCGGCAAACCCGCGGCGGACTGGACGGTGTGACTGTCGGGCCGGAGTTGATCATCGCCTACGAGCCTGTCTGGGCGATAGGCACAGGACTCGCGGCCGACGGCGCAACAGCGGAGGCAGCGATCGCGTTGATCCGGCAGACGCTGCGCGAGATCGCCGGAGACGTCGGCGACAGCGTGCGTGTTCTGTACGGTGGATCGGTGACGCCGGACAACATTGCGGAGTACATGGCGCAGCCGGACATCGATGGCGGCCTGGTCGGCGGTGCTTCGCTGAAGGCAGATACCTTTGCCGGGCTGATTCAGGGCGCAGCGTCGGCGGCCGAGCGGCGCGGCTGATGCCGCCCCGAATAGCGGCCATCGTCGGCGCCACCGCGACCGGCAAGACCGATCTTGCCATGATGCTCGCCCAGGCCGTCGGCGGCGAGATCGTCAACGCCGACTCGCGGCAGGTCTACTGTGGCATGGACATCGGCACGGCGAAGCCGACGGTCCAGCAGCGGACTGAGGTGCGCCACCACCTCATCGACATCATTGACCCCGATGAACCGTTTACGCTCGCCATCTTCCTCGACCTCGCGAAGGCCGCGCTCGACGACATCTGGTCGCGCGGCCGCCTGCCGATCCTCGTTGGGGGCACGGGGCAATACGTCCGGGCGTTGCTGGAGGGTTGGCGAGTACCGCGCGTGCCGCCGAATCGGGAACTACGCGCCCGCCTCGAGGCGATCGCGGCGCGCGATGGCCCTGCGGCGCTCGCCAGCGAGTTGCTGGCTGTGGACCCCGTGAGCGCTGCCGACATCGACGTGCGCAACACGCGACGGGTGGTACGCGCCGTCGAGGTGACGCTGGCAACCGGCCGCCCGTTCAGCGCCTGGCAGAAGAAGGTGAAGCCGGACTTCGAGTCGTCCGTCATCGGGCTGCGGCTCGAACGAGCGGCGCTGTACGAGCGCATCGACCATCGCGTCGACGTGATGCTCGCGTCCGGGCTGGTGGACGAAGTGCGGAAGCTGCTCGCCGCCGGATACGGGTGCGCGCTGCCCTCGATGGCCAGCATCGGCTACCGCGAGATCTGCGCGCATCTGCGAAACGAGCTGACCCTCGCCGAGGCGGTGGCGCGCATCAAGACCGAGACGCATCGTCTGGTGCGCCTGCAACACGCATGGTTCCGGCTTGCCGACCCGCGTATCCACTGGCTCGACGCCGGGTCGCCGGATCTCGTCGAACAGGCCCGAGCCCTGATCGCCCGCGTCTGACGGCGCCTGCCCGGTCGTCCGGCTCCTTTCGGCAGCGCGGGTGCTCGCCTACAATGCCGCGGTATGTACGACGCGATCGTCGTCTGGATCCATGTTCTCGCCGCCGTCGCCTTCATCGGGCCGCAGTTCTTCCTGGCGCTGGCGGCGATCCCCGCGATGCAGACGATCGAGGATGTGAAGGTGCGGGCCCGGGCGACGCGCGTGATGACGATGCGGTTCGGGATGCTCGGCGGCGCCGCGCTCGTCGTCCTCCTGATCACGGGCGTGCTCAATTACGCCGAGGCCAACGACCAGATCGACACATACAAGCGCTACTTCATCACGCTGCAGATCAAGCTGACGCTCGTCACGCTCGTCGTCCTGCTGACGATCCTGCACGGTGCGGTCTTTGGGCGGCGGCTGCAGAAGCTGCAGGAGGCCAACGCCACGGAGTCCGAAATCGCCGGGGTGCGCCGTATGTCGCAGTACACGTCGCTGGCGACGATCGTGCTCTCGATCGTCATTCTGTTCTGCGCGGCCCTTCTCGGCTCGGAATGGTCGACCGGCGGCGCCCTTCGTTGACGTAGTCGAACGCTCATCTCTACAATCAGAGCGCGCGGGATTAGCGCTCATCTTGTTGAATGGCACGGTCACGAAGTAATAGTTACGGGAGGTAGCTCGCCATGGCATCTGACGTTCTGGTGACAACCCAGTGGGTCGCCGACAACATGAACAATCCGAAGGTCAAGCTCATCGAGGTGGATGTCGACACGACCGCCTACGATGAGGGCCACGCACCGGGCGCGGTCGGCTTCAACTGGACCAGTCAGCTGCAAGATCAGGTGCGGCGCGACATCCTGACCAAGGAAGGTGTGGAAGTGCTGCTCAGCAGCGCCGGCGTCGGTAACGATGACACGGTGGTGCTGTACGGTGACAACAACAACTGGTTCGCCGCGTACGCCTTCTGGCTGCTCGAGATGTACGGCCACAAGGACATCAAGCTGATGGACGGCGGCCGCAAGAAGTGGATCGACGAGAATCGCCCTACGACCAAAGACGCGCCTTCGCCCGCGAAGGCATCGTATAGAGCGCAGAGCGCGAACGCGGCGTTGCGGGCGAAGCGCGACCAGGTGCTGGCGGCGCTCGGCAACGCGAAGAACGCGATGGTCGATGTCCGCTCCCCTGCCGAGTTCAAGGGGGAAATCATGGCGCCGCCAGGCCTGCCTGAGACGGCGCAGCGCATGGGGCATATTCCGGGCGCCCAAAACGTCCCGTGGGCGCAGGCGGTGGCGGAGGACGGCACCTTCAAGCCGGTCGCCGAGCTCGAGGCACTGTACGCACCGAAGGGGGTCACGAAGGACAAGGAAGTGATCGCCTACTGCCGCATCGGCGAGCGCTCGTCTCACACGTGGTTCGCGTTGAAGCACCTGCTGGGCTATCCGAACGTCCGCAACTACGACGGCTCGTGGACGGAGTACGGCTCTCTCATTGATGTGCCGATCGAGAAATAGCTGACGGGGCGCGGCGCGGGGAACGATGTGTGACTACATTCGCCTGATCACGCGCAAAGCGCTGACGTCGAGTGATCCAGCGCTGTTGCAGTGTGGCTTCGAGGCGGCGGTGCTGGATCGCTACCGTGCGTCGAGCGCATACCAGGTGATGCGCACCGAGACGGTGGGCCGTGTGCGAAAGCAGGGCGGCTGGTCGATCGACTTTGGCATCGCGCCTGGGGATGGCGAGATTCACGCCTCGTGGCAGGCAGTGACGCTTGCCCTTCCGGAGGACGAACGTACGCACTGGGCCTCCCATACGGCCGCTCGGTTCGAGCCAAGTGAGATGTTCCTGCGGATGCAGCTTTCGCCCGGCAGTTGCTTCGACGATGGCGACCTTCGACCCTGGTGAGCGCCGGCGTGGCCGCCTCGCCGCCGAATCCGGTTCTCGCGATGAGCGACGAGTGACAGGTCATGTTTCGACGTATCGCCGCCGGCGAGGAACGGGAGCAAGTCGTGGAAGAAGACGAAGACGGACTGAGCATCATCGACGGCGGTGAAGACGATGTCGTGACCGGTGACTTATTCGAACCCGGACAGGCCTGCGACGTATGCTCGAAAGACGAAGGCCGCGTGGGCCTCGATCCGACGTGCCGCGGCCAGTACGACGGCGACCCGCTGTTCCTCTGCTTCGGCTGCCTCACAGGCGCGTTGCAAGAAGCCTACCAGGCGGTCGAGGGCGTCGCGATCATCGTTGAGTCGTTCGACGAGTATGCCGATCATTACTACTACCGCCTCGACGAGATGCCCGCCTACCAGTTCGTGCGCGAGGACGTCGAGGCGATCTCGTGGCTGTTGCTGACCATCGGCGATACCTGCGCGCGCTGCGGCGAGCAGAGCCACTTCGCCTGGCTCTCTCGTGACTTCGTCGACGAACGTCTGCCCGAAGGCAGCGCTATCTTCCGCAACATGGAGCGAGAGATCGACCACCTGTGCGGGAACTGCGCCGGCGCTGCGCTCGCGGCCTCGTACAAGTCGCTGGAACTGCCGCTGATGACCGTCGAGTTGCCGCGCAGCGCGATGGGCATCGTCATGCCAACGGGGGAGTAACGACGCGCATGACGCTGGTGCTCGAGCAGCAGTACGTCGACGAAATGATCGCGCACGCGAAGGAAGACGCGCCGAACGAGTGTTGCGGCATCATCGCCGGCGTCGAGGGCCGCGCGACGAAGCTGTACCGCGCCATCAACGCCGAGGCCAGCCCGTACCGCTACAGCGTTGAGCCGAAGGATCTGCTGCGCATCCACCGGGAGGTCGATGGCAACGACTGGGAGTTCCTGGTGATCTACCACTCCCACACGCACACGGAGGCCTACCCGTCGCCCACGGACGTGCGCCTGGCGGCGTTGCCCGACGCGTACTATGTGCTTGTGTCGCTGATGGATGAGGCGACGCCTGCGGTGCGCGCGTTCCGTATCGAAGACGGGGTCGTGGCGGAAGCGCCGATCGAGGTCACGTAGCAAAGGGCAGGTTCGAAGACCAGTCCCGCTAGCGCGCACGCCAGGCGCGGTGTGCGGTGAACAACGAACCGCGAACGCCGCTACACTTCCTGCTTGCTCAGCGTCGCCAGGAACTCGGCGTTGCTGCCGGTGCGGGAGAGGCGTTCGAGCAAGCGCTCCGTCGCTTCGGACGGGTTGTTGGCGTTCGAGGCGATCATCGAGGTCATGCGACGCATCAGCCACACCTGGCGCAGCGTCGCCTCGTCCATCAGTAGCTCCTCGCGGCGCGTGCTGCTGGCCTGGATGTCGATGGCCGGGAACGTGCGCCGTTCGGCAAGCCGGCGGTCGAGCCGCAGCTCCTGGTTGCCGGTACCCTTGAACTCCTCGAAGATCACTTCGTCCATCCGGCTGCCGGTATCGACGAGACAGGTGGCGATGACCGTCAGGCTGCCGCCCTCTTCGCAATTGCGAGCCGCGCCGAAGAATCGCTTCGGCGGGTACAGCGCGACCGGGTCCATGCCGCCTGTGAGCGTGCGGCCGCTGGGCGGCATCGCCAGGTTATACGCCCGCGTGAGGCGTGTGATGCTGTCGAGGAGAATGACGACATCCTTGCCGCCCTCGACGAGGCGCTTCGCGCGCTCGAGCGCCATCTCGGCGACTCGCGTGTGGTCCTCGACCGGTTCGTCGAAGGTAGAGGCAACGACCTCGCCCTTCACCGACCGCTTCATATCGGTGACTTCCTCAGGGCGCTCGCCGATCAGTGCGACCATCAGGTGGATGTCCGGGTAGTTCGCGGCCACTCCAGCGGCGATCGCCTTGAGCAAGAAGGTCTTGCCGGCTTTCGGCGGCGAGACGATGAGACCACGCTGACCACGACCGATCGGCGAGATGAGGTTGATGAGCCGGCCCGAGAGGTCAGGGCTCGTTGTTTCCAGATCGATCATCTGGTTGGGGAAGATGGCGGTGAGGTTCTCGAAGTACGGGCGCTGCTTCGCTGCTTCGGGGTCGAGGCCGTTGGTGGTCTCGACCCGCAACAGGCCGTAGTACTTCTCGCTGTCCTTCGGCGCCCGCACCTCGCCGGTCACATAGTCACCGGTGCGGAGGCCGAACCGCCTGATCTGCGATTGACTGACGTACACGTCACTGGATCCGGGGAGCAGGCTCTCGCCCCGCAGGAATCCGTAGCCATCGTCCACCAGATCGAGGATGCCGCCCGTGCGGATGGCGCCTTCGCGGTCCGCGTCGGACAGCGGCTGGTCGAGTCCATCGTCGGTCTGCGGCGCGCCTTGCGGCTCGCGCGGCTCGCGCTGCGGTCGCTGACCGCCGCCACCGCCGCCGGATCGTCGTCGTTCTCGTACTGCGCCCATGTGCGGATCCTCTGTGGACGACATGCGTCCTGCTAGTTCACTGGGTTGACTTGGGAATCGACCCCGGGATCAGACGCGGCCATCGCGACGCTCGCTGAGCCGAAGTGTGCCGGGTTCAAGGAGAGTCGCGGCGGCGCCGGGAGAACAAGCGCCGGGAGATAAGGCGGTATCTGCCTTTCTTGTTACCGCATCGCCGAGGGGCTGTCAAGCGCCAGGTGCCCATTCGCGCGGGAACATAGCGCCGCCGCCGTTCGAGACCGCGCGCGAGAACCGGAACGTGCGCGGCGGCAGGAGGATACGACTGGTATCGGGCGGCGCCGGGCGTCATGCATCCGTGATCTCCCGCATTTCGCGCGGGGCGGCGGCGAGCAACTCCCGCGTTGATCGAACGACGCCCTCTGGCGATACTGCCAAGCGCTCCGATAGTGGACGCCGAGGCGACACCATGGACATCCTGCGGACGCTGCTCTTTGTGCCGGGCAACCGCCAGCGCATGCTGGAGCGCGCTTCGCGCGCCGGCGCCGACGCCATCGTTGTGGACCTCGAAGATGCCGTCCCTCGCTCCGAGAAGCGCACGGCGCGCGCACTCGTCCGGACGATGCTGCCTCGACTCCTGGCGAGCGCATCGCCGGTGTTCGTGCGCGTCAACAACGTCCGGAGCGGCCTTGCACGTGCCGACGTCATGGCCGTCGTGCGTCCGGGGTTAACAGGTGTCGTCTATCCAAAGACGGACGGGGCGCAGGATCTGCGCGACCTTGATGTGCTGCTGCGCGAAGCGGAGCTGAAGTACGGGGTACGCCCCGGCGACATCAGGACGATCCCGCTGATCGAGAGTCCCATCGCGGTCTTGCGCTGCGAGCAGATTGTTCAGGCGTCTGACCGCGTCCTTGCGCTGTCGTTGGGCGGAGAAGATTACATGTCGGCGCTGGCCGTGAAGCGCGACGCCGCGAATCTGGCGCTGGCGCACGCCCGCGGGGTGATCGCCGCGGTAGCCGCGGCGTACGGCATTCCGGCGATCGATACACCGTATCCTGACATCAAGGACGAGCCGGGACTCGTCGCGGAGGCGAAGCACGCGCAGGCGTACGGATTCAAGGGCAAGTACATCATCCATCCAGATCAGGCTGCCCAGGTCAACGCGGTGTTCACACCCTCGAAGGATGACGTCGCCCAGGCGCGGCGCGTTGTCGAGGCTGCGGGGCTGGCGGCGAAGAAGCGGCGAGGCGTGGTGGCCCTCGAAGGCGCCATGATCGACGCGCCGATCGTCGAGCGGGCACGCGGCGTACTGGCGCTGGCTCAACGCATCGCCGAGAAGCAACCGCCGAGTAGTGCGAGGCGAACGCGCTCGCGCTAGAGAAGCCGAGCCAGCCGCCCGGCCGTCGCGGAATCAACCCTGCGCCGGATCAATCCTTCCAGATGGGGTATTGCTGGGCACGCCGGAGCTTGAAGTCGGTTTCCGGCAGCTTGAACCCGAGCGCCCGCACCTTCTTGAGGATCACTTCAATCTGGCGCTTCTCGGAGGCGGTCAGCACTTTGCCACCGAACATTTCGTCGTAGAGCTCCTCTGAGATCGCGACGATCTCTTCTGTAACCTTGCGACCCTCATCGGTCAGCTCGAGCCCAACCGCACGGCGGTCGTTCGGGTCCGGCAGGCGGCGAACCCAGCCCCGAGACTCAATGCGATGCAAGATCCCGGTAATACTCTGCGTCTCCTGGAAGAGGAGCGTTGCCACGAGGCTGGGCTTGATCGGGCCGCTGGAGAAGTGCAGTACCGCCAGCACGCGGGCCTGCGATGCCGACACGCCCATGTGATAGAAGCGTCGTTCCAGCAGCTTGTACGACATCCAGTAGATCTCGGTGATCAAGACCCAGGGCATCATCGCGTGATGAATGGGGACACCCGGCCCACCTCTTGCGGACGACTTGGTTGCGGTTGCCATGAAGACTCAGCCTCTACTTTTCAGTCCCCCGCTTGTTGGTGTTATGCGATCGAGTCTAGCAGTACGAAAATGCTCGGGCAACGCAGAGCAGCACGGCGAACTATGAATACTTGGCAGTACTTCTTTGTCAGCGCCGACACAGGAACATCGTTCAACGGGCACGGACGATCCATGAAGGTTCTGGATCGATTCACCTCGCGGTGCTACGCTTGGCCCCGCGAGAACAACACGAAGAGATGAGGTGTCGATGACTGATTTCAACTTCGAGAACGTGATCTACGAGAAGCGCGGCCGTATCGGGATCGTCACGATCAACCGACCGGAGCGGATGAATGCGATCGACCCGCAGACGTCCCAAGAACTTCATACCGCGTGGTGCGACTTCCGTGACGACGACGATCTCTGGGTTGGCATCTTCACGGGCGCCGGCGACCGCGCGTTCTCGGCCGGCAACGATCTTGTTGCGATGTCCGCCGCGCAGCAGGGCGGACTGAACGCCGTCAGCGCCGCATACTCGCGGGCGCCATTCGGCGGCATTACCCGCAACTTTGAGTGCTGGAAGCCGATGATCGCGGCGGTGAATGGCTATTGCCTGGCGGGTGGCCTGGAGATGGCGCTGGCGTGCGACATCCGCGTGGCAGCGGAACACGCCATGTTCGGTCTGCCGGAGGTGACCCGCGCGATCATCGCTGGCGCGGGAGGGACGCAGCGGCTGCCGCGGCTCATCCCATTCGGCCTCGCGCTGGAGCTGTTGCTGACAGGTGGCAAGTTCGATGCGGCATGGGCGTTTCGCTACGGGTTGGTGAACCACGTCGTCCCGGCCGATCAGCTGATGCCGAAGGCCATCGCCATCGCCGAGGCGATCTGCGAGAACGGACCGCTCGCTGTTCGGCTGGCGAAGGAGGCCGCGTACCGGGGACGCAGCCTCACCGTCGAGGAAGGTCTGCAATTCGAGAACGAACAGTCACGGAAGGTGCTGTCTTCGGAAGATGCGCGCGAGGGGCCACTGGCGTTCGCGCAAAAACGGAAGCCGGCGTACAAGGGCAAATGAGTCGGCGACGCAGCGGCCTCATGTTCGCGGCGGTTCTCGGCTAGCCGGCGACTCCCGACACGGCATTGGCGAACTCGCGCAGCGATCTGACAAGCGTCAGGCGTGGTGGCAAGGGCGCGTCTCCGTGGGCGTTCGCGTGATCGAGCAAGTACACGTGCTCAACGCCCTGCTGTGCCAAATGATACGCGGTACGGGGGTCGTCGTCGATATGCGCATCGATCGACAGCAATCGCGTACTTGCGAGCTTGTGCTGCGCCGACCGCAGGCCTTCCGGAGCCATGCGGATGCCGGCGATGCGTCCGTCGAGCCCGTGTGAACGCAGCCAGCGGCGCAGGAGCGGCTCTCCCCTGCAGCTGCGGGCAGTGACGATGTAGATCTCATGTCGGTCAGCCAATTCGTGGAGGATGCTCGCCGCTTCCGGCGCGTTGGCGCGCCAGCCGAAACGCACGTACTCGAGCGCCAGCCTCAGCGGATTCGACGCGCAGTGCCGTTCATACAGCGCAGCGTAGCCCTCCGGCAGGGCGGCCACTGGCGAAGGGCGGTGCACGGCCAGGCGGCCGAACGGTGTCAGGCAAAGTACGCCGTCGAAGTCGAAGCTTATGCGCATCAGGCCGCCGCGCCAGCGAGCGCAACCGCCGTGGCGGCGACCGCCTCGATGCGAGCGACCAGCTTGTCGACGGGCTGGCCGTTGGCGAACTGGTCGTCGGTAGCGTAGACGCCGGCGATGGACACACCCCCAAGGCTCGCGAAGAGCGGCTGCATGCCATACTCGATGGCGAGGAAGTGCTGTGGCGACCCGGCGGTCTGGATTGGCACGCAGATCTTCCCGACGAGGTGGCCGTGCGGCATCAGGTCGAAGAACGACTTGATCACGCCGGTATACAACGCGCGGTACGTCGGCGACGCGGCGACGACGATCTGTGCTGCTCCGATCGCAGCGATCGCTTCGTCTATCTCCGGCGCGGACCCGCGCGCGACGAGCGCCTCGGCGGGTAGCCCCGCGACGTCCACCATCCGAGTGTCGCATCCCGCCCGTCCGAGTGCGGCCAGCATGAGTTCGGCCATGGTCTTCGACCTGGACGGAGCGCGTGGGCTTCCCGAGACGGCGATCGCGAGGAGCGTCATGCGCGGGCTAACTCACGCGCCGCGGGCGCGGCGGGCACGCTCGCCTCGCCGTGAAAATGCGGGATAACGAAGCGCCCGAACCGCTCAGATTCTTCGAGATGCGGATAGCCGGAGAAGATGAACGTATCGATGCCGGCGTCGACGTATTCCCGGATGCGTGCTGCGACGTTCTCGCCCGACCCGACGAGCGCGAGCCCGACGCCGAGCCTGGCACGCCCGATGCCGGTCCACAGATTCGGCCCCAGCCATTCACCCTGCTCGCGCAGCATACGCTGCCGCTTCTCCCCCTCGGAGTCGGCGCCGCTCATGTGCTTCTGCATCATGTCCTCGAACCTCTCGGGCACTTCGGCGACCATCGCCTCAGCGGCGGCGCGCGCCTCGTCCTCTGTCTCGCGCACGCAGACAAGGAGCCGGATGCCGAAGCGCAGCGTCCGCCCGAGCTTCGAGGCGCGCTCACGCATGTCGGCGATGCGTTCGCGCACCATGTCGATGGTCTCGCCCCACAGCAAGTAGACGTCGGCCTCCTCGGCGCCCACCTGCTTCGCGGCTTCCGATGCGCCGCCGAAGTACCAGGGTGGGCACGGCTTCTGGTACGGCTTCGGGAAGACGTTGCCCTTCTCCACCTTGTAGAAGGCGCCCTCGTGGTTCCACGACCTCGGCTCGGTCCAGGCGCGCCTCACGACCTGCATGAACTCCTGCGTGCGCTCATACCGCGCGTCGTGCTCGGTGAAGTCGCCGTCGGCCGCCAGTTCCGCGGGGAAGCCGCCGGTGACGACGTTGATCAACACGCGGCCGCGCGTCAGCTGGTCCATCGTGTTGGACATCTTCGCGGCTACGGTCGGGGCGACGAACCCCGGACGCATCGCGACGAGGAACTTCATCTTGTCGGTCCGTGCGGCCACGGCGGACGCTGCCAGCCACGCGTCCTCGCAGGTCGTGCCGACTGGTACGAGCATGAAGACGAACCCGGCGTCCTCGGCCGTCTTCGCGCACCGCACCAGGTACTCAATCGTGGCGTCTCGTGTTGGCGGGCCAATGATCTCCGTGTCGCCCATCGTGGGCAAGAACCAGCCGAAATCGATAGTCATCGCACGTGCTCCGTCGAAACAAGAATCTGGCCGCTGGCTGAGTATAGATTCGCCGCTTCGCGGGCTCAATCGACCCCGACCCCTGCGGGCCGGTGAACCGCGTTGAGGGCCTGCAAATCGTGGCCACGCCGTCATCTGGGCGTAATACCGTGACGTTATACTTCCGCATCGAGCCGGGGAGGTGAGTCTCGTGCAGCGGATCCTGCTTGTTGACGCGTCTGAGGAGATGCGGCCGATCGCAGCCACCCTGGAAGAGGCGGGGTTTGCGGTGTCGCAAGTGCCCCTGGACCGCGTGCTCACGGAATCGCAAGCGAGCGCGCCCGCGGTCATCATGTTCAGCCTCTTCGGCCGCCCGGATACACCTAGCATCAGGAACCTTCTGCGATCGCCGCAGATGCCGGACGGCATCGCCTCGGTCGCCGTGATCCGCAGTGATCAGCTTGATTCGTTTGACTTCTCCATCGGGTTCGACGACTTCGTCGTCTACCCGGCGCTTGCCGACGAGGTGAGCGCGCGGGCGCGCCGGGCCATCTTCTTGCGGTCGGGCGTCGAGAGCGACAACACCCTTCAGGCGGGCGATTTGCGCATCGACCTCGGCAACTACAAGGTGTTCATCAGTGGCAGACCGATCGACCTCACCTACAAGGAGTACGAACTCCTGCGATTTATGGCTACCAACCGCGACAAGGTGTTCACGCGAGAGGCTCTGCTGAATCGCGTGTGGGGCTACGACTTTTACGGCGGTGCGCGCACCGTCGATGTCCACATCCGACGCCTTCGAAGCAAGATCGAAGATCGGGGACAGACGTTTATCGAGACAGTGCGCAACGTAGGATACCGGTTCCACCTAGAGTAGCGCGCCGAGTCCTGGCGAAGTGCGCGCGGCACGGCTCGTCGGCATGCGTGCGCCGCCGCGCGGGCTGAGCAGCATGGCTGCGGCCGCGTGTCGGTACACTCTCCTGATGGCGCATTCGACCGGGCCCGGGCGTCCGCACGATCCCTCGCATCACGAACCGGACCATCTGCTCGAAACAGCGGCGGAGGCGGTCGCCCGTCGCGCCGAGTCTTCGCTCGACCGGTTCGTGCTGCGTGCGACGGGCTGGTTCGCGGAGCACACGGCGATTCGGCTGGTGGTTGTCGTCGCGGCGTTAGCGCTCGCGCTGGCGCCGGGCGCCACGCTGGTCATCTTCCCGGATCTGATCGATCCCGTAGCTGGACTCAGCTATGGAGGCGTCTTCCTGACGAATCTCGCGAGCACTGCCACCGTCTTCTTCCCGGTACCGGGGCTGACCGCCGCGGCGCAGACGTTGATCGCGACGGAAGGCGAGAAGTCCGGCGTGCCGTGGCTCGTTGGGGTGGCGGGGGGAGCCGGCATGGCAGTTGGGGAAGTGACGGCCTACTACGGCGGCTACATGGGGGCCGAGCTGGTGCGCGGGCGTGCGTTTGGCGGCCCTGAACGATTGCGCCGGATCATCGAACGCGCCGTGGGCGGTGTGAACTGGCTGATGCAACGATGGGGGATGGCGACGCTCTTTGTGCTGTCCGCGATCCCGAACCCGCTCTTTGAGGTCGCGGGCCTGACCGCTGGTTCGGTGCGCATGCCGTTCCGCCGCTTCATCATCTCCGTCACAGGGGGCAAGATCCTGCGGGGCATCCTGCTCGCGTACTACGGCGCGGACACGCTGAACGGGATCAAGCACCTGCTGACGCTCTAAGGGGTGCCACCCGCACGCGGTGAGCGCAGCGTCGCGCGCCAGCGCCCGCCACATCAACGCGCGTACTAGGGCGGCGGCACGGTGCGCGGTCCCGCCAGGCGGGTGATGATGTTCTCGGTCAGCTTCTTCAGGCGTGGGTCCGCGAACGCCCCGTACTGTTCGTGGCCGTAGTCGTCCAGGCCCCAGCTCCAGGCGATGGTGCCGGCGGCGAACACCGTCGCCCCGCTTGCGGCGGTGTGGATCGCCGAAATCGACGTGTCGCTGCCAAGAAAGCCGTTCACCGGCGAGGCCCCGACGATCGCCAGGCTCTCCGGCCGCTTGTCTGTCGGCGCCATGTGGTCGTATTCGTAGCCGACGATTCCGGGAAACGCATCGCCCTCCCGGATGCCGGTGCCATCGAAGATCCACGTATCCACGTTGACTGGACGCCACGGGATGTAGTCGGGTTGTGTGTTCGAGCCGTAGGCCAGTCCAGACAGCATGCTCTGGGGCCTGCTCACCGGCGGATCGGCGAACAGCACGGTGGCTTCCTTCGGGTTACTGCGCGCCTCCGGATCCAGCGTGGCGTCCTTGTAGACCGTGAGGACGCGCACGGCAGCGCCGTTCGAGGCCGGCTCGAGCCGGCTCTGCCAGTAGCACTCGTTGCCGCTGAAGAAGGCGATGTTGACGCCGGCGTCCCGGGCCGCTTCCACGGCGTCGCGCTGTTGCTTCGTCCAGTACTCATCGTGGCCCAGTGAGATCAAGAGCCGATGCTGCTTGAGCACGTCGCCGCGCTGGTGGACGTCTACGTTGGTCGTGTAGGTCATGTCGAAGCCCATGGCCTCCGCCCAGCGCACGAAATTGTACTCCCAGCGGAAGAACTCTCCCGCGCCGAACTGACGCTGGTTGTTGATGTTGACGTCGTACGGCCGGTCGTACGAGACGCGGAACGCGCGCCGCGTCTTTTCGACGTAGCGGCGGTCGGCGCCGAACGAGCCGTAGAGGCTCGCATCGCCCCACACGTTGTACGCTTGCCAGGTGTTCGTCGACGCCTGTACCAGTGTCGGCGCGTACGAGTCGTCGTCGCGCACGACGAAGATGGCGTACGTGGAGGTGTCTGTCGTCAGTTCGTGCAGCTTCACGAGATAGTAGCCGCTCACCCAGTCATCGGCGATCTTGATCTGCAGACTGCGCCGCCAGTTGCACTCGATGAGCAACGTGCCGGCGTCGACCGCGCATGACGGACACTCCAGGACGCCGCGCAAGGGGTCCCACCGGCCCTGATTCTCACCGTCGATGTTCTTGACCGAGCGAACGTTGCGACCGCCGGTGCCGCCGTACCAGCCCATTCGGTAGACGTCCGCCTCGTACGTCGCACCCGCCGACATGGTGCTCACGTGCACATCGAGCGTGTCGCCGCGGCGGACGCTCACCTGCCCGCAGTACGCCGCGATCTCGCCGATCAGCGCCGGACGTTCGATCTGCCAGCCGCTGTCCCCAGGCAGTTGGTTTTCCTCCGCGATGGAGCGTATGTTCGTCGCCGTGCGGTCGGGCGAGCTCCCGCTCCCACGACCGCAGGTCACGGTGGCCACGCCGACTCCGAACATGCCGAGCAAGAATCGCCTGCGGGCGATGCGGTTCAAGGGTGGGAGCGTTGTCGGAGGGGGTTCGGGCGGGACGCCATCCATGCAGGTGCGTTGTAGCAGATTCGCGGTCGGAGTCGTACGCCCCGCTACCGCAGTCCCAGACGGGCCAGCTGGTCCTCCGGCGCCTCGATCTCGATCAGCGCGCTGCGGAGTCGGTCGGCGGATTCGCGCTCGCGGTGCTCACCGGCACGGTTTTCGTCTTCGGCCGGGTCGTTGTGCAAGTCGTAGAGATGGTTCCCGCTGAAGGGCCCGAGCGCCCAGAAGGGAAGCATGTCCCCTTGCGCGAACGGTTGCCGGATCACCGGGACCTTCGATCCGGGCATGCGGTCCAGGAAGGCGCGATCGTCGGGGAGCGGCAGCCGGAGCTTCGGTCGCGCTGCAATCGGCATCGTCGACCACCTATTCGACCACATGGAGATCGGCGCGTTTTCACCCACCGGTGCGCGGGCGTACTTGCTGGTCTCGTCGATCAAGTGTACTTCCCGGCCCCAGACGCCGGACAGCGCGTGATCACGCACGGAGGTTGCCTCGCCTCTGATCACCGGGATGAGCGATCTGCCGTGCGTGCGATGCTTCACCTGCGCGCCGAACAGGTCCGCGAGCGTGGCGAAGATGTCGACGTTCGTCGACAGCGCCTGCGTGGAGCCAGCCGGCACGCCGGGCCAGGAGACCATCAGCGGGATGTGGCCCAGTGTCTCGTAGATGGGCACGTTGGGTTTGCCCCATATGTCCTTCTCGCCGAGATAGTGACCGTGGTCCGTGCAGACGATGACGGCGGTGTCCTGCCAGAGTCCGTGCTGATCGACCGCGTCGAGGATGCGTCCGAGCCACGCATCGATCATCGTCAGCTTGCCGCCGTAGCATGCCCGGATCTGCCGTGCCTGCCGCTCGGTTAGCACGCCCGCCGCGATGGCGCCGTTCAGGTACGGCGGCCAGATCAAGTGCGGCCCTTCCCAGGTGTCGTCGTACATCAATGCATAGTCGTCCGGCGTATCGAACGGCTCGTGCGGGTCGAACTCATCGACGAACAGCAGAAAGCGGTCGTGGTAGCCAGCATTGTCGTCGAGCCAGCGCGCCGCCGCCGCCATCGTCCGCGGCCCGGGGAAGTCGGCTTCTCCGCGAAAGTAGCCGCGCGAGTTGTCGTACGGCATCTTCGCGCGGCCCATCGGCGGTGCGCCCAGCCACGACGTGTCCGGCCGCGTCTTCCACGGATCTCCTTCGTGTCCGCGCTCGTAGTCCCACGCGGTGAACTCGGTGTGGTAGTTCTCTCCGCCGACCTCGAACAGATGCGGGTGGTCCGAGATCAGCATCGTCGTGACGCCCGCCTCACGCAGGTATGACGTGATCGTGCGCTCCCAGATCTCCACCGAGCCCCATGGCCGCCAGAGGAAGTCGAGCGCTCCGCACAGCATGTCGTGGCGGGCGGGCATGCACGGCAGCGAGCCGGAATAGTGCTTTTCGAAGCGCAGCGACCGCTCCGCGAAGCGGTCCAGGTTCGGCGTTACGAACTCCCTGCCGCCGTAGGCGCCGAGCATGTGCCGATTGAGGCTATCCAGGAGGATGACGATCGCGTTCTTGGGTAGCGCCGGCGCCAGCGTTGGGGCTTCTGTCACGATGGTCTCCTCCGCGTCGCCGTCGTATCGCCGAAGACGCCGCGTCTACGTCGCTGTATGATCCCTGCGCATCATAGATCAGGAGCGCCACATGCCCACGAAGATCACCGGCGTACGGGCCCTAGACGTCCGTATGCCTACGTCGCGCACACAGGCCGGCTCCGACGCCATGCACAGCGACCCGGACTACTCCGCTGCCTACGTAGTGCTGGAGACCGACCGGGCGGACGGGCTCGAAGGCCATGGCTTGACCTTCACCATCGGGCGCGGCAATGAGATCTGCGTCGCGGCCGCAAACGCGCTGGCGCCGCTCGTCCTCGGCGAGACGCTGGAGTCGATCGCCGCGGATATGGCCGGCTTCTGGCGCAGGATGACCGGCGACAGCCAGTTGCGCTGGATCGGCCCCGAGAAGGGCGTCATCCACCTCGCGACGGCGGCCATCGTCAACGCCGCCTGGGACCTCTGGGCGAAGGCCGCAGGCAAGCCGGTATGGAAGCTCGTCGCCGAGATGACCCCCGAGCAGATCGTCGCCTGCATTGACTTCCGTTACCTCACGGACGCGCTGACGCCACATGATGCGCTGGATATTCTGCGACGCCATGCGCTTACCCGCGGCGCACGCGAGGCGGAGATGCTGCGTGAAGGCTACCCCGCCTACGTGACCTCCGTCGGCTGGATGGGCTACGCGGACGACCGCATTCGCGAGCTGTGCCGGCAAGCGCTCGCCGATGGCTGGACGCGATTCAAGTTGAAAGTTGGACGCGACGCCGCCGAGAACGAGCGCCGCTGCGCGTTGGTCCGGGAGGAGATCGGCTGGGACTGCGCGCTGATGGTCGATGCCAACCAGGCGTGGGACGTAGGCGAGGCGATCGCACACATGGAGCGGTTGCAGCCGTACAAGCTGCTCTGGATCGAAGAACCGACCAGCCCCGACGACATCCTGGGACACGCGATGATCCGGCGCGCCGTCAAGCCGATCGGCGTCGCGACGGGCGAGCACTGTCCGAACCGCGTCATGTTCAAGCAGCTCCTGCAGGCCAACGCGATCGACTTCCTGCAGATGGACACCTGCCGCCTGGGCGGGCTCAACGAAGTGCTTGCCGTGTTGGTGCTTGCCGCGAAGTTCGGTGTGCCCGTGTGCCCGCATGCGGGCGGTGTCGGGCTGTGCGAGTACGGCCAGCACGTGTCGCTGATCGACTACATCGCCGTCAGCGCCAGCCTCGATGGGCGCGCGCTGGAGTACGCCGAGCATCTGCACGAGCACTTTGTCGACCCGATCGTCGTGCGCCGCGGGCGATATATGCCGCCCCTGACGCCCGGGTTCAGCATTCAGATGCACCAGCAGTCGCTGGACGATCACGCCTATCCGAACGGGCGCGTCTGGGCGACGTAGGGAACGGGAGGCAGGACGCGAGAAGCGGGAAGACGGACGCTACTACGCGAGACCGTAGAACTTCGCTGCCGTCTCACCCATGATCGCGTCCTGGTCGGACGCGGAAAGCGCGGCAATCGCGTCCGTGACGATGGCGATCACGCTGCCGTACTCCGCCGCGAGCAGGCACACCGGCCAATCGGACCCGGCCATCAGGCGCTGCGGACCGAACGCATCGAGCACCGTCTCGATGTACGGCGCGAGGTCCGCTGGCTGCCAGTGCCGCCGGTCGGCCTCGGTCACCATGCCGGACAGCTTGCAATAGACGTTCGGGCAAGCGGCGAGCGCCCGCATGCCGAGGCGCCATGTGTCGATGCTGCCTTCCCGGATCGCCGGCTTGGCGATGTGGTCGATGACGAACGGCTGCCTGGGGAACCGTCGTACGAGCTCCAGCGCTTCCGGAAGCTGCCGTTCGTAGATGAGGATGTCGTACGTGAGGCCGAGCCCTTCCAGTGCCGCGATCCCGCGCTGGAAGTCCGGGCGCAGCATGAAGCCCGGCGGCTCGTCCTGCACGATGTGGCGGATGCCGCGCAGGCGCGGGTGTGCGGCGATCGCGCTCGCCCGCTCGGCGGCGTCCTCCGCGCACACATCGACCCATCCGACGACGCCGCGGACGAACGGATGCGCGTCCGCCATGGACAACAGCGACTGGGTCTCGCTGATGTTCTGTTCCGCCTGTACGGCGATGCACCCATCGAACCCGGCGGCATCCAGCAGCGGCTTGAGGTCGAGCGGCAGGAAGTCGCGCTTGATCGCCAGCATGGAGTCCTCGATCCATGCGTGTGTTCGAGGCGAGTAGCGCCAGAAGTGCTGATGCGCGTCGATGCGCGGTGGCATGGTCAGCCGTCCACCGGGAGCGGCGTTGCGCCGCGCGCGCTCGACTCGTAGCAGGCTTCGACGACCGCCATCGTCCGGAATGCGTCCTCGACGCTCGAGACGAGCGCCTCGTCCTCCCCCGCCGCGAAGCGCTGCAGATTTGACATCGGTCCCTCGAACGCCTCCAGGAACCACGATCCGCGGAGTGGCACCGCCTCCCAGTCGCGGTCGCCGGTCGCGATCGTGAACTCGTCAGACTCCCCGTGCGGATAGTTGAGGTTCACGCCCATCTTTACGATTGCCGCGCCTCGCGTTCCTTCTATCTTGATCTGCGACATCGCGTAGCGTGGGCCGAACGTGTGCGTATGGTTCATCGTCAGGCTGCAGCGCACCATGTCGCCGTAGTCCAAGATGATGCTCGTCCGTGTGTCGGCGTACGCGGTGAGCGCCGGGTGGCGCGCGCCCCGGCAGTAGACGCCGCGCGGCTCGCCGATCAGTGAACGGATCAGGTCGATGTAGTGGATCGAGTGCATCAGCACCTCGAGCCGGGGGACGCCTTTGAGAAACGCCCAGTATTGCCAGGGCGTGTGCAAGTTGAGGCGCACTTCCACATCGGTTACGTCGCCGAGCAGGCCGCGAGACAGCGCATCACGCAGCGCGAGCATGTTCGGCGCGAAGCGCAGCTGGAAGTTCACCGCCGCGACGAGGTTCCGCTCGCGGCAGATCGCGCGGATCGTGTGCGCGTCCGCCAGGTCGCGCCCCATGGGTTTCTGCATAAGTACGGCCGCGCCCACCGGCAATCGTTCGAGGATGACCGCGACGTGCTGCGGCGGCACGGCGACATCGAACACCGCGCCGGGTGTTGCCAGCGCCTCGTCGAGCGATGCGAACACTCGTGACACCTCGAACTGCGTGGCGCGCTCACGCGCCGACGCTGGGTCGACGTCGAAGATGCCGGCGACGGGGAGACCGAGGCGCTTGTACACCGGGAGATGTGCGTCGCGCACGATGCTGCCGGCGCCGATGATCACGATCGGCCGCGTTGACGACGGCCGAGGCCACTGCTGGCGTAGGTCGTTCAGCAGAATCACAACGAGTACACGAGCTCCATGTTCGCCCAGAGCTCGCCCGGCCGGGCTTCCGGCGCTGGCTCCTGCATCGAAGCCATCAACTCCTGCCACTCGCCGATGCGAGCATCGCTTTCCGTGTACAGCGCGAAATCGCGCTCGGGGTCGAAGTCGTCGGCCGTCTCCATCAACAGGAAGAGCCGCCTGCCCAACCGCCAGATACGTATGTGCTTGACGCCGATTGCGCGCAAGCCTCGCTCCACCTCCGGCCAGACAGCCCGGTGGTGCTCGACGTACCGCGCGATGGCGCCCGGATCGTCGCGAAGATCAAGCGTCTGGGCGTAGGTCTTCACCGTCACTCCTTCGCTAGAAGACGCACGCCTAGAAGACGAGCACGCCGCCGTCGATCGGGTACGCCTGGCCCGTGATGAACGACGCTTCGTCGGAGCAGAGGTAGAGCGCGAGCGCGGCAACCTCCTCCGGCTCGGCCATGCGTCCGATCGGCTGGTACTCAGAGAGCACTTTGTACATCTCGTCCTCGCGCCCCGGGTAGCTGTCGCGCAGATACCCATCGACGAACGGCGTGTGCACGCGCGCCGGGCAGACGCAGTTGCAGCGGATGCCGCGCTTGATGTAGTCGACGGCGATTGACCGCGTCATCGTCAGCACCGCCCCCTTGCTCATCGAGTAGGCGAAGCGGTCCTCGAGCCCGATCAGCGATGCGATTGAGGCGAGGTTGAGAATGACGCCGCCGCCGTGTTGCAGCATCTTACCGACCGCCGCCTGCGAGCAGAGGAAGGTGCCCTTTACGTTAACGGCGTAGACGCGGTCGAGCTCCGCTTCGGTCGTGGTCTCGACCGTGCCGATGTGGGCGATGCCCGCGTTGTTGACGAGGATATCGATCCGGCTTGCGTCGGCGTACACATTGTCGAACGCCGCCGCCACCGATGCGGCGTCGGCGACATCGCAGGCCACCACGTCGGCCGCACCGCCGCTATCTCGGATCGACGATGCCGTTTCGGCGCCGGCGTCTTCGTTCAGCTCGAGCACGTAGACGTGGGCTCCCTGCTTCGCGAACATCGTAGCGATGGCCTGTCCGATGCCTGAGCCAGCCCCGGTCACCACGGCAATCTTCCCGTCGAGACGAAACACGGCGGCCTCCTTTGGTTGTCGCTATGTGAGCGGCTCGTCGGCGAAGTCGATCGCGATCACGGTCGCGTTGTCGTCGATACTCGTTTCGGGCACGGTGATCGTCAACTCGCCCAGCGGGTCCGGGTTGAAGAACGTGTCCAGCACCGCGCACCGCGTCTCGAACGCGAGCGCTGAGCCGTCGGCGAGCGCGGTGACGGCGGTGATGCGCTTCGTCCGCACGCCGCGGACCGCGATCGTGTCGTAGGGGCGCGACAGGAGGTGCACATAGACGCGTCCGCCGCGCCGCGTCGAAGGGCCGTAGTGCTGCCACGCCTCCAGCCCCGGTGTCGTGCCGACGATGCTCTCGCCGTTGCGCGCCATCCACTGCTCGATGACGGCGAAGCGCTCCGTGAACTCCGGCTGCAATCCGCCGTCCGCCATCGGCCCGACGTTGAGCAGCAGGTTGCCGCCCTTGCCCGCGACCTCGCACAGCGTATGGATGATCCGCCGCGCCGGCTTGAAGTCCCGGTCCGCCGGGCAGTAGCCCCATGTCTCGTTGATCGTGAGGCAGGTCTCCCAGGGGCCGCCGGGCGGTGTGGCGGGGACGAACTGCTCCGGCGTCACGTAGTCGCCGACGCCGGGCAGACGCTCGTTGATCATGATCCCCGGCTGAAGCCCGCGGATCATCGTCTCCAGTTCCTTCGAGCGCCACTGCGCCATCGAGCGCTCCCAACCGCCGTCGAACCAGATCACGTCGATCTGGCCGTAGTTCGTCAGCAGCTCGCGGACCTGGGCGAACATCACGTCGATGAAGCGCGCCCACG
>CAYQZE010000004.1:0-37437 GCA_964421985.1 uncultured Dehalococcoidia bacterium | reverse complement strand
GGGCAACACCGAGCTACGCCTGACGGACCACGACCGCCCGCACCAGCGCCGGCTCACGGACACGCCCGGCCAGCGGGAGAATGTGCCCGACTGGTCAGGAGCCCGACGCTACTACGGACGGAAGTTCTGTACCGAAGTACTTGACAGTCTAGGCGAACAGGCGTAGTGTGACGTTAGGGTCCTGACGCGCGAACCCCAACAGGAACCTGGGGCATGACGAAGCTAGTCCAGCGTCACCTTATAACATCGATCGTCCTCGTGCTTGCCATCTCGGTCGCCGGTCTCGCGACATGGGCTATCCGCGACGCATCGTCGCAAGCGCCAAGCGGCGTCGCTGACTTCACGAAGCTCACGCCCCGCCCCTTCCCGGGCTACCCGAGCACCATCACCCCCGCTGACCTCACGGAGCCTACGTGCCAGGCGCCTGCTAACGAGCGCCCTCAGCCCGACCTTCCGCCGCTGTCGTGCAGGATCTCAAGTGGTGAGCCCCCGCCTGGCGTTATCGCGACCGCGAGCGCACTCCAACGGCCGACGGTGGCCCCCCTTCAGCCGAGTGGGGCGTCGATCGCGGACAATCAGCTGTTTCGGTACACCATCACCGTTCCTGACGGTTGGTACTCGAACATGCGTCCGGAGGGCGGTCAGTTCCAGTTGAGCGACCCGCCAGCCACCGCGGAGACGCTTGACCCCGCGAAGCACATCCCCGGCGGCATCGTCATAATCTTTGGCGCGCGGAAGTATTTCGTGCCGGATGTCCCCGGCGGGTTCGTCCCGCTCGTAGAAGAGCGGCTTCAAAGGCCGAATGTCTCGTTTGGAGGGGTGCCAGGCGTCATCTGGGACGAGGGGCCCGGCGAAGGCGCCGCCGCGCAGCTACGCGCTGCATTTCGGAAGGATGATGTCGTGTTTGAGGCTCTCGCGCTCATCTCCGGCAATGGTCGTTCGCAGGAGGCGGTGGCGGGCGATATCGCCGCGGCGCGTGCCGTGCTCTTGTCCATAACTCCGTACTGACGACCGCGCAACTCACGGTTTGGGGGGAGCTACCTTGGTGAGGACCGCTGCTCTTGTATTGGCCCTGGTTTGCGCCGTCACCGTCGGAGCGGTTGCGCTCAACCAAATCACCCGGGTGGCGGCAACTCAGCAACCGGGCGAGTACTGGCGCTTGCCGTGGAAAGCCGGCGTTGAGCACAACGTCAGCGGCAACGGCTACGGTGAAGGTACGCATGATGGTGACACGTCCAACGACCACGCGGCGGAGGATCGTTGGGCGCTCGACTTTCAGTCCGCCGAAGGTGAATACCTCGTTGCGACCCAGGAAGGTAACATACTAGATCTGCCAGTGAGCGGTACCTCCGGTTGTGGCGACGGTCTCGGGTATGGGAACTATGTTGACCTGACCGACATCGGAGGATATGTGCATCGCTACGCGCACCTCCAGGCACCGCTCGTTGGACTAGGGCAGCATGTAATTCCCGGACAGATAATCGGGCGGGCCGGGCACACCGGAAATGTCGAACCTTGCGTCACGCCGACGGATCCGTCCGGACACCATTTGCACTTTAGGATTACCGATCCTGACGGAAACCCTTGCACCGCCGGGTACTGCATACCCGAGCCGCTGTCCGACTATTGCGGAGATAACCCGATCACGTGCGCCAACGTGCAGCCCTTTTCGGCAGATCCGAGCACGCTGGACGAGAGCCTCAAGGGCAACGTGCACCGCTCCAACAACGCCGGCGTCGGTTACCGCACCTACGACGACTCCGCCGCTCCTCAAGTGGACGCGCCGATCAGGGATCGATACTACGATGAAGGCCAAGCGCACGGGGACTGGTCCGAACGTGTCGTTGGCAAGCCAGACTATTGCTGGTGCACCGCCGTGTGGCCTGCGCCAGCCGACAATGTGAGCTGGTACGTCCACCGGTGGGACAGCTACGCGGGCTCCGGCTGGCTCCAGGGATTCAACAGTCCCAATCAGGCGTATGGTTCTGGCTCAATCATGCATGGAGATGGGCTGGGCGCCTACTGGGTGTATGGCGCGTTCTGGCAGAACTACATCGGTCTGTGTGTGCCGTGGTCCGGCGGTCCTGCGCTCCAGTACCTCCATTTTCTCGGCTATCCGACCACCGAGGAGTACGCCGACGGCTTCGGCATCGCGAGGCAACAGTTCCAGAACGGCAGCATCTACTGGCTGCCACCTTATGCTGATCCTAACCTCGTACAGCTTCACGATCTGAACGACCAGAAGTTTGGACTTCAGTGCGACGACCCGCTGCCGCCGCCGCCGACGCCCACACCCACGCGCACGCCGACCCCCATTCCACCGGCAACGGCCACGCCGGTGCCGCCAACGAACACGCCTGTGCCCGACGCGGACGGTGATGGCGTGGGCGACGCGACGGATGACTGTCCGTCGGTGTACAACCCGGGCCAGGTGAACGCTGACAACGAGGTCGACAACGGTCCAGGCGTCACTCCGCGCGACACGACGATCGCGAACGCCGCTGCGGACGGCGAAGGCGACGCCTGCGAGACGGACGGCGACATCGACAACGACGGGTTACCGGATTCACAAGACACGGAGCCTCTGGGCGCTGGCATCTGCGCGGCGTTCGCAGGGTCGTCCGATGGCCACCCCAACCCCGCCGGCGGCGATATCACGAACGACGACAACGGTAACGGCGTCCCGGCGCCGCCGATGAGCAGCGACACCGCCGACAACGGCTCGTCATGGGACACGGACAACGACGGCGTGCTGGACGGGTACGAGTGTACGCGCGGAACGAATCCGCGAGACCGGTTCTCAAAGCCGCCAGCGCTGGGGGACGACGGCGGCGATGCCGACGGCGACGGGCTGCTGAATGGCTGGGAGCGGCGCGGTTGGGGGACGAACCCCGCCGGCGTCGACAGCGATGGCGACGGGAAGGGCGACTGCAAGGAGGCGCTGGATGTCGATGGCAATGGCGTAGTGAACTCGACCGGAGACTTCATCGCGTATGCGGACGCGCTGCTCCACTCCGCGGGGAAGACGGAGGACTTCGACCTCGACAAGAGCGGGCAGGCAAACTCGACAGGCGACCTCGTGTTCGCGGCGCAGCGGATACTCCAGGGCGTGCCCTGCCTCTAGCCATCCACGGACGGGCGGATGGCGTTGGGCGAGGGGCCGCGAGCGTGTTCCCGGCGGAAGCAGGTTGGACCGGCGCTACGAATGCACGTCGAGGTTCGGCTCGCGCGCCGTCACGCCCGCGGCTTCAAGGTCGGCGATCTCGGCGTCGCTGAGGCCGAGAAGATCGCCGAAGACCCATGTGTTGTGCTCGCCGAACATGGGGGCGGGCATGCGGATGTGGGCGGGCGTGCGGGACATGCGCCAGACCGGGCCTTCCATATCCCACGTGTCGGCGGTGGCGTGCGTTACGCTCTCCCAGAAGCCTCGGGCGCGGAGGTGTTCGTCCTGCATCAGACGCGGGATCTTGAGCACGGGCGCCGCCGGGACGCCCGCAGCCTGCAGCGTGCGCGCCGCCTCGTCCTGCGATCGTTCGCGCGCCCATTCGCTGATGATCGCGTCGAGGGCATCGTGGTGGTGGCGGCGCGAGACCACATCAGCGAAGCGCGGGTCGAGTGGAAGTTCGGGCTGTCCGATGGTCGTGCTGAGCGCGGCGAACTCGGCGTCGGAGCCGACGGAGATCGCCACCCACTCGTCGGGCGTCGCGCATTCGTAGACGCCCTGCACGCGCGAGATGTGGCGGTTGCCCAGGGTCTCGGTCTGCTCGCCCATCTGGTGGCCGAGGATGTGCTCGCCGATGACGCCGATCATCGCCTCCCACTGCGCGACCTCGATGTGCTGGCCCGCGCCGGTGCGGCGGCGGTGGTGGAGCGCGGCGAGCGCGGCCGCGGCGGCGATGGCGCCGGCGTTCGGGTCGCCGTAAGCGATGGGCGACTTGTGCGGCGCCATGCCGGGATAGCCGGTGATCGACGCGAGGCCCGCGAGCTGCTCGACATTGGTGCCGTAGGCGACGTGGTGCGACTCGGGGCCCGTCTTGCCGTGGCTGGGCATCGACACGAGGATGATGTCCTCCTTGACGGCGCGGAGGTCGGCGTAGTCGAGCCCGAGTTTGCCGACGACGTCGGCGCGATAATTCTCGAACACGATGTCTGAGATTGCGACGAGCCGGAGGGCCAGTTCGCGCCCGCGGGCGGTCTGCAGGTCGAGCGTGATGCCGTACTTGTTGCGGTTGTTGTGGTTGAAATAGGCGGCTTTGTCCCACCAGCCTGCCGGCGATCCTGCAAGGAAGTGCAGCGAACGCAGCATGTCCCACGATCGCGCGGACTCCACCTTGATCACTTCGGCGCCCATATCGGCGAGGAGGCGCGTGCCGGCCGGGCCGGCCCAGACCATCGTCAGGTCGAGGATACGGATGCCGTGGAGGGGGAGCTGGTCGATGGATGTTGGATGTTGGATGTTGGACGTCAGGCGTGGGAGGTGGGGAGATGTCATCAGATCACACCGGCGGCGCAGAGCCTTGCGCGCTCACGCGGCGAAAGGTCGAGCAGTTGGCCGTACACGTCCGCGTTGTGCTGGCCGAGCAGCGGAGCAGGGCGGAGTTCGGGTGGCGTGGCGGGCATGCGGGCGCCCGGCGACGGATAGCGCATCACGCCGGCTGCCGGATGTTCGAGCTGCTGGAAGAAGCCGCGGCTGTTGAGGTGCTCCGAATCGAGCAGGTCGGCGACCGTATGCACGGGCGAGATCGGCGCGCGGAAGCGCCCGGCGCGTTCGTATGCCTCCTTGCGCGTGACGCCCGCGGCGAAGATGAACATCTGTGTCAGCAGCTCGTCGTCGTTGCGCAGACGGGCGCGGTTGTCGACGAAGCGCTCGTCCGTGGCCATCCACTCCGCATCCATCGCCTGGACGAGCTGCGGCCAGTTCTTCGGCATCGCGTGGATGCCGATGTGGCCATCGATGGCAGGGAAGATGCCCACCGAGGCGGAGGCGAAGTTGCCGCGGCGCGTCGTCAGCACCTCGGACTTCCGGTAGGCGAAATCGGGCAGGTAGATCTCGAGGATCGACGCCATCACCTCCTGTCCCGCGATCTCTGCCTGCTGGCCTACGCCGGTCTCGCGCGCGCTCCAGAGCGCGGCGAGCGTCGCGCCGAAGGCCCACGTGCCCGCCTGGTACACCGCCTGGTAGCCGCCGTTCTGCAGCGGCTCGCGGTCGGGGTCGCCCGTCAGGTAGTGCTGGCCGCCGCTGGCGTAAGACGTGAGGTTGGTCGCCAGCCAGTCGGCGTATGGGCCGCTCTGTCCGAACGCCGTGACGGACGTCGTCACGATGCGCGCGTTGACGGCGGCGAAGTCGGCGTGCGTGAGACGCAACGCCTGCGCCTCGGACGGCCGATAGTCGGTGACGACGGCGTCACACCCGGCAGCGAGGCGCAGCGCGAGGGCGCGCCCGGTCGCCGTCGCGACGCCGAGAGTGATGCCGCGCTTGCCGGTGTTGAGCCAGAGGAAGAGCGCGCTCTTCTCTCGGTGGGGCACCGAGGCCGGGAACCGTCCATGACCGCGCGATTCGTCGCCGACGCCCGGCAGTTCAGCCTTGATGACATCGGCGCCGTAATCGGCGAGCAGCTTCGTGCACCATGGTCCGGAGACGCCGGCCGTGAGATCGAGGATGCGGATGCCGGCGAGCGGTGAGGTCATCGCGGGATCATGCTGCTGGTAGCGAGTGCAAAAGAGGGGGCGCACCGCGTGCGCCCCCTGAGAGCGGGTTCGCGCTGCGAGCTACTTCTTTTTGGCCGCCGCCTTCTTCGGTTTCTTGGCTGCCGCCTTCTTCGGTTTCTTGGCTGCCGCCTTCTTCGGTGCGGCCTTCTTGGCGGCAGGCTTCTTCTTGGCTGCGGCTTTCTTCGGTGCAGCCTTCTTGGCGGCAGGCTTCTTCTTCGGAGCAGCCTTCTTGGCAGCGGGCTTCTTCTTCGGAGTAGCCTTCTTGGCAGCGGGCTTCTTCTTCGGAGCAGCCTTCTTGGCAGCGGGCTTCTTCTTCGGAGCAGCCTTCTTGGCCGCAGGCTTCTTCTTCGGAGCAGCCTTCTTGGCCGCAGGCTTCTTCTTTGCTGCGGCCTTCCTCGGAGCAGCCTTCTTGGCGGCAGGCTTCTTCTTTGGTGCGGCCTTCTTAGCGGCAGGCTTTTTCGTTGGCGCGGCCGTCTTTGGCGCCGCCATCGTCGTCATCGCCGGCTTCACGACCGCCGGCTTCGCTGCGGCGGGATCTGCGGGCAGCCCGGGAAGCGCCATCTGCGCCTGCGGCGCCGGCGCCACCGCGCCGTTCGCCCCGATGGTCGCGCGTTGCTCCTCGTCCACGAGGGTCGTCGGTTCGTCGATCATGCTGTGACTCCTTTCGGCGGGTGCGCCCGGCGTTCTTGTCATTCTTGTAGTACTCCAGAACGCGCCGCTCGTCCAGTGGTTTGTGTGTATTTTTGGCGCTGAGTTTTATCGCGCGCCCATGACGCTCGAAGGCGCGTTTGATGATCGGGCGCTGTGCGGGAGCGCCGGCGTCGCAACGCCGGCGCTCCCGCTGGGTATACTGCGCCAACATTCGCGGGGAGCACCATGCGACGACAGACGACGAGCACCAGCGGCCCGACGATCGGCACACCGTCGGTGCGGTGCGGATCGCCGCGTTTCACGGGATTCCCCCGGCCCGCTCTCGCCAGACGGTAGCGAACGGACAGCTACGGACATCGAGAAAGCAGGCCCACCGGATGCCGGTGGGCCGTTTGGTTGGGGTGCCAATCGAAGGAGAAGCGATGATCGAGGGTGAGCTGATCAACCTGCGGGCGGCCGAGACGAGTGACGTGGAGCGGAACTACCGCTGGATGAATGACCGCGAAGTGACCCGGCACCTGAGTATGCGCTATCCGCTCTCGCTCGCGGCGGAGGAGACGTGGATTCGGGAGGGCAGGGCCAGGCCGATGGCGTTCGGCGACAACGTGTTCTTCGCGATCGAGACGAAGGACGGCGCGCACATCGGCAACATCAACTTTCATGGCATGTCAGCCGAGAAACGCAAGGCGCGGATGGGCGTCGCGATCGGTGAAAAGCACTACTGGTCGAAGGGCTACGGAACGGACGCGATGCGGACGTTCCTGAGTTTCGCGTTCGACGAATTGAACCTGTATCGCGTGGATCTGACGGTGGACGCGGACAACACGCGGGCGATCGCTTGCTACCGGAAATGCGGATTTGTCGAGGAGGTGCGGATGCGGCAGGCGCGCTACGCGCGCGGCGCGTACGTCGACCAGTTCGTGATGGGGATACGCAGGGAGGAGTTCGCTGCGGCGCGGGTCGGGTCGGGTGGCACGGTCGAGGTGGCGCGATGATCGAAGGGAAGCTGGTGAACCTGCGGGCGCGCGAGATGGCGGATGTCGAGCGGATGACGCGCTGGATCAACGACCGCGAGGTGACGCGGTTCATGGGAGGCCGCTATCCCTGGTCGGCCGCCGCGGAGGAGGCGTTCGTGCGAGGGAGGACGTCGGCGCCGATGGCCTACGGCGACGTGTCGCTGGCGATCGAGACGAAGGACGGCGTGCACATCGGAAGCTGCGGGCTGCACGGCGCGTCGCCGGAGAACCGTACTGCGGAGCTTGGCATCATGGTCGGCGAGAAGGCGTACTGGTCGAAGGGGTACGGCACGGACGCCGTAACGACGCTCGTGCGGTTCGGGTTCGAAGAGATGAACCTCAACCGAATCGAGCTGCACGTGTACGACTTCAACGAGCGGGCGCAGGCCTCGTATCGCAAATGCGGGTTCGTGGAGGAGGGGCGGCTGCGGGACGCGCATTACGCGGACGGGGCGTACAACGACGTGGTCGTCATGGGCTTGCTACGCGAGGAGTGGGTACCCAACTGAAGCCGGAGCCCGTGATGGCAGCGCGGTGCTACTCCTGGCGAAGGCGCGCTTCCTGTTCGGCGCGGCGCTTCTGGTAGGTCGTGCTGGCGCGGCCGTCGCCGAACTTGCTGTCACGCCACTCCAGCGCCGACTTTAACCCCTGCGTCATGGCGATACGGCCGAACTCACGCACCGACGGCGCCAGGTGCGCATGCGCGTCGTTCTCGGCGGCAAGGCGCTGGATCGTGCGCGCGCCCATCAGCTCGAGCGCCTCGTTCACGATGCGCTTGTTGGGCGACAGCAGTTCGATGTCGATCTTCTCCATCTTCGACGCGATCGCTTCAACCGCCTCTTCGAGGAAGTCCGGCGGGACCGACTTCAGGATCAGCCCGATCTCGGCGGCTTGCGCGCCCGTGACGCTGTCGCCGGTGAGCAGGAAGTACTTGGCCCATTGCGGCCCGACGAGGTACGTCCACATGTGCGCCGGCGGCGACCCCATCGCCCGCACAGGCGGGTAGCCGAAGACGGCGTCGTCGGCGGCGACCACGAGGTCGCACAAGAGCGCCAGATCGGTGCCGCCCGCGAGGCAATACCCGTGCACCTGCGCGATGACCGGCTTGTGCAGATCCCAGAGGGCCATGCGCTCGCGCTGCTGGCGTTCGAGCTGCCAGGCGTCGTCGTCGAATGCGGACATGCCGCGATACACGTTGGTGTAGGTCTCGCCGGTGCGGCCTTGGTCGGGCGGCGGCGACTGCATCGGGCTCAGGTCATAGCCGGCGCAGAAGGCGCGGCCGGCGCCCCGCACGATGATCACGTGCACTGCGGCGTCGTTGTCGGCCTCCCAGAGCGCCGCGTTCAACTCGCGCTGGAGCCGCATCGATAACGCGTTGAGCTTCTCCGGGCGGTTAAGCGTGATGCGGGCCTTGCCGCCTTCCGTTTCGTACAGGATCGTCTCGAAGTCCATGTCCGGTCTCCGTCATGCTCGCCGTGCACTCATCCTAGAGCATCCCGTCGGGAGCGTCATCCCGGACACGTACAATGAGAATGAGTGATCGCCGGACGTGCCCTCGGGGCGCGTTTGACGCCGCCCCCCGCCAAGAGTGGGAGGAACAGCCGGGAGGTACCGCTTGAGCACGCGTAACGGGGGCAACAGCAGATGGCGGCGCCAGGAGCAGAGTATCGCCGACGCTTTGGGTGCCTCGCGCATCCCGAGCGCCGGGGTGCGTCGGAGCGACATGGAAACGGGCCGATTTGGGCTCGAAGTCAAGACCATGAAGGCGATCCCGGCCCGGCTGCGGGCCGCGATGGAGCAGAGCGTCGAGGCGTGTGCCCGAACAGGCAAGGTGCCGGTGGTCGTGCTCAACCAGCCACGAGTCGGGAGGAAGCCGCTGCGCCTGGTGGTCATGCGCTTCGAGGACTGGCGGTCGAACAACGCACCGCAAGTCTCCGGGCACGCCGGTTAGGTTCATCCCACGTCACTTGACAAACATGTGTTCTGGTCGTAAGCTCAGGATCCCCGATATAGAACGGGTGTTCTAGGAGCCTATCATGCCGGACGTCATCTTCGAAGAGATCGAGTGTAAGAGCGCCGTGAACCGCGTCTCTCAGGGTGCGGCGCGGATGCTGCCGTTTCGTTGGACGCTGAACCCGTATCGCGGCTGCCAGCACGCCTGCACGTACTGCTTCGCGCGGGCAACGCACGAGCACCTCGGATACGATGCGGGGAGGGACTTTGAGACTCGAATCATCGTGAAGACGAACGCGCCGGAGATGCTGCGTCGGGATCTGGGTCGCGGTAGCTGGCAGCGCGAGTTGATCGCGATCGGCACTGCGTGCGATCCGTACCAGCCGGCGGAACTCAAGTATTCGCTCACGCACCGCATCCTGCGCGTGTTGCGCGACTTTGCCAACCCCACGAGCATCGTCACGAAATCGCCGCACATCATCCGCGATGTGGACGTGCTCGCGGAACTGAGCGCTGTGGCGGACGTGACGGTGAGTTTCAGCGTTTCGACCCTGGACGAGGACGTGTGGCGGCGCATCGAGCCGGCGACGGCGAAACCGGCGAAGCGGTTGGAGGCGATGAGGATGCTGTCGGAGCGCGGCATTCGCTGTGGCGTGATGCTGGCCCCGGTGCTGCCGGGGCTGACGGATGATCCGGCGGCATTGGAGAAGGTGGTCGAGGCGGCGCGGGGGCACGGGGCGTCGTTCATCCATGACAACGTGCTATACTTGAGGCCTGGCACGAAGGAATGGTTCATGCCGTTCCTCCGTGAAGCCTACCCGCACCTCTCCGAACGCTACGCACGCTACTACCGCGGGCCGTATGCGCCGAAGTCGTACACGCAGGACGTACACCGCGTGGTCGACCGTCTGCGACTGAAGTACGACCTTGTGACGCCGCGGCGCCCGCAGCCTTCGGCGGGGCAGTTGCAGCTCGCGATGTAGCCGTCCCCGGGCGGCGGAGACAACGAACTTCACGCCGGTTTAATGATGGCGTAACCTACGCGCGCCCGGGCAGGTCGATACCGTCCATACCGGTGCAGGGATGCCAAGCACGTTCAAGTCGACCAGCGCGAAGGATCAGCGATGAACGCAGTCAACGGCCAGGCTGCCCCAACCCCGTCCGCGCTATCGGCCGCGGCGTCTCGGGCGATGCCGGCTCGAGCGACGACGGACGTGCCGGTGGAGCTTCTTCCGGTCGTGATCGAGGCGTCGAGCGGCCGCGTCCTCACCCGCGGCGTCGCCGCGATAAGGCAGTCGAGCGCGGGCTGGACAGCGCGGGTGTCGCAACTCAACCGGCCCGGCGTCATTGCGTCGATGTTCTTTTCCGAGCGGTCACGCGATGTTGTGCTGCGGCTGGACGATGGCAGGCACGCACGAGCGCGTATCGCCGGCACGAGCTTCACGGCCTCGCGCGAACGCGTCTGCGACCTCGCGGGTACGGAACCGCTGGCGAGAGCCCCCGCGTAAGCCCAGGCTGGCCTACAATACGCCCGTGATCCACCTCCTGTACGGCAAGGACGACTATCAGATCCGCTCCGCGCTGCGTGCGCTTCGAGATGACCTGAAGCTCGCCGACGACATGCTGGACAGCAACACGACCGTGCTGGACGGGCGCACGATCACGCCGTTGGAGCTGCTCGCGCACGCGACGTCCGTGCCGTTTCTCGCGGCGAACCGCCTGGTTGTCGTCGAGGGGTTGCTGGGCGGTCTCGGCGGAGCGAAGGGCGTCCGACGCAAGAAGAAGGGCGACGGCGACGACCCGCTGCACGCCTGGCGCGATGCGGCAGCGCAGCTGTCCGACCCGAAGACGATGCCCTCGACGACCACGCTGGTGCTCGTCGAGGGGGACGTTGCGAAGACGAACGCGGCGTTCACGATCTTCGCGCCCATCGCCCGCACGAAGGAGTTCTCGGCGCTGGAAGGAGCCGAGCTGGCGAAATGGCTGCGCGAGGCGGCGAAGACCGAAGGCGTGACGTTGACCGAAGGCGCCGCACGGGCGCTGGTTGCCGCGCTCGCGCCGGACCTCTGGGCGATGAAGAACGCGGTCGCAATGCTGGCGGCGTATGCGGGCGAGTCCAGCGCCGATGAGACGATGGTGCGCGAACTGGTCACGTCGACGGACGACACGAAATTCTGGGACCTCACGGACGCGGTCGTCGCCGGAAACGAGCGAAAGGCGCTGTCGTCGCTGCAACGGTTGCTGACGGACGGAACGGCGCCGGCGATGCTCTCGGCGATGATCGTGCGCCAGTACCGCCAACTGGCGATCGTGAAGGATATGCGTGATCGGCGGGCGAGTCAGGACGAGATCGCGCGCGCGGCGGGAGTGCCGCCGTTCAAGGTCGGCGCCGTGAGCGCGCTGGCGTCACGGTACTCGTGGCCGCAGGTGCGCGCGGCATACGAGCGGCTGCTGGCCGCGGATCTGAGCGTGAAACGCGGGCTACAGGATGACGAGTCGGCGCTGCAGCTTGTCGTGCACGAGCTGTGCGCAGCCGCGCCAAAGGGCGCGGCGCCGCGCCAGGCGTACGCGCGATAGGTGGACATGCACCGTTGCGTCGGACTCACATCGTTCGGGCGTAAGAAAAATGCGGCCGAACGTCAGTCGCGGCGGCCGACCGTGGCGAGTACTTTGCCCTGGATCTCGACATTTCTGGCGTCGGTGAAGATCGGCTTCATCGTGCTGTTGGCGGGCTGGAGGCGGACGCGATCGCCCTCGCGGTAGAACTTCTTGAGCGTGGCTTCGTTCTCCTTCTTCAGCCACGCCGCAACCATATCGCCGTCGTCGCAGGAGTTCGTCTGTTCGAGAATGACGATGTCGCCATCGTTCACGAGCGCATCGATCATCGACGTGCCGCGCACCTTCAGGGCGAAGACGTTCTCGCGGCCGCGCGTCATGTCCTCTGTCGCCTCAAACACGTGATCGAAGTCCACGTTGTCGGGCGACGGGACGGGGATAGGCTGCCCGGCGGCGATCGTGCCGATCAACGGTACGGCGATGGTGCGCGAGCGCCGGCCGCCCGCGCGGTCGAGCACCTCGATGGCGCGCGAGACTTCGCGGTCGCGCCGGATGAAGCCCAGTCGCTCGAGCGCCTTCAGGTTGTAGTCGACGACAGAGGTGGAACTCACGTCGCAGCCCACCTGGATGTCGCGGATGCTAGGTGGGTAGTCGTGCGCGTCGATGAAGTCGCGCATGAACTTGAGGATGCCCTGCTGCTTGGCGGACAATCCCTTCATAACGTGGAAGCTCCTCTCGATGCTGGCCGCTGCCCGAATGATCATAATCGGGCAACCGTATGTTTCAAACGCCTGTTCTAGTGCGGATAGTATGGGAGTGCCAGTGTGCTTGTCAAGGGGCAGGCGCGTTCGCAGAGACCGCCGGGCTACCGCACCCGCAGTCAATCTGCGCTACCGGTCTCCAGCACGCGCCTGAAGCGGGCTTGCTGCTTTCGGGCGTTGCGGCGCATGGCGATGGTCATCACGAGCCCGAAGATGCGCCCGCCGAAGCCGGTTGGTGTTATCTCCATCGACCACCGATAGACCGTGCCTTCCGGAGCCGGTTCGAAGGCGTGCGTGGCCGTGCCGCGGACGGGCCGTGCAGGCCGTACTGACTCCAGTACCATGCGGCGGCCCTCGTTCCACTCAAGGGTGCGGCTCACCATGGTTGTCGTGAAGCCGTACATCCGCACGCGCATCGTGTTCGTCGTGCCCGCACGCATGGGGAGCGAGTCCGGTTCGTACGACAGCACGGCGGGATCGACGATGGGAGCCGTCGTTGGATCCGCGAGATAGGCGAACGCGGCTCCGGGCGAGGCCCGGATGAGGATCGACTCGCTGAAACGCATCGGCGAGTATTTGCGCGGACACAGGGAGCTGTCAAGCCCGGCGTCAGAGAACCCGCGTAAGGGCGGGCCCGGCTTGACACTCAGCTTCGATCGTCGATAGTATCTCGTGTTGTCTCCCGCCGTGCGGGCGGCATCGTGACGCCAGACTCACAAACAGGTCGGACGACCCCAAAGTGACAACGGCCGGCAAGAGTAGTCACAGGCCCCTCGGGCGTGGTGGCTACGCCGGGCTGGCTCAGCAATAAGGCTGCCGGCCTTTCGTGCGCCCGATACACGGGCGTGCCTGACGCCAATGGCCACGGGTTTCGTAGCAGAAACGCAGGGTGAATCGTGCCCACGATTAGTCAGCTTGTGCGCAAGGGCCGGAAGAAGGCGACGAAGAAGACGAAGGCGCCCGCGCTTCGGTTCACCTTCAACTCCTTGAAGAACCGCACGGTGCGCGGCAAGGGCTCGCCGCAGAAGCGCGGTGTCTGCACGCAGGTGCGCACGATGACGCCGAAGAAGCCGAACTCGGCGCTGCGGAAGATCGCGCGCGTGCGGCTGACGAACGGCATCGAGGTGACGGCGTACATCCCGGGCGAGGGTCACTCGCTGCAAGAGCACTCCGTGGTGCTGATCCGGGGCGGCCGCGTGAAGGACCTGCCGGGCGTGCGGTACCACATCATCCGCGGAGCGCTGGACGCGCAGGGCGTCGCGAACCGCAAGCGCGGCCGCAGCAAGTACGGGACGCGCAAAGCGTAAGGCCGGAGAGAAGCGATGCCGAGACGCGCAAAGATCGTCAAGCGAGAGATCCTGCCGGATGGGCGGTACAGCAACCGCACCATCACGATGTTCGTGAACAAGATCATGGAGCGCGGCAAGAAGAGCACGGCTGAGCGCATCGTCTACGCCGCGTTGGACCGCGTGGAGGCGCAGACCCGCAAGAACCCGATCGATACGTTCGAAATGGCGCTCCGTAACGCCACTCCGACGATCGAAGTGAAGCCGCGGCGGGTCGGTGGCGCCACTTACCAGGTGCCGGTCGACATCCGTGCCGAGCGGCGCATGGCGCTGGCCATCCGCTGGCTGCTGAAGTCGGCGCGCTCGCGTAGCGGACGCTCGATGGCGGAGCGGCTGGCAGCCGAGTTGATCGATGCGGCCGGCGGGCAGGGCGCGACGATCAAGAAGAAGGACGACACCCACCGTATGGCGGAGGCCAACCGCGCCTTCGTGCATTACCGGTGGTAGTGGAAGGCAGGTCCGCCTTCGGGCGGAACAAGACCGCCGGTGACCTGAGTCACCGGCGGTAACGATTGTCCGGGACCTCTCTCCCGGTGCGCTCCCGCGGGAGAGCGAGTTTACGAGAGGTGACCGCGCCTGGGGCGCGCACGGAGACCATGGCGAGAACGATACCAATCGAGCGCATCCGGAACATCGGCATCATCGCTCACATCGATGCGGGCAAGACGACGGTGACCGAGCGCATCCTCTATTACACCGGCCGCACCTACAAGATCGGCGAGGTCCATGAAGGCACGGCGGTGATGGACTGGATGGAGCAGGAGCGCGAGCGCGGCATCACGATCACCGCGGCGGCCACGACGGCCGAATGGAAAAGCCACCAGGTCAACATCATCGATACGCCGGGGCACGTCGACTTCACGGTCGAGGTTGAGCGCAGCCTGCGCGTGCTGGATGGCGGCGTCGTCGTCTTCGATGCGGTCGCGGGCGTCGAGCCGCAGTCCGAGACGGTCTGGCGCCAGGCCGATCGCTACAGCGTGCCGCGCATCTGCTTCGTCAACAAGATGGACCGTTTGGGCGCGAGCTTCTGGCGGACGGTCGACATGATCGTCGACAGGCTGGGGGCGAAACCGATCCCGATCCAGATCCCGATGGGCGCGGAGGCCGGCTTCGACGGCGTCATCGACCTGGTGGAGATGAAGGCGTGGACGTTCACGGGCAACCGCGACGACGCGCCCATCGAAGGCCCGGTTCCGCCCCAGTACCAGGAAGAAGCCCAGAAGTGGCGCGAGAAGATGATCGAGTCGATCGGCGAAGTTGACGAGCAAACGATGATCAGTTTCGTCGAAGGACACGTGCTGACGACGCACGAGATCATCGCGGCGCTTCGCCGCGTGACGCTGCTGGCGAACCGCTCGAGCGAGGGAGTGACGGCGACGCCGGTGCTGTGCGGCAGCGCGCTGAAGAACAAGGGCGTGCAGATCCTGCTGGACGCCGTCGTCGAATACTTGCCGTCGCCGGATGACGTACCGCCACTCGTCGGCATCAACCCGAAGACCAAAGAGGAAGAGCTGCGTAAGCCTGCCGACGAAGAACCGTTCTCGGCGCTCGCGTTCAAGATCGTCACCGACCCCCACGTGGGGCGGCTGGCCTACTTCCGTGTGTACTCGGGCACGCTGACTGCCGGCTCCAGCGTCTACAACTCGACGCGCCAGAAGACCGAGCGCGTCAGCCGCATCATGCAGATGCACGCCGATAAGCGCGAAGAGGTCGCCGAAGTCGCAGCCGGCGGCATCGCCGCAATGGGCCTGAAAATGACGACGACGGGGGACACGCTGTGCGACGCGGCGCATCCGATCCTCCTCGAATCGATCACGTTCCCGGAACCGGTCATCCACATCGCAGTGGAACCAAAGACGAAGGATGACCAGGATCGCATGGGCGAGGCGCTGGCCAAGCTCGCGGAGGAAGACCCGAGCTTCCGGATGCGGTACGACCAGGAGACGGGTCAGACGATCATTTCCGGCATGGGTGAGCTGCACTTGGATGTCATTGTTGACCGCATGAAGCGCGAGTTCCGCGTCGAGGCGAACGTCGGCAAGCCAGAAGTCGCCTACAAGGAAGCGATCAAGTCGTCCGCGAAGGCCGAGGGTCGCTTCGTTCGGCAAACTGGCGGGCACGGTCAGTACGGTGTGGCGCGCGTCGAGATCGCGCCGCTCGATCGCGGCACCGGATTCGAATTCGTCGACAAGGTTGTGGGCGGCGAAGTACCGAAGCAGTTCATCAAGCCGATCGAAGAGGGCGTACGCAGCGCGCTGGAGAGCGGCGTGCTGGCCGGCTACCCCGTGATCGATGTGCGCTGCACGCTGATCGGTGGCGACTACCACGACGTCGACTCTTCGGAGATGGCATTCAAGACCGCCGGCTCGATGGCCTTCCAGGCCGCTATGGAGAAGGCGACGCCCGTGCTGATGGAGCCGCTGATGAAGCTGGAGATCAGCACGCCGGAAGAGTTCTACGGCGACGTGCTGGGTGACATCAGCGCTCGCCGCGGCCAAATCACCGAATACGACCAGCGCGGCAATCTCAAGGTAATCCGCGCGCTCGTGCCGCTGGCGGAGACCTTCGGCTACGCGACGGATCTGCGATCGCTGACGACGGGCCGTGCCAGCTATAGCATGGAGTTCGAGCGGTACGAAGAGATCCCGCGAGGGGCGACGGAGAAGATCATGGGTCTGCGTGTGAAGAAGGCAGTGCGCGCGGGCGTTTAGTACGGGCGGGCGCAGGTTGCTGCGCCGGCATGATGGCCGCGGCGGACCCGCGACCGAAGAAGGACGCTATGGCGAGGCAGAAGATCCGGATCAGGCTGAAGGCGTACGACCATCGTATCCTCGACCAGTCGGCCGAGCAGATCGTGGAGGCGGCGGAGCGTACGGGCGCGGCCGTGGCCGGCCCGATCCCGCTCCCGACCGAGATCAAGAAGTTCTGCGTCATCCGCTCGCCCTTCATCGACAAGGATTCGCAGGAGCAGTTCGAGATCCGGACGCACAAGCGGCTCATCGATATTCTGGAGCCGACGTCGAAGACGGTGGACACGCTGATGCGGCTGCAGCTGGCGTCGGGTGTGGACATCGAGATCAAGCTGTAGAGGACGGGCGATGCCGATCGAAGGACTGCTCGGACGCAAACTGGGCATGACGCAGGTGTTCGATGCGAACGGCCGGGTGCACGCGGTGACCGTCGTGGAGGCGGGGCCGATGGTCGTGACGCAGGTGAAGACGGCCGCAAGGGATGGCTACGACGCCGTGCAGGTCGGCTATGGCGAGAAGAAGAAGCTCACCAAGCCGGCCCGCGGCCATTTGAAGGCGTCGGGCGCGAACGCTGCGCTGCTGCGGGAGTTCAGGGATGCCGGCGCGGGCGAGTACAGCGTCGGCGACAAGATCGGGCTGGAGTTGTTCAGCGAAGGCGACCTGGTGCACGTCACCGGGATCTCGCGCGGACGCGGCTTCGCCGGCGGCGTGCGCAGGCACAACTTCCACGGCGGCCCGAAGACCCACGGCCAGTCCGACCGGCACCGCGCGCCGGGATCGATCGGCTCGGGTACGACGCCGGGACGGGTGCTCAAGGGGCAGAAGATGGCAGGGCACATGGGCGCCGCGCAGGTGACGGCGAAGAATCTGCGCGTGATCGCGAAGGACGAAGGCAAGGGGCTGCTGCTCATCGAAGGCGCGGTTCCCGGCGCGACGAATGGCGCCGTGCGCGTGCGGCGCGCGCAGAAGCAAGATAAGAAGTAGCGGTTATGAAACTTTCCGTCCACGACGCGGCAGGCAAGGAAGTCGAGACGATCGACGTCGACGACGCGGTCTTCGGCATCGAGCCGAACGGCCCGGTCGTGCACCAGGCGTTCGTCGCGACCATGGCGAACAAGCGCGCGGGCACAGCGACCACGAAGACGCGCGGCGAAGTTCACGGGTCGACGCGGAAGATCCGGCGGCAGAAGGGCGGCGGCACATCGCGCCAGGGTTCGATCGGCGCGCCGCAGCACCGGCACGGCGGCATCGTCTTTGGCCCAAGGCCGCGCAGCTACGCGAAGGATCTGCCGAACAAGATGCGGCGTCTCGCGATCCGGTCGCTGCTTTCGGCGAAGGCAGCGGACGGTAGTCTCCGCGTGGTGAACGACCTGGGCGTGAGCACGCCAAGCACGAAGGCGATGAGCAGCGTGCTGCAGGCGCTCGGGTTCGAGCGCTCGGTGCTCGTTGTCACAGCAGCGCCGGACGACGCGGTCAAGTCGAGCGTGAGCAATCTGTCGAAGGTCACGCAGATCCCCGCGGCGTACCTGAATGTCGGCGATATGCTGGCCGCACAGGGTCTGCTCATGACCGTCGATGCGGTGCGCGGCGCCGAAGCGTTGTGGGGCGGCGAGCGCGCGGCGAAGAAGCGCGTGAAGGCGGAGGCGTAAGCGATGCCAAAGCAACTGCATGTGTACGGCATCATCATGCGCCCGCTGATCACCGAGAAGGCGCAGAACATGACCGCGTTGAACAAATACGCCTTCGAAGTGGACAAACGTGCGAACAAAATGCAAATCAAAGAAGCGGTGGAGGTCGCGTTCAGCGTGAGCGTGAAAGAAGTGAATACCGCGGTGATGAAGGGCAAGCGCCGCCGTTACGGCCGGTCGCTCACGAAGCAGCCTGACTGGAAGAAGGCGATCGTGACGCTGGCCCCCGGTGAGAAGATCGAACTGTTCGAGGGCGTGTAGCGATGGCAGTACAGCAGTTCAAACCGACGTCGCCGGGCCGCCGCGGCAGCTCTGGCTTCACGTTCGATGAGATCACGAAGAAGAAGCCCGAGAAGTCGTTGATTGTCACGCGCAAACGCATGTCCGGGCGCAACAATCAGGGCAAGATCACGGTGCGCCATCGCGGCGGCGGCCCGAAGCGGCGCATCCGCATCGTCGACTTCAAGCGCGACAAGGCGGGCGTGCCCGGCCGCGTCGCCGCGATCGAGTACGACCCCGGACGCAGCTCCCGCATCGCGCTGATCGCCTATCGCGACGGCGAGAAGCGGTACATCATCGCGCCGCTCGGTCTGAAGGTCGGCGAGGTGATCGTCGCCGGCCCCGAGTCCGAAGTGAAGGTCGGGAACACGCTGCCGCTGCAAAACATGCCCAACGGCACCGTGATCCACAACATCGAACTGACGCCGGGGCGGGGCGGGCAGATCGTCCGCAGCGCCGGCACCTCGGCGCAGCTGATGGCGAAAGAGGGCGATTACACGCTGCTCCGGCTGCCCTCGGGTGAGATGCGACGCGTGCTGTCGCGCTGCCAGGCGACGGTCGGTCAGGTGGGGAACCCGGAGAACAGCCTGATCAAGCTTGGCAAGGCGGGCCGGACGAGGCACCGCCGCCGGCGGCCGCAGGTGCGTGGCGTAGTCATGAACCCGAACGACCACCCGCACGGCGGCGGTGAGGGGAAGGCGCCGATCGGCATGCCGAGCCCGAAGTCGCCGTGGGGCAAGCCGACGCTGGGCAAGCGGACGCGGGCGCGGACGAAGGCGTCGGACAAGTTCATCGTACGGCGGAGGCAGAAGTAAGCCATGTCCCGATCGATCAAGAAAGGGCCGTTTATCGAGCCCAAGCTGATGAAGAAGGTCGAAGAAGTGAAGCGCACGAACGCGCGCACGGTGATCCGCACCTGGTCGCGCGCATCGACGATCCTGCCGGAGATGGTGGGGCTGACGATCGGCGTGCACGACGGACGGCGGCATGTGCCGATCTTCGTGTCGGAGAATATGGTGGGCCACAAGCTGGGCGAGTTCGCGCTGACGCGGCACTTCCGTGGCCACACGACCAAGTCCGAGAAGACGTCGCAGCAGCGGGGCGGCCCGCCGCCCGGTGGCAAGGGCTAAACGATGGAAGTGAGCGCAACGGCGAAGTACCTGCCCATCTCGGCCCGCAAGGTGCGGCTGGTACTCGACCAGCTGCCGGGCAAGCGCGTGGAGGAGGCGATGGTGCTGCTGCGCTTTCTGCCGACGCCGCATGCGCGTGTCGTGGCGAAAGTGCTGAAGTCGGCCGCTGCCAACGCGGAGAACAACTATGCGCTGGACGCTGCCGAGCTGCGCGTGAAGCGGGCGTACGCGGGCGAATCGCGGACGCTGAAGCGATTCAAGGCGAAGTCTCGCGGGCGCGTCGCGCCGATCATGCACCGCACGAGTCACGTGACCGTGATCGTCGAGGAGGGATAGGGTTGGGCCACAAAGTACATCCGACAGGGTTCCGCCTCGGCGTCATCTACGACTGGCAGAGTAAGTGGTATGCGGGCAAGAACTACCGCTCGCAGCTGCACGAGGACATCGCGATCCGCAGGCGGATCATGGAGGGCGGCGCCACGGACGCGGGCATCTCGCACGTCGAGATCGAGCGCAACGTCAACCAGATGACGGTGACGATCCACACGGCGAAGCCGGGCATCGTGATCGGCCGCAGCGGCGCCAACGTGGACCTGCTGCGCACCGAGCTTGAGAAGAAGACCGGGCACCGCGTGCGTGTGAACATCAACGAGATCCGCACGCCCGAGCTGGACGCGTACTTGGTGGCGCGCAGTATCGCCGAGCAGTTGCAGAGGCGCGTGGCGTTCCGCCGCGCGATCAAGCAGACCGTCCAGCGAACGATGCAGCGCGGCGCCAAGGGGATCAAGGTCGCCGTGGCGGGAAGGCTGGGCGGCTCCGAGATGTCGCGCCGCGAGTCGGAGAAGCAGGGGCGGATCCCATTGCACACGCTGCGGGCGGATATCGACTTCGGCATCGCCGAGGCGCACACGACCTTCGGGCGCATCGGCGTCAAGGTGTGGATCTACAAAGGCGACATCATGCCGCCGCCGAAGCGGGCGCGCGCCGAAGGCGACTACTCCGGGCTGGATGCCGAGCAGAAGGCGGCGGCGATGGGTGTGACGGCGCCGGTCGCCGCGGCGGCTCCGGTCCAGGTGACCGCCGCCGCCGACACCGAAGCACCGGTGAGCGAGTAACGAGAGATGCTGCAACCAAAGCGCACCAAATTTCGCAAGCAGCACCGGGGACACCGGCGCGGCATCGCCGGGCGCGGCGACGAGATCAGCTTCGGTGAGTTCGGGTTGCAGGCCGTCGGTCACGCCTGGGTCGACAGCCGCCAGATCGAAGCGGCGAGGCGAGCGATCACGCACGAGTTGAAGCGTGGCGGCAAGGTGTGGATCCGGATCTTTCCCGACAAGCCGGTGACATCGAAGCCGGCGGAGACACGGATGGGCAGCGGCAAGGGCGCGCCGGATCACTGGGTGGCCGTGGTGAAGCCGGGCCGCATGCTGTTTGAGGTAGCGGGCGTGAAGGAAGACCTGGCGCGCGAGGCGCTCCGGCTGGCCACACACAAGCTCCCGCTGGAGACGCGTATCGTGATCAAAGAGCACGAGGGGATCTGATGGCCGGTCGCAAAGCCAAGGAGCGCGCAGAAGAGTTGCGGGGGTTGTCAGATGAGAAGCTGGCGCAGGAACTGCACGAGTCGTATCGAAGACTCTTTACGGTGCGGCTGCACTTGAGCACGCGGCAGCAGACGAACACCACGGAAGAGACGAAGGTGAGGCGTCAGATCGCCCGGATTCGAACGCTCCAGCGTGAGCGCGAGCTCGCGGCCGCGTACGCTGCGCACACGGGAAGGTAGGAGAGCCGATGGCTTCGCTAGAGAAGCTCCAGCTGGGCACAGTCGTGAGCAACAAGATGGACAAGACCGTCGTCGTGCGCATCGACCGCCACGCGCGCCACCGCCTCTACGGCAAGACGATCCGCGTCACGCGCCGCTATAAGGCGCACGACGAAAACAACGAGTGCCGGCTGGGCGACATCGTGAAGATCTCGGAGACGCGGCCGCTGTCGCGCGACAAGCGTTGGCGCGTGGTGGAAGTCGTCGTCAAGGGCGATGTCGCCGAAGTCGCGCCGACCGAGATCGGGTCGAGCTTAGCCGGCGAGATCCGGGCGGCACAGGCTGAGGCGGCGGCGAAGGCAGCAGCGGAAGCCGCGGTTGCGCGGGCTGCCGCCGCCGAAGCGAAAGAGGCTGCGGCGCTGACTGAGCCAGCCGTGCCCGAGGAGACCGAGTCGTGATCCAGGCGTACACGCGGCTGAAGGTCGCGGACAACTCGGGAGCGCGGTCGCTGATGTGCATCACGGTGCTGGGCGGCTCCGGTCGCCGCTACGCGCGCGTCGGCGACATTATCGTCTGCTCCGTGAAGTCGGCGCAGCCGGGCGGCGGCGTGAAGAAGGGTGAGGTGGTGAAGGCCGTCGTGGTGCGCACGGCAAAGCCGTACGGGCGCGCCGACGGATCCTACATCCGGTTTGACGAGAACGCCGCGGTTGTGCTCTCGGACAAGCAGAACCCCAAGGGTACGCGCATCTTCGGCCCGGTGGCGCGCGAGTTGCGCGACAAGAACTTCATGAAGATCGTATCGCTGGCGCCGGAGGTGGTGTAGGCCATGCGGAAGATCAAGCGCGACGATAACGTGCTCGTTCTCGCCGGCAGAGACCGCGGCAAGGTGGGCGTGGTGCGGCAGGTGATCGGAGGCGGCGATCTGGTGAAGGTGAAGGGTCACCGGCCGAAGGTGACCGACGACAAAGTGGTGATCACCGGGTTGAACCTGGTGAAGCGGCACAAAAAGCAGCAGCAGGGAGCCACGCACGCGGGGATCATCGAGAAGGAGATGCCGATGCCGCTGTCGCGTGTGATGCTGGTGTGCAAGAGCTGCAACAAGCCCGCGCGCGTCGGATTCGTGACACGAGGCGACGGCAAGCACCGCGTATGCCGCAACTGCGGCCAGGACGTTGACTGATGGCTGCGCCAAGACTGAAGGAACGCTACAAGACAGAGATCGCTCCGGAGCTGATGAAGCAGTTCAAGTACGGCAACACCATGCAGGTGCCGCGCGTCCAAAAGGTGACCGTGAACATCGGACTCGGCGAGGCGCGCGACAACGCCCGGGCAGTGGAGTCGGCGACCTCTGAAGTCGCGATCATCACGGGTCAGAAGCCCGTCGTGACGAAGGCGAAGAAGGCAATTGCGAACTTCAAGATCCGTGAGAACATGGCCATCGGCGTCGCTGTAACGCTGCGCGGCGACCGGATGTACGAGTTTCTCGACCGCCTGTTGAACGCGGCGCTGCCGCGCATCAGGGACTTCCACGGCGTGCCGACGAAAGCGTTCGACGGCCGCGGCAACTTCAGCCTGGGTGTCCGGGAGCAGTTGATTTTTCCGGAGATCGACTATGACAAGGTCGAGAAGATCCGCGGCATGCAGATCAACATCATCACGAGCGCGCGGACGGACGAAGAAGGACAACGCTTGCTGGAGTTGATGGGGATGCCGTTCTCGAAGGAGCGTGGATAGCCATGGCGAAGACATCGATGATCGTCAAGGCGAACCGGGAGCCGAAGTTTTCGACTCGGAAGAAGAACAGGTGCAAGCTGTGCGGTCGGCCCCGGGCGTACATCCGGCACTTCGCGCTGTGTCGGATCTGCTTCCGGCTGCACGCCTTGAAGGGGCATCTGCCCGGAGTAACGAAATCGAGTTGGTAAGTACTGCGGCCGGAAGGCCTTCCCGTAGCTCGGGCGCGCGTGGCGGTCGAAAGCACGGGAGAACGAGGAGGCGGAAGCCTTGAACATGACGGACCCAATCGCGGACATGCTGACGCGCATCCGCAACGCCGTGACGGCGAAGCACGAATACGTGAACATCCCAGCTTCCAAGATGAAGCTGGCGATCGCCAACGTACTGCGCAATGAGGGCTTCATCCGCGACTTCGAGATGCAGGAGGACGGCGTACGAAAGCTGCTTCGCGTGCATCTCAACTACACGGGGAAGAAAGAACCGGTGCTGTCCGGGCTGCAGCGCGTGAGCAAGCCGGGTCTGCGGGTGTACGTGCAAAAGCGCGAGATTCCTCGCGTGTACGGTGGCCTGGGTATCGCGATTCTTTCAACCCCACAGGGCATCATGACGGGTCAGGACGCATGGCGGCGCAGCATCGGCGGCGAAGTCATCTGTTACGTGTGGTAGAGCAATGTCACGAATAGGCAAGTTGCCGATCCCCATAGCAAAGAACGTCCAGGTCGACGTCGATGGCTCGACCGTGAAGGTTAAGGGTCCGAAGGGCGAGTTGGCGCGCACGTTTCCTGCGGGCATCTCGTTTACCACCGGAGAAGGCAGTATCAGCGTGCTGCGGCCGAACGATGAGAAGAAGTCGCGCGCACTCCACGGGCTGTCCCGTTCGCTCCTCGCGAACATGATGACCGGCGTTGCCGACGGCTACACGAAGACGCTGGAGCTGCAGGGCGTCGGGTACCGCGCGACGCAGGCCGGCGAGAAGGTCACGCTGGCGGTCGGATACTCGCATCCCGTGGAGGTCGTACCGCCGGCCGGGATCCAGCTCGAGGTCGAGGGCACGACGAAAGTGCACGTGCGCGGCATCGATAAGGAGCTGGTGGGTCAGGTGGCGGCGAACATTCGCAAGGTCCGGAAGCCGGAGCCGTACAAGGGAAAAGGGATCCGCTACCTGGGCGAGTACGTGCGCAGGAAGGCCGGCAAGGCCGGCAAGGCAGGCAAGTAGATGAAGTCGACGAAGACAGGGCGTGCAGCGCGCATCCGGCGGCACGAACGCGTGCGCAAGACGGTTTCCGGCACGCCTGCGCGTCCGCGACTGGCGGTGTACCGGAGCCTGACGCACATCTATGCGCAGGTGATCGACGACGAGCGGGGTCACACCCTTGCGGCGGCGTCGACCGTCGAAAAGACGCTGAAGGGCGGCAGCGGCAACAAGTCGGCGCAGGCGAAGGCCGTGGGCACGGCCGTCGCGCAGAAGGCGATGGACGTCGGCGTCACCCAGGTCGTGTTCGACCGCGGCGGCAACAGATATCACGGCCGCGTGAAGGCGCTGGCGGAAGCGGCGCGAGAAGCGGGATTGCAGTTCTAGACAGTGTGCCCGGACAGGGCGAGGATCACGAATATGAGCGCACCGAGAATGCCCCACAGAAGTGAGTCGCGAGATATGGACCTCCAGGAGAAGGTGGTGTTCATCAACCGCGTCTCCAAGGTCGTGAAGGGCGGGCGGCGCTTCAGCTTCAGCGCAGTGGTCGTGGTGGGCGACGGGCACGGGCACGTCGGCGCAGGCATGGGCAAGGCGAACGAAGTTCCGGACGCGATCAAGAAGGGATCGGCGGTAGCGCGCAAGAATCTGATCACGGTACCCATGAACAAGAGCACCATCGCGCACCCGATCGTCGCGCACTTCGGCGCCGCCAAGGTGATGATGAAACCCGCCTCGCCCGGTACGGGGCTGATCGCGGGCGGCGGTGTGCGCGCGGTGATGGAGTCGGCCGGTATCAAGGACGTACTGACGAAGTCGCTGGGTTCGTCGAACGCGCTCAACGTCGTGCGCGCCACGATGGCGGGGCTGTCGCAGTTGCGCGACCCGAAGGTGGCCGCCGCGCGCCGCCGGGCGAGCGTGAGCCGCCAGCCGAGCGCCCCGGTTGAGGCGTAGCAATGGCGAGAATCAAGGTCACCTGGGAACGTAGCGGCATCAACCAGAAGGAAGATCAGAAGCGCACCATCCGCGCGCTCGGCCTCCGGAAGCTGGGCCAGACGGTTGAGCACGACGATACGCGCACGATCCGCGGCATGGTGACGAAGGTGCGGCACTTGGTCGTGGTCGAGGAGGCGTAGATGCAGCAGCATGAACTCCGCCAGCCCGCTGGTGCGACGCACAAGCGCAAACGCGTCGGCCGCGGTAACGCAAGCGGCCACGGCACATACTCCACGCGGGGAATGAAGGGCCAGAAGGCCCGCTCTGGTGGTGGGGTGCGCGTGGGCTTCGAAGGCGGCCAGCTCCCGCTGGTGCGGCGCATGGCATACAAGCGTGGCTTCCGCAACCCGTTCCGGGTCGATTACGAGGAAGTGAACGTCGGCATGCTGGCGCAATTTGCCTCCGGTAGCGACGTCAACCTGGACGCGCTCGTTGCGGCGCGCCTCGTGCGGACGAGGAGACCGGTCAAGGTGCTCGGCGAAGGCGAGGTGGCGGTGGCGCTGACGGTGGAGGCTGCGCGTTTCTCGAAGTCGGCGCGCGCGAAAATCGAGGCCGCGGGCGGCAGTGTACGCTGGTTGAACGGCGAGCCCGCCGAGAAGGCGGCAGAGAAGAAGCCGAACTCGGTTCGCGTGCGCGCCAAGGCCAAAGCGGCCGATGCCGCGAGCAAGGCGCAGGCCAAGAGCGCGGCGGACGCCGCCGACAAGAAGTCTAAGAAGGCGACGAAGGAAGAGGCGGCGGAGGCGTAGTATGGCGCTCGCAGCAAGCCGTCAGCAAGCCAGCAGCCGTCCGCGTCTGCTTCAGGCCGTCTTCGATGCGGTGCAGCAGCCGGATATCCGGAAGAAACTGCTCTTCACCGCGGCGATGCTCATCGTCTTTCGCTTCATCGCCCACATCCCGATCCCCGGTGTCGACCCGCGACAGCTCCAGAGCGCGTTCGATTCAAACAACCTACTGGGATTCTTCAACCTGTTCAGCGGCGGTGCGCTGCGACAGGTGAGCATCGCGTCGCTTGGCGTGTATCCTTACATTACGGCCAGCATCATCATGCAGCTGGTCACGCCGATCTTCCCGACGCTCTCGAACCTCCAGAAAGAGGGCGAGGCGGGGCGCCACCGTCTGGAGCTGTACCAGCACTGGGCGACCGTGCCGCTCTGTTTCGTGCAGGGTTACGCGCAGCTTGTGATCTTGGACCAGGCGGTGGGCAGCACGGCGCCCGGCGCGATGTTCAGCCCGTCGTTCTCCGGGACAACCGCACTGGTGACGTTCACGGCGTTGTTCTCGATGACCGCGGGGACGCTGTTCCTGGTCTGGCTGGGTGAACTGATCACCGAGAACGGCATCGGCAACGGCATCTCGGTGATCATCTTCGGCGGCATCGTCGCTGGCATGCCGGGGCTCGTCAATCAGCTATTCAACTCGTCCATCGGAATCTTCGCCGTGGCGATCCTCGCGGTGCTGTCGGTCGTGCTCATCGCGGCGATCGTCTACATGCAGGAGGCGGTGCGCAAGGTCCCGGTGCAGTACGCAAAGAGCGTGTTCCGAGCAGGCAAGATGTACCGGCAGGCCGGGCAGAGCCATATACCGTTGCGCGTGAACTCCGCCGGCATGATCCCGCTGATCTTCGCCTTCTCGATCGTGATCCTCCCCGCGTACGCAGCCCAGTTCATCCACGATTCGTCGAGCACGCCGTGGATCAGGAGCGCAGCGAACGTCGTCAGCGACGTCCTTTCCCCCGGGGGCAGCGGGCAGGCCGGTGGCGGCCCGGGCTTCTACATCTTCGTCTTCTTGCTCGTGATCGGGTTCAGCTTCTTCTACACCTTGGTGGTGTATCAGCAGCAGAACCTGGCCGAGAACCTGCAGAAGCAAGGCGGGTTCGTGCCCGGTATCCGCCCGGGCCGCCCGACGGGCGAGTACATCATGCGCGTGCTCGTGCGAATCACGTGGGCCGGCGCGATCTTCTTGGGGATCGTCGCCGTCATCCCGTACCTCGTGACGAACTGGTTCGATAACACGTCGCTGACGATCAGCAGCACGGGCATGCTGATCGTCGTCGGTGTGGTACTGGACACGATGAAGCAACTCGAGGCGCAGCTATTGATGCGCAACTACGAGGGGTTCATCCGGTAGATGTACGTGATCTTCTTCGGCCCTCCCGGCGTCGGCAAGGGCACGCAGGCGATGATTATCGCCGAGCGCATGAGCTGGGCGCACATCTCCACCGGCGACATGTTGCGCGCGCACGTCAAGGACGGCACGGAGCTCGGCCGCAAGGCCAAAGGCATCATGGATCAGGGGCTCCTTGTGCCCGACGACCTGGTGGTCGACATGTTCTTGCAACGGCTGCGCGAACTGGCACCCGACCAGGGCTTCGTCCTTGACGGATTTCCCCGCACGCTCGTCCAGGCCCAGGCGTTGGACAAGGCGCTCGCGGCTGCAGGCAAGGCGATCGACCTCGCCATCAACGTGACCGCGCCTGATGACATCCTGATCGATCGCATGCTGAAGCGCGCCAAAGACTCGGGCCGCTCCGACGACACGCCGGAGGCGATCAAGACGCGGCTGGAAGTGATGAAGCCACCCGCCGAGCTGCTGGCCCACTATCGCGCCGCGGGCAAGCTCAAGGATGTGGACGGGATCCCGGAGATACCGTTCGTGACGATGGCCATCGTGAACGCGCTCGCCCCTGACGGCGCGGCGAGGAAGTAGGCGCTCGCTCGATGCCGATCATCATCAAGTCGGACGACGAAATCGCGATCATGCGGCAGGCGGGCAGCATCGTCGCGCAGACGCTGCAGAAGCTACTGGCGGAGTTACGGCCGGGTCTCGTCGTGAAGGATCTCGATGCCACCGCGCGCAAGGAGTTCGCGAAGCACGGTGTCGCGCCCACGTTCCTTGGGTATCACGGATTTCCCGCGACGGTGTGCGTTTCGGTCAACGACGAGGTCGTGCACGGCATCCCGGGAAAGCGCGTGCTGAAGGACGGTGACGTCGTCAGCATCGACCTGGGGTGTACGTACAAGGGTTTCGTGGCGGATCACGCGATCACCGCCATCGTTGGCACGCCGAAGCCCGGGATGCGGGAGTTGGTCGATGTCACGAGCGGCGCGCTGCACGAGGGCATCCGGCACATGCGGCCGGGGAACAAGCTGGGCGCCGTCTCCCACGCAATCGGCGAATACATCGAGATGCGCGGGTTTGGGGTGGTGCGCGAGTACGTCGGGCACGGCGTCGGACGCGAGATGCACGAGGAGCCCCAGGTCCCGAATTTCGGGCCGGCGGACAGGGGGCCGGTGTTGAAGAAGGGCATGGTGCTGGCGCTCGAGCCGATGGTGACCGTGGGCGACTGGCGCACGCGCCAGCTTGACGATAACTGGACCGTCGTCACGGCTGACGGCAGCTGGGCGGCGCATTTTGAACACACGATCGCCGTGACAGACGGCGACCCGGTGGTACTGACCCTACCGTAGGCGGCCATCAACGAACTCGACGTTGTCGCGCCTCAGGTATAAAATCTTTCGTTCGCGCTTCGGCGACGTATTTGGTATAACGATTCGTTCGACGGGAACTCGGGGAAGGAGCGCATGCCGAAAAAGGACGCGATTGAGGTAGAGGGCGTCGTCAAGCAGCCCCTGCCTAACGCGATGTTCAAGGTGGAGCTACCGAACGGCCACCAGGTGCTCGCGCATATCTCCGGGAAGATCCGTCTGAACTTCATCAAGGTACTGCCGGGCGACCGCGTCCTCGTCGAGTTGTCACCGTACGACCTGACGCGCGGCCGCATTACGTATCGATTCAGGTAAACGCGAGACAGGAAACGCACATGAGAGTCAGGGCATCGATCAAAAGACGATGCGAAAAATGCAAGATCATCAAGCGGCACGGCGTGCTGCGGGTGATCTGCGAGATACCGAAACACAAGCAGCGGCAAGGGTAGGTAGATGGCACGAATCGCCGGCGTCGACATCCCGCGCGACAAGCGCGTTGACATCTCATTGCGGTACATCTTCGGCATCGGCGGGACCACTGCGTCGCGCATTGTCATGCAGGCGCAGGTGAACCCGGCGACGAAAGTGCGGGATCTGTCCGACGAAGAGGTAAACCGCATCCGCGAACTGATCGACAAGGGGCTCACGGTCGAAGGAGACCTGCGCCGCGAAGTGCGACAGAACATCCAGCGGTTGATCGAGATCAACTGCTACCGCGGCGTACGGCACCGCCGCGGGCTGCCGGTGCGCGGCCAGCGGACCCGCACGAACGCGCGTACAAAGCGCGGTGCGCGGCGCACGGTCGCCGGCAAGCGCAAGGCAGCTGCGAAGAAGTAGGGGACAGCGCGGGTTCGGCGCGTGCCGGGCTGTGATCAGCCGCGTGTTAGAGGAGACGTATGGCCGAGCGTAAGGCGACGAAGAGCAAGACCCGCAAGCGCGAGAAGAAATCGGTCCCGCGCGGCAAGGCCTACGTGCAGTCGACCTTTAACAACACGCTGATCACGTTGACGGACCCGAACGGCAACGTGCTCTCGTGGGCCAGCGCCGGACAGTCCGGCTTCAAGGGTTCGCGGAAGAGCACGCCGTATGCGGCACAAATCGCCGCCGAGGGCGCCGCGCGCCGGGCGATGGAGCACGGCCTGCGCCAGGTGGAAGTGTTCGTGAAGGGGCCGGGCGGCGGCCGCGAAGCGGCGGTCCGCGCGCTGCAGTCGAGCGGGCTGATGGTTCTGAGCATTAAAGATTCGACGCCGGTACCGCACAACGGCTGCCGGCCGCCGAAGCGGCGTCGCGTGTAGGCGGCGGGAGGATACGGATGGCACGATACACCGGACCGGTCTGTCGCCTTTGCCGCCGCTACGGCGAAAAGCTCATGCTGAAGGGCGACAAGTGCGTGACGAAGTGCACGCTGGACAAGCGCTCGGCGCCTCCAGGCCCGCCGCCGACGCGCCGGCGCAAGCTCTCTGACCGGGCCTTGCAGCTGCGCGAAAAGCAGAAGGCACGCTACTCCTACGGCGTTCTGGAGAAGCAGTTCGTCAGGTACTACAAGGACGCGGTGCGGCGCCCGGGCGTCACCGGTGAGAACCTGGTGCGCTCGCTGGAGTTGCGGCTGGACAATATCGTCCATCGCATGGGGTTCGCGGATTCGTTGAAGCAGGCGCGGCAGGTGGTACGCCACGGTCACATCATGCTCAACGGGCGCAAGACCGATGTGCCGTCCGCGACGACGAAGGCCGGCGACACGATCGGCTGGACAGCGACCAGCAAAAAAACCGAGTATTACAAGTTCGCGCAGGCGAACATGTCCAGCAAGTCGGCGCCGTCGTGGTTGAACGTCGATGCCGCGCAGATGACGGGGCGTGTCGTCGCCGCACCAGGCATCGCCGAGACGCCGACGAAGTTCGACCCCGCCGTCATCGTGGAGTACTACTCACGGTAACCGCGATTCGGCCACTGGACGCGCTCACGGCGGCGGCGGATGCACTCGCGTTTCGCCCAGGGAGGAACACGTTGAACGAACTTGAGCCCGCGCACATCGAGGTCGAGGAAGAAACCGAGACGTACGTGCGGATCGTGGCGGAGCCACTGAATGCAGGCTTCGGCACCACGCTGGGCAATGCGCTCCGCCGCGTGCTGCTGAGCTCGCTGCCGGGCGCCGCCGTGACGTCGGTGCGCATCGAGGAAGTGGAACACGAATTCTCGACGATCCCGCACATGAAGGAAGACACCACCGAGTTCCTGCTCAACGTGAAGGAGCTGCGCCTGCGATCGCTGAGCGACCGGCCGGCGAAGCTCTACCTGGAAGCGCAGGGCGAGGGGCCAGTGACGGCGCAGGCGATACAGATCACCGCGGACTACGAGATCGTGAACCCCAGTCTGCAGCTCGCCACACTGGACGCGCCCGAGGCGCGGCTGACCGTAGAGCTCAACGTCGAGCCTGGGCAAGGCTACGCGCCGGCCGGCCAGAGCGACGGGCTGCCGATCGGCGTCATCCCGGTAGACGCGATCTTTTCTCCCGTGCGGCGCGTCAACTTCCACGTCACACACACGCGCGTCGGGCAGATGACCAACTACGACAAGCTGACGCTGGAGGTGTGGACCGACGGTACGATGTCGGGCGTCGACGCCATCAGCAGAAGCGCGGACATCATCGTTGATGAGCTGCGGATGTTCACGATGCTCGGCAAGCCGCTGCCGCCGACGGTGGAGCGCGGCCTGGGCGTCGGCACGTCGCTACCCCCCGACAAGTACAACATGCCCATCGAGGAATTGAACCTGTCGGTCCGCGCGTACAACTGCCTCAAGCGCAGCGGCCTGATGACCGTCGGCTCGGTGCTGGAGAAGAGCGAAGACGAACTGCTCTCGCTGCGGAACTTCGGACGCAAGTCGTACGACGAGCTGCGCGACAAGCTCGTCGAGCTGGGCCTGCTGCAGGCGTCGCACGATCACGACGACGGCCTCGGCGGCGCACCTATCGGACGCGCCCCTGTGACCGACGACGACGGCGAGGACTTGAGCCCGCTCGGCGCGGCGCTCATAGAAGCCCTTCGCGAAGCAGGCGAGGATCCGTCCGAGTTGATCAAACGCCAGGAGAGGGACGACTAGCGATGCGCCACAAGGTAGCGGGACGCAAGTTCGACCGCGCCGGCGATGAGCGCAAGTCGCTGTTTCGCGGGCTCGTGAAGGATCTGATGCGCCACGAGCGGATGAAGACGACCGAGGCGCGGGCGAAAGAAGTACGCCCGCTCGCCGAAAAAATGATCACGCTCGGCAAGGACGGCACCGTGCCCGCGCGGCGGCAGGCGATGGCCTTCCTCAACGACAAGGACATCGTGAAGAAGTTGTTCGACGAGATCGGCCCGCGGTTTGCGGCGCGGCCCGGTGGCTACACGCGGATCATCAAGCTGGGCCCGCGTGGCGGCGACGGCGCACAGATGGCGCAGCTCGAGCTCGTGGAGCGCGCGGGGTAACGGGATGGACGGCGGCGCAGGCGCCCGGACGGTTGGGCGACGCATCGCCGTGTTGTTGGAGTACGACGGGAGCGCGTACAGCGGCTCGCAGTATCAGGAGAACGGCGCCAGCATCCAGGCGGAGCTGGAAGCCGCGATCCGCAAGCTGACGTCGGAGGAGGTGCGCGCGGCGTTCGCCGGTCGCACCGATGCCGGAGTCCACGCGCTCGGCCAGGTGGCCAGCTTCGAGACAAGAGCGAAGCTGGCGCCGGCGGAGTTCGTGAGCGGGCTGAACCACTTCCTGCCGGAGGACATCGCGGTCCGGGCGGCGAAAGAAGTGGCGCGGGGGTTCGACCCGCGGCGGCAGGCGACGGGGCGGCTGTACCGGTACCGGATCGACAGCCGGGCGGTGCGGTCGCCGCTGGAGCGCGACCGTTCGTGGCACGCGGGACTTCCGCTGGACGTCGCCGCGATGCAGCGGGCGGCGAGGCGGTTGGAGGGCAAACACGATTTCGCGGCGTTCGCCGGCCCGTACGGCGGGCGCACCGAGCGAACGCTGCGGCGATGCGAAGTGACGGCGTGCGGCGGGCACGTGACGGTGGAGATGGAGGCGCAGGCCTTCCTGCCGCACCAGGTGCGCCGGACAGTGGGCCCGCTGGTGGAGCTGGGGCTCGGGCGAATCGAAGAGAAGGTGCTGATGGCGTGGCTCGATGAGCCGCGGACGTCGGCGGCAGGACCGGCAGCGCCGTCGCGCGGACTGTACTTGGTGAGCGTGGCATACGATGGGCTCGATTTCGGGCTCGACGTGGGGAACGGACAGAGCGCATGAGCACGTACGTACTGAAGCCGAAAGATATCGTCGAGGAATGGCACGTCGTTGATGCGACGGATCGCCCGCTCGGGCGCCTGGCGTCGGCGGTGGCGGCGACGCTTCGCGGCAAGAACCGGCCGACGTTCTCACCATCGATGGGCGCGGGCGACTTCGTCATCGTCGTGAACGCGGCGAAAGTGAAGGTGACCGGCGACACCGTGCTGAAGAAGTACTACAAGCACTCGATGTACCCGGGCGGACTGAAGACGGTGACGCAGGAAAAGCTGCTCGCGACCAAGCCGGAGCGCGTCGTGCAGTTCGCCATCAAGGGCATGCTTCCGCACAACGCCCACGGCGCGAAGCTGCTGAAGCATCTGAAGGTGTACGCGGGACCGGATCACCCGCACCAGTCGCAGGTGAACGCCGGCAAGGGCAAGGCCCCAGAGGCAGACGCCCAGCGGGCGAAGGCCTAACAAAGGAAACAGACGATGGCGACAGCAGGCGAGCGATACTTCTACGGCACGGGACGGCGCAAGACGGCCGTCGCGCGCGTGCGACTGTACCCCGGCTCGGGAGAGATCCTGATCAACGGCAAGGGGTACATGTCCGTGTTCACGCGTGGATCGCACCAGGCCGCGGTGCTGGCGCCGCTGAAGGCCGCCGCATCCGAGCAGCGCTTCAACGTGCAGGCGAAGGTCGCGGGCGGCGGCATCACCGGATGGGCGGGCGCCGTGTCGCACGGCATCGCGCGCGCTCTCGTCGTCTCCGACGAGAGCCTGAAGGCGCCGCTACGTCGCCAGAGCCTGCTGACGCGCGACTCCCGCATGAAGGAGCGCAAGAAGGTCGGCCTCAAGCGCGCCCGCAAGGCGCCGCAGTACACGAAGCGGTAGCGAGTCGGCCGGTCGTTCAGTCTGTCCAGTCTTCTCAGTTGTTCAAGCGCCCGCCGATTCCGGCGGGCGCTCACGTTCCGCGCGCCCTTGCTTCATCTGGGACAAGCGATGTGTTGTAGGGGCGCAGCCTGCTGCGCCTGCGCTCGATCACCCGCGCGGCTTCTCCCACCGCATGACGGCGAAGATCGGCACACGAAACCAGTCTTCGGTCTTGGGGTCGTCGCGGAGCGATTGGTCTTGCGGGACGGGTTCGAGGAAGTCGCGCAGAATGAGGCCCGCACCGAGGAACGCCGCCATATAGTTGGCGAGCGGCCGGTGCCAGTTGGTGATGCGCATGCCCGACCACTCGTACACCTGCGACCACTCGTCGGCGTAGCGGTCGATCCGGTGGTAGAGGCGCTTGCCGTCGGCGTCGCGCTGCCAGCCCTGTGACGCCGTGACGAAGTTGAGATTCGCGACGACGAAGCGGCCGCCGGGGCGTAGCACGCGCGCCGTCTCGCGGATGGCGGCGGCGTACTCGACGATATCGACGAGCGTCACATAGCTCACGGCGAGGTCGAATGTGGCGTCGGCGAACGGCAGCGCGTCGGCACTGGCGAGGGCGTACGCGCCGGCTGCACCGCCGCGCGCTCGCGCGGTCTGCGCCATCTCGGCGATCACGTCGATGCCCGCGACGGCCGCGCCGCGCTCGGCCAGCATGCGGCAGAAGCGGCCTTCGCCGCAGCCGAGGTCGAGCATCCGCTGGCCGCGGACATCGCCGCAGAGGTCGAGCATCACCGGATCGAGCAAGAGCGTGCGGTTCGTGTCGCCGGCGTCCTGGAAGGCGATGTAGGCGGCGGCGGAGTACTCCCACGCCCGTAGCGACTCGATCTGCTCGTCCATGCTCATCCCCTCGCCGGAAGTGCGTGATCGTCCGGACAAACGAAAGCGCCCGCATTGCGGACGCCGCGTCTGGATGCGTGTATCGCTGGCTACTCCTTGGCGGCCTTCGCCTTGGTGGCGCGCGGCTTCGCCGGAGCCCTCGCGGGAGCTTTCGCCTTCGCCTTGGGCGGCGCCTTGGCGGCTGCCTTCTTCGCCTTCTTTGGAGTTTCCGTCACCACAACGCCGCCGGCGGCCTGGTTGGCGTGGCGCATCAGGCGCGACTTGTGGCGCGATGCGGCGTTCTTGTGGATGACGCGGCGCTTGGCCGCGCGGTCGAGGATGCCCTCGGCGGCGCGGACTGCTGCCTGCGCCTCGTCGGCGCCGCCTGACGCGATCGCGACGCGCGCCGACTTGACGGCCGTGCGCGCCTCGCTGCGGACGGCTTTGTTACGCTCACTTGCCGCATCGGCTTGGCGCCAGCGCTTGAGCGCGGACTTCGAGTGTGCCAACGGTGTGTACCTCCAACGGGGTCGCGGTGGGCGACCCGGGTCAACTCAACAGGTCATCGTACCGGCGCGCGCGTCAGGAGTCCAGCGACGCGCAGGCGGGTACCATGAGGCATGTTGTATGCGGAACACCTGGCGCGCACCTTCGGCAGCCTGGACGTGCTGGTGGACGTCACCTTCATCGTCAGCGAGGGCGAGCGGGCCGGACTCGTCGGACCGAACGGCGCCGGCAAGTCGACGATCCTCCGGCTGATCGCGGGCGAGGACGAGGCCGACGCGGGCGCGTGCGGGCACCGAGGCGGCACGCTGGGCTACCTGAAGCAGGAGGCCGGGCACGAGGCCGAACGCCGTCTCGTCGATGAGATGTGGACGGCGTTTCCGGAGGCGCGCGCGATCGACCTGGAGCTGCACGAGATCGCGGGCCAGATCGAAGCCGGTGAGGGCGATCTCGATGCGCTGATCGACGAACAGGGGCGGCTGTTCGAGGCGTATGAGACGATGGACGGCTACCGCATCGATACCCGGATCGGGCGCGTGCTGGATGGGCTCGGGTTCGCGCCCGCGGATCGCGTCAAGCTGTGCGGCGAGTTCAGCGGTGGCTGGCAGATGCGCATCGCCCTGGCGAAGATCCTGGTGCGGCGGCCGGACCACGTGCTGCTGGACGAGCCGACGAACCACCTGGATCAGGCGGCGAAGGAGTGGCTGGCCGACGATCTGTCGAAGTACAAGGGCGTCGTGCTGATCGTCACCCACGACGCCGAATTCCTCGATCGCGTGGCCAACCGGATCATCGAGCTGCGCGATGGCGCAGTCGAGACGTACACCGGCAACTACACGGAGTACCAGCAACAGAAGGCCGCGAAGCTGCAGCTGCTGGACCGCGCCGCGGCGCGGCAGGATCGCGAGATCGACCGGCAGGAGCGCTTCATCGCGCGGTTCCGCGCCAAGTCGTCCAAGGCATCCGCGGTGAAGAGCCGGGAGAAGGCCGTCGCCAAGATCGAGCGCATCGAGCGGCCGCGCAAGGAAGCGGAGGTGCAGTTCAAGCTCACCGCCCATGGTCGCACCGAGCGCGACGTGCTGATGCTCCGGGAGATCGGCCACGCATACGGCGACCACGTCGTGCTGGTCGATGTGGATTTGCACGTCGAGCGCGGTCAGAAAGTGGTGCTGATCGGACCGAACGGCAGCGGTAAGAGCACACTCTTGCGCATCGCCGCCGGGATGATCGATCCCACCGAAGGCGGCGTCGATTGGGCCGAGCGCGCGCGCCGCCAGTACTACGACCAGCACCAGGACGAAGTGCTGGAGCGCGAGCACAGCGTGCTGGAGGAAGTGCGGTCCGTCGCGGTGAACGAGCCGGACGAGCGGCTGCGGACGGTGCTGGGACAGTTCCTCTTCAGAGGCGACGACGTCTTCAAGAAGATCAGCATGCTATCTGGGGGAGAGCGCAGCCGCGTGGCCCTGGCGAAGTTCCTCATCCAGCCGACGAACGTGCTCTTGTTGGACGAGCCGACGAACCACCTCGACAGGACGACGCGCCGCAAGCTGATCGAAGCGCTGGAGAAGTACGAGGGCACGATCATCTGCGCGAGCCACGACCCCGGCATCCTGGAGCGCGTGGCGACACGCGTGTACGAAGTGAAGGACGGCGGCTGCCGCGAAGTGATCGAGCGGCGGCGCGAGCTCGGCTGACGGCGTCAGCCTACCCTCACCTCGCGCTGGCGAGCTGCGTGGCGAGCAGCACGGCCATAGCGGTCAGGCAGATCAGATGATCGCGCAGGATTCCGCGCGCCATCCGATGCTGCTCGTCCGGCGGACCGACGTGTAAGCCAAGACGGCGTGCGGCGCCGAATGTCCGGAGTCCCGCGAGCCCAATCCCGAACGCCGCGGCCGGAAGCGAGACCGAGCTCGCCCAGAC
>CAYQZE010000003.1:0-32896 GCA_964421985.1 uncultured Dehalococcoidia bacterium | reverse complement strand
CTCAAGGTCATCGATGGCCCGACGTTGCACTCGTTCGGTTTGACAGAGACCACCTACGGCTGGACTGACGAACTCATCGCGCGGGCCGTGTTCCGCGACGTGGGGATAGAACAGGTTCTAGTTGGGTTGCGGCGGAGAAAGGGGCGATCCAAGGTGAGCGGCTCGATGGTCAACAGCCTTCGTGCCGGGTGGGGCATCACGTCAACAATCCTGCGAGTGTGGCGAGAGGAACGCCGTCGACACTGACCTGCAGCGCGAGATCGAGCGATCTTGCACCGCACGGCTGCCTACCGCCCGAGCGATAAGCGCATCTGAAGCATTCGCCCGCAAGTTGCCACCCCGGCAATGTTCAACGAGCCCGCGGTGCTGTTAGATTGGTGCCGAAGGTGGGAGTCGAACCCACATGAGCCTTGCGGCCCAACGGTTTTTGAGACCGTCGCGTCTGCCATTCCGCCACTTCGGCCTGGGCTATCGCCGGACACAGACTACCGCACAAATTGCGTGGTCGTCGTTGCGTGACGTATACTCCCCCAACGCGACGCGCTCCGAACGAGTCGCGCCTTAGGAAGCAGGGATCGATGACGCGCATGCACACCGCCGCCACGCCGGCCACCGCCGCTGCGTCCCCTGCTGGATCCGCTCGCTAACACACGTCTCCGAGCATGTCATGAGGGCCACGGACGCAGCGGCGACCGTGGCCTGTTTGCGTCCGCCTCAGTGCTGCCGCGCGCGCGATGCGTTTTCCCGCACCCCGCTCGGCTGGCGGGGCGCCGACGGTTCGCATGATGTGGCCCGTGATCCTCAGCCATCGCACAGTTCACTCGCCGAAAAGGAGTTGCAACATGCCTACACCGATTGCCGAACACGGAACATCGTCCAACGGATTACTACGCGGCTGCAGGCGCCACTGCGGCGACGCCGGCGGCTTCCGAGAGAGGCGGCGTACACCGTGTCGAAGACGTATCGAGATGGGCGGCGAGCGCGCCGCTTCCAGGGGTCGAGCGAGGAGTTTCGCTGCCGGAATTGCCGGACGTTCGTAGGGAGGACGCTGTATGGAGGGAAGCATCGCAACCACTGTCCGCAATGTCTGTTCTCGCGCCATGTCGATGGCAAGACGCCCGGCGATCGCGCGAGCGACTGCGGGGGATCGATGGCGGCCGTCGGCGCGTTCACGCGACCGAAGGGCGAGCATGTGATCGTGCATCGCTGCCTGAGCTGTGGATTCGAGCGACATAATCGGGTCGCGGCGGACGACGACTTCGCTGCTGTGATGTGGCTGCCTGTCGTGCAGCCGCGGGTGACGTCGGCGCTGCGTCCAGGTACGAGAGAGCGCTCGGCGTGACGCGAGCAGCGGGGCGGTTGTCGTAGCGACCGCCCCGCTGCGAAATCATGACGCCGATCATAACGACCTACGTTCACTTCCCGTCCGCCGGTACAATCTCGCCGAGCCATGTCCGAATCTCCGACTGCGACCCTGCGCCGTACCACGCTGTTCGACCTGCACGAGCGACAGGGCGGGCGCATGGTGCCGTTCGCGGGCTGGGCGATGCCCGTGCAGTACCGCGGCATCGTGGAGGAGCACAACGCCGTCCGACAGCGCGCGGGCGTCTTTGATGTCTCCCATATGGGGCGCCTGTTCGTCGTTGGCGCGGACGCCGAACGCCTGCTGCGCAGCACCGTGACGTACAACGTCGCGAAGATGGCTGAGGGCCGCGGGCACTACGCACTGCTCTGCAACGAACAGGGAGGGATCATCGATGACCCCTACATCTATCGCCTCGATCCACAACGCTTCCTGCTCGTGGGCAACGCGTCGAATGCGGATCGCGATCTCGCTCAGATCCGCTCGCATGTGACGCCCGGCATGGACGTCGAGTTGTTCGATCGCCAGGCGGAGACGGTCATGCTGGCGGTGCAAGGCCCCGCTGCCGCGGGACACATGGCGCGGATTATTGGGCCCGAAGTTTCTGCCATGGAACATCATGCCTGCACCGAGCTGCCCTTCATGCAGCACAAGCTGTTCGTCTCGCGCACCGGCTACACAGGCGAGGACGGATTCGAACTCGTCACGGCGCCCGAAGCCGGACGGGCGATCTGGCGGCAGCTGCTCGCGTCCGGCGTGGAGCCGTGCGGGTTGGGTGCGCGCGACACGCTGCGCCTCGAGGCTGCGTTGCCGTTGTGGGGCAACGACATCGACGAAACGACGACGCCGTACGAAGCCGGACTGGGCTGGGTGGTGAGCCTCGACGACGATCAAGACTTCGTCGGCCGCGACGCGCTCGCGCGCATCCAACCCGCCGGTCGCGAGCGAAAGCTCACGTGCCTGAAGGCCACGGGCCGTGGCGTCATCCGCAGCCATTGTCCGGTCTTGCGGGCGGGCGCGCACGTGGCCACCGTCGCAAGCGGCGGCTTCTCGCCGACGCTCGGCGTCAGCGTCGCCATGGCGTACCTGCCGCTCAGCCTGACGCAGTACGGTACCGAGCTTGATGTCGATGTCCGCGGCCGCCTGTTGCCCGTGGTCGTCGTCCGCCGCCCGTTCGTATCAAAGAGCAAGGAACCGAGGCCCGCGCCGTAAAGACAGGTGCTCGGACCTGTCCGCCGGCGCGGTGCCACAAACGGAGAAACTGATGGCTGTCAGCCCCGACGACCGGAAATACTCGAAAGAACACGAATGGCTCAAGGTCGACGGCGACGCGGCGGTGATTGGCATCACCGACTATGCCCAGGATCAGCTCGGCGATGTCGTCTACGTCGACCTGCCGGTGCCGGGCACCCGCATCGTGCAATTCGAGAAGATGGGCGAGATCGAATCGGTGAAGGCCGTCTCTGATCTCTTCACGCCCGCGTCAGGCGACGTGATCGAGGTGAACGAGAAGGTCGTCGAGAAGCCGGAGCTGGTGAACAGCGAGCCGTACGGCGATGGATGGCTGCTCCGCGTCAAGCTCACGGCGCCGTCCGAGGCCACGACACTGCTCTCGGCTGCTGAGTACGATGCCCTGACCGAGGAGAGCTAGCGCGATTGGAGCTCGATGGTGACGACGAAGATACGACCGATTGAGGCGCTACATCACGTGACCGAACCCCACCCGTACATCCCGCTGACGCCTGAAGACCGCGAGGCGATGCTTGCCTCCATCGGCGCCGCATCGATCGGCGATCTCTTCACCGACATTCCTGTGGCGTACCGAAATCCGCATATCGATCTGCCGGACGCGCTCACTGAACTCGAGCTGCTCGACGAGATGCGCACGCTGGCCGCGCGTAATCGAACCGCGGCCGACTACGCGTGCTTCCTCGGAGCGGGCGCCTACCTCCGCTTCCGGCCGTCGCTCATCGAGCCGTTGGTCATGCGCGGCGAATTCCTCACGAGCTACACGCCGTACCAACCGGAGGTGAGCCAGGGCACGCTGCAGACTATCTTCGAGTTCCAGTCGTTGGTGTGCGAGCTGACGGGCATGGACGTCGCGAACGCCGGTATGTACGACGGCGCGTCGGCGCTTGCGGAGGCTTGTCTGATGGCGTGCGCCGTGACGGGCCGCCGTCGCGTCGCGGTATCCGAGCGCATACATCCGAATTGGCTCGCCGTCGTGCGCGGCTACGCGCATGGGCGCGACATCGGCGTCGACGTCATGCCGCATCCCGCCTCCGGCGCCACGTTCGGGCTGCGCGACGGCGAGCACGCTTGCCTCGCCGTCGCGCAGCCCGACTTCTACGGGCACATGTCGCTCGACGCCGCGGCGTGGGGGGATGCGACGCACGCGGCAGGCGCGCTCTACATCGTCGCCGCCGAGCCGATCAGCCTCGGCTTGTACCGGCCGCCCTCCGAATACGGCGCGGACATCGTGGTCGCGGAGGGACAGTCGCTGGGAGTGCCGGTCTCGTTCGGCGGCCCGTACGTGGGTCTCTTCGCCTGCCGCGATGCCTACGTGCGTCAGATGCCCGGACGCATCGCCGGCCGCACAAGCGATCTCGACGGCCGCCCGGGCTACGTGCTCACTCTGCAGACACGCGAGCAGCACATCCGGCGCGAGCGTGCCACGAGCAACATCTGCACCAGCCAGCAGCTCATCGCGCTCTCGGCGTCGATGTATCTTGCTGCGCTTGGCCCCCGCGGCCTCCGCCGTGTCGCCGAGTTGTGCTACGAGAAGGCGCACTATCTCGCCGAACGTATCGACGCGCTGCCCGGCTTCCGCGTTGAGCGCGACGAGCCGTTCTTCCACGAGTTCGTGGCCGTCACGCCGACGCCGCCGTCGGAGATCAATCGTGCATTGATGGAGCACAAGATCATCGGTGGCCTCGACGTCTCCGACGTCCGCAACCGCATGTTGCTCTGCGTCACCGAACTCAACACGCGTGCAGAAATCGACGCGTTGATCGACGCACTTGCCGAGACGGGAACCGGCCGATGATCGACGCGAACATCCTTGAACCCACGCTCGATGCGCGCTCGCACGCTGGCCGCATCGGCGTCGCGATGCCGCGGTCCGACGTTCCGCCGGCCGATGCGCCCCCCGCCGAACTGCTGCGCCGCGACCTGCACCTCCCGGAGCTCTCGCAGCTCGATGTTGTGCGCCATTACACGCGCCTCTCCCAACTCAACTGGTCGATCGACACGCAGATGTACCCGCTCGGCTCGTGCACAATGAAGCTCAATCCGAAGGTCAACGACGCCATCGCCGCTATGCCTGGCTTTGCACAGGCGCATCCGATGCAGCCCGCCGCGGATGCGCAAGGCGCCCTCGCCGTCATGCATCGACTGCAGCGCACGCTCGCCGAGGTCACCGGCATGGCCGACACGTCGTTGGCGCCGCTCGCCGGCGCGCAAGGCGAACTGGCGGGCGTGCTGGTGATCAAGGCGTACCTGGAGTCGATACGCGGGGCGTCTGCCGGTGAGAAGCGCACGACGATCCTCGTGCCGGATTCCGCTCACGGCACCAACCCGGCCACCGCGTCCATGGCCGGGTTCGACGTGGTCGCGGTGAAGCCGCAGCCCGACGGCGACATGGACCTCGAGGCGCTGCGCATCGCGCTCGAAGAGCACGGCCCGACCGTCGCGGCGCTGATGATCACGCTGCCCAGCACGCTCGGCCTGTTCGACCGCAACATAGTCCAGATATCCGACATGGTGCACGCGCACGGCGCGCAGGTGTACGGCGACGGCGCGAACCTCAACGCCATGGTCGGCCAAGTAAAGCCCGGCGATCTCGGCTTCGACGTGATGCACATCAACCTGCACAAGACCTTCAGCCAACCGCACGGCGGCGGCGGCCCCGGCGCCGGCCCCATCGTCGTGAAGGAACACCTGGCGCCGTTCTTGCCTTCACCGCACGTCGTCGTTGCCGCCGCCGAAGATGGAAGATGGAAAATGGAAGATGGACGCGGCACCGGTCCATCCTCGGAGGCGACCTACGCGCTCGCCGACCCGCCGGACACCATCGGCCGACTCGGCGCGTTCCACGGGAACTTCGGCGTGTTGCTGCGTGCCTATGCGTACATCAGCAGCCTGGGCCCCGAGGGCCTGCGCGCGATGAGCGGGGCCGCCGTGCTGAACGCCAACTACGTGCAGGCGCGCCTCCGCGGCGCCTATGAGTTGGCGCACGACCGTACGTGCATGCACGAGGTGCTGTTCAGCGGCCGTACACAGAAGGCGCAGGGAGCGAAGACGCTCGACATCGCCAAGCGCATGATCGACTACGGTTACCACCCGCCGACCATCTACTTCCCGCTGGTCGTCGACGAGGCGCTGATGATCGAGCCCACCGAGAGCGAGACGAAAGAGACGCTCGACGCCTTCTGCGACGCCATGTTGAAGATCGCCGAAGAAGCCGAGACGCAGCCCGAACTGCTGCGCGAAGCCCCGCACACCGCCCCGCTCCGCCGCCTCGACGAAGCGACCGCCGCCCGCAAGCCCGTGCTGCGGTGGTAGGTCGCCGGCTGCTGCGGTGCGTCACTGCGTCTAGTTGAGGTCCTCCGACGCGATGTGCATTGCTTCAACGATGCGCTCCATGGGGAGCTGTGCTAGCTCGTTCGCCTGTCGGACCACCTCAGCAGACGGGCCTTCGAAGAGACAGAAACACTTGTCCTCACCCGGGATGAACGTCGAGCGCAAGTAGCGCACGGGTGTGCCTGCTCTTGTCATTTCCGCGGTGGTTGTCTTAGCACGAGCGGCAGCCGCAGCCAACTGCTCAGCGGTGATGTGCGGCAAGTGTCGTTCCACCATATACTTGGGCATCTGGCTCACCTCCGCGCGACCCTTCGACTGGTACGCTGCCGCATCATACGACATCTCGCCAGAGCGAGGGTGCGCAGAGCATCTGTCGGAGGCTCGATCAGAAATGGCACGCTACTGGGCCGCCGTCTTCACGGATCTTGAGCGGCATTCGCTTGTCTGGAGCCAAACGCCGCGCGATCTGATGGTCGGCGTCGTGGCGGAGTATCGCTATCTCGCCGAGTCTCTGGCGAGCCAGTTCGGCAGCAGCTATCGCAAATTCACCGGTGACGGCCACCTCTTTCTCTTTGAGGGGGCGGACGCCGCCGCTCAGTTCGGCCTCGACCTGATCACCGCGTGGCGTGCAACTCAGGCGCGGACGCTGCTCCGCGACCAGGTGGCGCATATCCCCCTCCGCGTTGGCTGTCACTTTGGCGAATGCATGCCGCTGGGCGACGGTGAGGATTGGGTCGGACGTGCGATTAATCTCGCCAAGCGTGTCGAGGACGCGGCCGAGCCCGATACGCTCTACGTCACAGAAGGCGTGCTCGAACTGCTCGATGTTCCTGTGTATTCGGTCGAGGATGTGGGAACGCACGTCTAGAAGGGCGATCATCTGTCGCAACGCAGGTTGTATCGCTTGGCTTCCATCGATCGCGCGGCTGCGCAGCGACGGCCGCAGGACGAACTCACGGCGGAGGACTGGTTCCTGCGGGGCGCGGCGCTCTGCGGGACACCAGGGGAGAACAGCGAAGAGGAAGCCACGTGCTACCGCGAGGCGCTTAAGCTCCGCGATGGCTACCCGGAGGCTCACAACAACCTCGCGGCGGTACTGCGCGCGCACGGCCAGCAAGCAGACGCGGCCGAGCACTACCGCCAGGCGCTGCGCTTGCGCCCTGCCTATCCTGAAGCTCACTACAACTACGCAATTTTCTTGGAGTCCACGGGCAGTGCCGTGGGCGCCGCGGAACACTACCGCGAGGCCATCGCTGCGCGCCCGGATTACGTCGATGCGCATCATGGCTACGCCAATCTCCTGAAAGCACACGGCGATGTCGCTGCCGCTGAGGAACACTACGAAGAAGCGCTCAGACTGCGTCCACACTATCCGGAGGCGCACAGCAACTACGCAATTTTCCTGGAGGATAAGGGAGATGTCGAAGCTGCTAGGGCGCACTATGAACGGGCGCTGAGCATTCGCCCCGAATTCGCCGAGGCGCACTACAACCTGGCGATTCTTCTCGAAAATCTAGGCGACACGCACGGCGCCGAGCGGCATTACCGCGAGGGAATTCGCATCTGGCCCGTCTACGCGGAGGCTCACAACAACCTGGCTGTCCTGTTGCGCGCGAACGGCGACGACGCGAGCGCCGCCGTCCATTTCCAGGAGGCCCTTCGGCTCCGCCCCAACGACCCGGAGACTCACTACAACTACGCGCTCCTCCTGCGCACGAAGGGCGAATCGCATGCCGCGAGCGAGCATTTCCGCATCGCTCACGAGATCGCACCCGAGGTCGAAATGTTTCGCTCCGCGATGGAGCATGGTGTCTGACCGTGCTCTCGCCCGGCAGCGCACCCCTCGATGATCGCCGCCGGTTCGCTGCGTGGTCGTCCCAATGCGGCGTCGGATTAGCGTCGAGCGTTCTTCGGGACGCCGACACCCAACGCCCCCAGCGCCGTTGCTATCGCTTCGGCGCCGGCGACGTTCGGATGCCCGTCGTCGAGCAGGAGCCCGCCGGGCGCCGAAGCGTGCGGGGTGCGGGGGTCGGCGGTGCCATCCGGGCCGTTGAACAACGGCCGCACGTCGGCGACGCGTGCAAAGGCGTCACTCGACCGAATGTGCTGGTTGATCTCATCGAGATACGCGTTCGTCACCGGGAACGACGGATCGTCCGCCGCGCCGCCCGGGTAGAACAAGGTCATCGTCAGGAAGATAGCGTCGCGGCGGTGTGGAGTCGAGCGTAATGTCTCGAGGATGGCATCCCAATGCTCGCGAAACGATGCGACGGCGCTGTGCAGGCAGTCCTCGTTGTCGGCGCCGCCGCAGGTGCCCTTCTGGAAGCGCTGCCGGGCGCTGATGAAATCGTTCACGCCGATGTTCCAGGAAACGACGTCAGCCGTCCTCAGTGCCTCCCGGGCTGCCGGCTGTCGCAGCGTGGCGAGCATGTCGGCGCTGTCATCGCCGGCGTGTGCGAGGTTCGTCTCGATCACCGTGCGTTTTCGGCTGGACGCGAGGCCGTCCTTGAACGACTTGGTGTAGCCCCAGCCGTGGAGCGTCTCCCAGGCTGCGAACGAGTCCCCGAACGCGACGTAGCGGAGCGCCGGCTGCTCTGCATTGAAGTGGGAACAGCGGACGCTGGCCGCCACCACGACCCCCAACAATGCGAGCGCCGCAAGGAAGGACGGCGGCAACGATGCGTGCCTTCGGACGCGCCGCATCTACTGGTACACCTCGATGATGATCCGGGCGGGCGCCTGCGCGGTCGTTACCGTGTAGTACCGCTCCTCGGTGCCGATCACCCACGCCACGACGCCCTCGAAGTCGCACGATGGCTTCAGCTCCTTGATCGATGTGAGGTTCGGCGCTTGCGTGAGCGGACTGACGGTGGGGTTGCCGTTGTTGTCGTGCGCAACGGCTGGCTCCAGGCGCAACGTCAGCTGCGCCGGTCCGGCCGTCGTCACGGGCAGCCCCGACCCGCACCCGACCGCAGCCGGCAGGTACCGCGCCTCGTAGCCGGGCACGTCTGGCCCGGCGAACGTGAAGGTCGCGATGTCCGAGCAGGCCGCCGTTGTGACTTGCACGCCGTTGAGCGTGGACTGGAGCTGCGATGTCGCGGGAGCTTGGTACTGGACCGCGCTCGGCGGGCCGGGCGGCGGCGTCGGGCAGGCGGCTACGGCAGGCGTCGCCGCACGCGCGGGCGCAACGGCCGTCGGCGTCGCCGCCTGCTTCGAGCTGCCGCCGCACGCCGTTAGCGCGGCCGCCGCGAACATGCACATCACGACACGCATCTGAGACTCCCTTCTCATGCCGTCCGAAGCGACCTGCTATGCGCGGTCAACCCTCGGCACCGTCAGCTGCCCGAACGGCAGCACGCACACCGTCGGCTCGCGGCCCAGTGCCGCGCGCTTCTCTTTGATCAGCGACGCCAGCGTCGCCGTCACATCCGGTGCGTATCGCAGGTGCGCGGACGCAACCGTCGCACGATCGAGCGACGAATGCAGCCAGACATCGCAGCGCGCCTGTACCATCGCCTGTACCTGCACCTGCCACTGGTCGTGTACGGTCGGCAGATCTCCGCGCGCGAATCGGTCCAGCAGCGCGCCCGGCGATGTCTCGCTCCGCATCAGGTCCGCGTACTCCGGCCCGCCCACACCCTCACGGCACTCCGCGACCAGCAGGATCGCGCCGCCGGTGGCGGAGGCCTGCGCCGCGACGGACATGCCCTTCACGGCCTGGTACAGCACGAGGTCCGCCGGATACCCCATGTTCGTCGCTACCACGATGTCGAAGAGGTGCGGGATCGGCCGGATCGCCTGCCGCGCCGCCTGGCCGATCGCCGCATCGTGCGCCGCCACGAGCTCGCCCGCGAAGACGCCGGTCATGCACTGCTGTTCGTCCAGCGTCACGTTGACGATGAACGACGGGTCGGTCTTCAGCGCGATGTCGCGCATCTGCTCGAAGATCGGGTTGCCGTGCGTGGTGCACCATGTCGCCTTCGGGTGGCCGATCATCCGCGCGCTGTGGTTCGCCATGATCTCGTCCGCGCCGGCGATCGCGGGCATCACTGCCTTGCCGCCTCCGGAGTAGCCGGCGAACAGGTGGGGTTCGACGAAGCCGGTAAGGATGCGGAGATCAGCATTGAGGTATTCACGATTCAGCCAGACGCCCATCGTGCGCGGGCCCGTGGCATAGAACACCTGCGTGGATGCGTCCCGCGCGTCGTGATCGACGACCCGGTAGCGCGAGAGGATCGCTTCGCCCAGGAAGCGCGCGTGTTCGTCCGGCCGCGACGCACGATGCAGGCCCGTGCCGACGATGATGGTGATGTCGTTGCGCGCGATGCCACCCGCTTCGAGCGTGTCGAGGATCGGCGGCAGGATCACCTGGTTCGGCACCGGCCGCGTCACGTCCGAGACGACGATGGCCGCTCGCTGCCCGGCGCGCACGAGCTCACGCAGCGGGCGCCGCCCCACCGGTGCGGCGATCGCCGTCCGCACCGCGGCCTCGGGATCCGCGATCGGCTCAACGCGCTCCGGGACGAGCACCGTCGCCCCGGCGGGCGCCTCGATTTCGATGCCGTGTTCGCCATACGGCAAGTGGATCTTCATGGAGGTAGTCTAACGGCTGGCGCAAGCCTTGCCGCGCGCTCTGCGCCGGCCAACGCGTGCGTCACCTGAGCGAGCAGAGCCGCCAGGTTCGGATCGACGGAGAGGCCGGTCGACTACGAGATCCCGTAAAACGCCGTGCCACGGACGAGCATCGCCAGGAGGGCGCCGCCGGCGATGAATGGCGCATACGGGATCGGATCCCCCTTGCCGCGCAAACGCGTAATCAGCAAGATCGCCGCTGCCAGGCCACCCGCAATTGCCATGATCAGCATCGCGGGCACCACGAAAGTCAGGCCCAGCGCGAAGCCGACGAAGAAGGCCAGCTTCACGTCGCCCATGCCCATTGCCCCTCCGGTGATGATCGATGGCACGAACAGCAGTCCGCCGAACATCAAGCCGCCCGCCGCAACGTCGAGCCGGTTCGCGCCAGGCACCACCATGCCGATCACGAAGGCACCGACGATGGCCGGGTAGGTCACGGCGTTCGGCACGCGGAAGGCCAGGATGTCGGTCGCCGTGCAAATGATCAGTACGGATGCATAGAATGCCACGATTGCCAGGTGCCAGTCCTCGCTCTGGTACTGCCGGCCGAGCAGCGCGAACAGTCCCGCAGTGGCGAGTACAACGACGATGCGCCGGTACGGCGCGCCGGTTGTCAACAGTCGAGGCATTTCCAGGGCACCAGCTTCGCTGTGTAGCTCCAACGGTGCACCTGTTGCGGCGGTGGTGCGGAGCGCTGGCGGGCGTTCGTCGTCTATATCAGTCCGCTCGTACGGCTCGCGCGCCAATCGCGCTATCAACGCATCCAGTACAAAGCCGGTGACAACGCCGAACAGCGCCATGACGGTTATCGCCACGCTGCCTCCTTCGATGGGATCATCGACAGCAGGGTAACAGTTCTGCGTAGGTGTTCTACGTAATGGAGATCAGCGGGGACGCCACGCCGGGTGAGTCGCATCCAACCAGACGTCGGCGAGCTGATCGTGTCGCCCGTAGCCAACGGGCAGCCGGGCATTGCGTACGTAGCCCCAGCGCAGCCGGCGCTCGATCGGCGCGCAGAACTCCAGCCGAGCGATGGCGTTCGCCAGCAAGTACTCCTGCAGGTCCAGGCCGATGCGGCGCCGCGCTTCGGCATTGAACTCTGCGCGGGACCTGTCCAGCAGCGCGTCGACCTGCGGATCCTGGAGGCGGTAGGAGTTCGAGGGCTGCCCGCTCCGGAACTGCGCGTAGAGGCTGTCGTCAAGATCGACACCACCGTCCTCGAATGCGAACGTGAACGCGGCGATTCCCTCCGTCGCGCCCTCAGCGTTGCGCGCTAGTGCGGCCGCGATCAGCGTCTGGCCGGTCGGGTCGATCTGCGCCGTAACCGTTGCTCCAAGCACGTCGGCCAGCTGCCGTCGTGTCGCGTCCGCCGCGCGTTCGGGGATAGCCCTGGGCACGCCCGCGAAGTTGATGTGTAGCTCCAGGGGCGTCCCGCCGGTTCCGGCGGACCAGAGCTGCCGGGCCGTCGCGACGTCTTCCGCGCGTCCCGCCGGATCCGCGCGGTACCCGGGCCGCCGCGTCAAGTCGGCGTCGGCCATCGACCAGCGCACGACTGCGGGCGCGATCGGTCCGCTGAGTTGTGCCGATGGCCGTCCGTCCATCGTCGGGTAGAGCAGATCCAGCAGTGCGACACGGTCAAGCGCGAGGTGGATGGCGCGCCGGAGCCGGTCGTCGCTGAACGGCGCACGGTCCAACAGGAAGCGGCTCGCGAGAAACCCGCTGCCGCCCCGCTCGTCCAACGCCAGGTCGGCGAGATTCGTCTTGCGTTCGCTGTCGAGGATCGTCGGGTCGGCGAAACTGCTGGCATCGACGATGCGGCGCTGGAGTGCCGCTCGCTGAAGGGCGTCCTCCTGCGGCGAGAGAAATGCATCAACTCCGTCGAGGAATGGCCGGCCATCGCCGATCCCGCGCGGACTGTCGTCACGCCCGAACCAGCCGGGGTTGCGACTCAATTTCACAGCCACGCCGGGCTCGAATGAGTCGAGCACGAACGGGCCGCTGCCGATCATTGCACTCTCGGTGGCCAGCGAATCCGAGCCGCCGACGATGTCTGCCGGGACGACAAAGGCGTGTCGCCCTGCAAGGAAGTTGAGAAATGGCGCCACGGGCGACTTCGTCGTGATGACCACCGTACGGGCGTCGCGCGTCTCGATTCTCTCGATGACATCCCAATCACTACGGCGGAAGAAGAAGCGGCCCCGCGGACTGCCCTCGCTGAGTTGTCGTTCTATGCTGTACTTCACATCGTCCGCGGTAAGCGCGCGGCCAACCGTGTTGGGGTACGCGGTACGCAGCCTTGGCGTGTCGTGAAACGACGCATCGTCGCGCACGTGCATGATGTAGGTCGTCGCGTCCGGCTGCTCCGGCATGGCGGCAGCCAGGTCGGGCGCGATGGTGCCGGCGATCTCATCGTCGTATCGCAACAACCGGCTAAATACCGCCGAGTGCATGTTCGCGACTGGGCCCATCTGCGTTTGATGCGGATCGAGGGAGTCGTACGCCGTCGCGTCGAAGTTGTAGACGCGTAGCGTCCCGCCTCGCGTGCCCGCCGGCAACAACAGCGGCGCCGACCCTCCGAGCACATCGCTTCGCTTGGACGATGTAGCACTTTCACGGCAGCCGACAACTGCGGCTCCCGCCGCCGACGCCGAGATCGCGGCCGACGCGACAAGGAAGCTGCGGCGATCGATGCGGAGCGGAGCCGCGCGCCGTCGTGCCTCGTGTGGGCGGGGCCTGGCAGGGTTCATCGGCCGTGCGATGCTCGTGCGGGAATGCCGGTCACGCCGACGCTTTCGCCAGTTCGGGCTCCGGCGCCGAATCGTCGGCGTCGCCTTTCCAGTCGCACTGCGTGCACTTGGCTGTGCCCTTGGTCGCGGCGACCATCAAGCTTCCGCACGATGGGCAGCCCTTCTTGAACGGCCGCGACCAGCTGGTGAAGTCGCAGTTCGGGTAGTTCGCGCAGGAGTAGAATATGCGCCCGCGCTTCGACTTCTTCTCGACGATCTCGCCGCCGTCTTTGGGACAGGTGACCCCGACCTTCTTCAGGATCGGGCGGGCGCCCTTGCACTCCGGATACCGTGAGCACGCCAGGAACTGGCCGAAGCGGCCACGCTTGATCACCATCGCCGACGCGCAGACGTCGCACGTCTCGTCCGTCTGTTGGGCTAGCGCGGCCTCATCGCCGATGGGGCGCGCGTTCTTGCACTCCGGGAATCCGGTGCAAGCCAGAAACTGGCCGAACCGCCCCCAGCGCACGATCATGGGTTTTTCGCACTTCTCGCACTTCTCATCGGTTTGTTGCTCGATGCGAGGGGCCTCGGCCGCTGCCTCGATCGCTTCCTTCAGCGGATCGTAAAACTCCCTCACCACGGGTGGCCACGTGCGTTCGCCGTTGGCGACCTCATCCAATTCGTCTTCCATCCGCGCCGTGAAGCCAGCATCAACGATTGCCGGAAAGCGCTCGCTTAGCATGTCGCAGACGACGAAGCCGAGTTCCTCTGGCTTCAACGCGCGCCCGTCCCTCTTCACGTACCCGCGGTCCTGGATCGTCGACATGATCGGAGCGTACGTCGATGGCCGGCCGATGCCGTTCTCCTCCAGCGCCTTCACAAGCGTTGCCTCGGTGAAACGCGGAGGCGGCTCCGTGAAGTGTTGATCGGGCGTCACCTGTAGCAGGCGCAGGATGTCGGCATCGTTGAGCTCCGGAAGTGTCTTCTCCGCGTCCTCGTCCTCGTCGCTGTCGCGGCCTTCGATATAGACCTGCCGGAATCCCGGGAACCGCATGTGGCTCGCCGACGCGCGCAGCAGGTACGGGGCCGCCTGCGTGTCGACGGTCGCATCGATCTCGGCGCTCACCTGGTCGAAGATCGCGTCCGCCATCTGGCTGGCCAGGGCGCGCTGCCAGATCAGGCCGTACAGCTTCGCCTGATCCTGCGTCAACGACTTGCGGACCGAGGCAGGATCTCGAACGGCCGACGTCGGTCGGATCGCTTCGTGTGCCTCCTGCGCGCCCTTTGACTTCGTCTTGTAGACGCGTGGCTGTGCCGGCACGAAGTCGGCGCCAAAGCGCTGTGTAATGACCCCGCGCGCTTCATCGCGCGCGACCTGCGCGACGTTGAGCGAGTCGGTACGCATGTAGGTGATGAGGCCAACCTGACCCTCGCCTGGCACGTTCAGACCTTCGTAGAGCTGCTGCGCGACCGCCATCGTGCGCTTGGCGGAGAAGCCGAAGCGGCGCGAAGCCTCCTGCTGGAGCGTGCTCGTCGTGAACGGCGGCGATGGCCGGCGGAGCTGCTGCTTCTTCTTTACTTCGCGCACGCTGTACGCTGCGCGCCGCAAGTCCGCCGTGATCGCCTGCGCCTGATCGGCGTTGCCGATCTCCGCCTTCTTCGTCCCGGGCAGACCCGCCAGCCGCGCCGCGAACGCCTGCGTGTCGGCGTCGTCCGCCTTGACCAGCCGCGTGTCGATGGTCCAGTACTCTTGCGGCACGAACGCCTGGATCTCGCGTTCGCGGTCGACCACCATCTTCAGCGCGACGGACTGCACGCGTCCGGCGCTGAGGCCGCGGCGGATCTTGTTCCACAGGATCGGGCTGATCTTGTACCCCACGAGGCGGTCCAGCACGCGCCGCCCCTGCTGCGCGTTCACCATCTGCATGTTAATCTCGCGCGGGTGATTGAACGCCTCACGGATCGCGTCCGTCGTGATCTCGTGGAACTCGACTCGCTGGTACCCCTTGGTCGAGAGGTCCATCGCTTCGAGGAGGTGCCAGGAGATCGCCTCGCCTTCGCGGTCGGGGTCGGTCGCGAGAAACACCTGCTTTGCCTCGCGGGCTGCCACTTTGAGCTGCTTGACGATGTCCTTCTTGTCCTTCGGGACGATGTAGCGTGGCGCGAAATCGTCGTCTACGTCGACGCCCAGCTGCGATTTCGGCAGGTCGCGCACGTGCCCCACGGATGCGCGCACGTCGTATTGCCTGCCCAGAATCCCCGACAGCGTCCGTGCTTTTGCCGGTGACTCGACGATGACGAGGCTCTTGCCCTTCGCGCTGCGGGAAGCGCCTGCGGGGTGGGCGCCCTTCGTCCGCGACGCTTTACTTGGAGCCTTCTTTGCCGCCTTCTTGAGAGCGGCGCCCTTCGCCCGTGGAGCGGCGGTCGCTATAGAGCTCTCAATGCCGTCTCCGGCTGGCGCGATCGTCGTCTCTGTCATGGTTCCCTTTTGACTGCCTGTTCGGCGCTTGGCCCCGAGTGTTATACACGACCCGGAAGGCGGCACAACAGGTTGTTCGACCGAGCGTGCGCAAATCTGAATACGGACGCAGCCGTGTTCAGGAATCGCCGTTCACTCGCCGATTAGGCGAGTTATGGCACTTCGAGCGTAGCAGGGCTGTCAAGATTGCGCTCAAGCCACAAGCGCATACCTCGGCAACGGGAAGCCAAGTCCGACGATTGCGCTCGGCTGGCTCCGGGACGCCAGCGGCCTACGGAGTCGCCAGCAGTTTTCGCACGAGGGGCGGCATCAGCGCCGCCAGTGGCGATGCCGGCTCCGATACATCATTGACTTCGAACCCCCGCGGCGTCGTACGCCACGTACGGTACCCCTCGACCGGGATCTTGAGCTTCTTGCAGATGCGCTTCGCCGCCGCGCCGTGACCGACAGGGACGTACAAGTAGAAGACCTGGTTGGGGATGGCGGCATACCGCGCCCACGCCCGCTTGGCCTCGCCCTCCGTGACGCCTTCCTTGTCCACGACCGCCGCCGTCATCACGAGCTTCGTATCGCCCGTGTTCAGCCGCTCGACGACGACGATGTCCGGCGCGATCTGTTCATCGCCGACCTGCACCGCCATGGTCACCGCCGGCACGTTGGCGTAGGCGCGGTACGACGCCCGTTCCGGCGTAGGGAACTTGAACCGCATCTCGACGACTTCGCGGACGGCGTTGGTCAGCGCCTCGCCTTTTGTGCGCGACGTGCGGGTCAGGAGCGCATCGACATCTTCCCAGCGCGTATCGAGGCTCATGTGATCCTCCCGTGCGGCGGTCGTAGATTCGCCCGCAGATTAGTGCACGTCGTCACGAAGTTCAAGCCTGAGCTACGAACAGGCGAGGCTGGCGGAGGGGGTGGGATTCGAACCCACGGTAGGTGTTGAGCCCACAACCGTTTTCAAGACGGTCTCCTTAATCCACTCGGACACCCCTCCGTATGGGGAATTGTAGGAGATCGGTCGCCGGTCGTCAGCGGTCGATGGGTGCGGACGCGTCTTCGGAAGACGCCCGGGCCGGCTCTGTTACCATGCGCCGTGTTGTCGACGCGCCGCCGGCCTCCGAGAGAAGGGCGGACCGACCGGCCCACGGACGGACAGCCTGACCCGCCGACTAGCTGAAAGCTCCCTGTGAACATCTGCTTCCTCATGTACCAGGGCAACATGTACTCCGGCGGCCAAGGGGTCTACCTTTTCTACCTGACGCGCGAGCTGGCACGCATGGGCCATGAGGTGCATGTCATTGCCGGTCCCCCCTATCCGCAGCTCGACGAGCGCGTGGTCACGCACAACATCACTGACTACAGCTACTGGACGTACCATCATTACAAGAAGGACTTCGTCTTCAACCGGCCGCCGCTCAGCTATTTCCACCCGGTCAACTTCTATGAGTTCATCTCGACGCGCATCGCGCTCTCGTCGCTGCTCGCCAACTTCAGCGTGCGCGCCTACTTCAAGCTGCGCGAGCTGGCCGCCAAGCATCACTTCGACGTGGTCCACGACAACCAGACGCTGAGCTACGGCGTCTGGGCTGCTCACGCCAGCGGCTTCCCGCTCGTCGCGACGATCCACCATCCGCTTTCGTACGACCTGAAGAACCAGCTTCGTCAGGCGCGCTCTACATACGAAAAGGCGCGGCGCATCCTTTGGTCCCCGTGGATCATGCAAGAGGCGGTCGCGAAGGCGGTCGATCGCGTGATCGTCGTCTCGGAGACCTCCCGCATCGACGTGGAAGCGGCGTTCCGATTGCCTCCGGAACGCGTCCGCACCGTGTACAACGGCATCGATATCGACACCTTCCGCCCGCTGCCGGGCGTCGAGCGCCAGCGCGACAAGCTGCTCTACGTTGGCAACTCGGAGGACCGCAACAAGGGCGCGCGATACTTCCTCAAAGCGCTCGATCTGCTCAAGGACGAGATGGACCTTCGCGTGACGTTCGTCGACAACGCGAAGCATAACCTCAAACTCGCGCCGCGCCTCGTCGACGAATACGGCCTGAATTCGCGCATCGATTTTACCGGCCGGATCCCGACCGCCGAACTCGTGCGCCACTACAACGAGGCGAAGCTGCTGGTTACGGCGTCCGTCCACGAAGGCTTCGGCCTGCCGCTTGCGGAGGCGATGTCCTGCGGCACGCCTACGGTAGCGACCGACATCGGCGCCTACCGTGAGATCGTCGAGCACGGCAAGAGCGGATGGCTCGTGCCGCCCTCGGACCCGCAGGCGCTTGCGGACGCGATCCGGATGATGTGGAATGACGAGGGCCTGCGGCAGCGGCTCTCCGAAGGCGGACGGCGTCGCATCGAGGAGAAGTTCAACTGGCGCAAAGCGGCGGAAGAGACGCTCGCCGTGTATGAAGAGATAGTGCCAGCGAAGCGCCGCACATTTGCAATGGCAGACCATGGATCCGCCTCGCAGGTTCTAGGTTCTTAGTTCTAAGTTCTAGATGGGTTCCAGGTTCTCGTATTGCCCGATAACATCGTCAACATCGATTTTAAGCGCCACTTCCGCATCGGGCCTGGCGATCGCGTACTCGATCTCGGCTGTGGCAACGGACGCCACACGATGGAGGCGGCGCGCTACCCGGGCCGCATCGTTGGGCTGGACTTCTCGCGCGATGACCTGGTCGCCGCCAAGTTCATGTACGGCGACATGGTGCGCCTGGGCAAGATCAAGGGCCACGCGGACTTCATCGTCGGTGACGCGCAGAACCTCCCGTTCAAGGACGGCGCCTTCGACAAGTCGCTCTGTACCGAAGTCTTCGAGCACATTCCCGATGACCGCCGCGGCATCGCCGAGTTCATCCGCGTCACGAAGCCCGGCGCGCAGACCGCCGTCAGCGTGCCAGCCTACTGGCCCGAGCGCGCGTACTGGGCACTGAGCTGGGACTACTGGCACTCGCCCGGCGGCCACGTGCGCTGGTATCGCCCGGGTCAGATGCGCCGCATCCTCGAGGAAAGTGGCATACAGGTCGAGTTCGAGCGGCGTCGCCACGCGTCGCAGAGCTTCTACTGGTTCCTGCGCTGCATCCACGGCCTGTCCAACGAGAGCTTCCCGCCGGTGCGCATCACCTGGAAGCTGATCAACGTCCACCACAACCGTCGCTTCAAGCTGCTCGAGTATCTGGAGACCGTGGCGAACCTCGTCATCGGCAAAGACCTCGTCCACTACGGACGCAGGCGCGCCGCGCACACCTCGATCAACGGCGTCGCGGACGCGCGACTCGCCATAGCGGCGACCGAGTAATCACTGCCCATCTGCACCTCCGCCTCCAACCGCTAACCTCCAGCGACCATACCCGCTAACATTTCTGCGATGATCTCCACTCTCGATCGTTTTCAGTCGATTGATCCGGCGCTGCTCGACATCGCGCCGACCGATCGCGTGATCGATCTCGGCTGCGGCACGGGCCGGCACGTCCTGGAGCTGTCGAAGCAGCCAGCCGACATCATCGGCGCCGACATCTCGCGCAATGACATCCGCGCCGGGCGCTACCTGCTCGAGATCATGCGCCGCCGCCACGAGGTGAAGGCGCGCGTCCACTGGCTGCAGACCGCCGGCGAGCGGCTGCCGTTCAAGGATGGGGCGTTCGACCGGGTCATCTGCACCGAGACGCTGGAGCACGTGGACGACGAGCACGTGTTGGCACGCGAACTCGTGCGCGTCCTCAAGCCAGGCGGAATCCTCGCCGTCAGCGTGCCCGATGAGTTCTCGGAGAAGATCTTCTGGAAGCTCTCGAAGAACTACCGCACGCACGCCGGCGGCCACGTCCGCATCTTTGAGCGCGGCGACATCGTGCGCCTGATGCGCACCTCCGGCCTGGAGCCGTACGCGGTGCGCTACCGCCATTCGCTCGAAACTGCGTACTGGCTGAGCCACATCGCGTTCTGGAGCGACTGGGGCAAGCAGGGGCCAATCACCAGCGCTTTCCGCCGCATCCTCGATTCACAGCGCGCGCGCCAGTCGAGCGTCGTCACGGCACTCGACGACATCGGCAACCGCATCCTGCCGAAGAGCATCGTCGTCTACAGCCGCAAACCGCTGCACGAGCGTTCACGAAACGGCGCGACGTCGAACGGCCACGGCGCCTTCGATATCGACGATCGATCGAGCGTCGAAGTGCGCGCCGTCCCGGCGCCGTTCGCCATCGATCCAGGTCTACCGGCCGCATCCCGCGAGACACCGGCAGCAGCGTTTTCACTGCAGGACGAACTGCGGATCGCACTTACGCTTGACGAAGAAGCCCGAAAGGAGCGCCTGATCGAGCTGCTGCGCTCGTGTCGCTTCAGCATGATGCGCGAAGTGCGGGACCTCAGCGGCGAGCAGGCGTCCACGCCGTGGACGCCGGACGGGCGCTCGATGAAGGAGATCGTTGGGCATATCACCGGCTGGGAACGCTGGGTCGCCGCTGCGTTCGATGAGATCGCCGCTGGCGCCAGCGAGCCGTCGATCATGTCGCTCAGCGGCTACCCCGCCGGCATCCACCGCTACGTCTCCGTCGAGGTGTTCAACGCCGCCCGCATGGCCGAGGCCCGTGAGCAGCCCTGGGCGGAGGTTCTCGACCAGTCCGCCGCGACTTTCGACGCGCTGATTGCCGCCGCCGAGCGCACCCCCGCGCGCGCGTTCTCCCAGACCTCTGATTACTTCTGGCCGGATCTCGGCGGTACCGTACCGTGCGGGATATATCTGGTGATGGTCTCCGCCTATCACTACCAGGAGGAACATCTGCCGGAGGCGGTGAGGGGAGTGGGTAGTTCGTAGTTTGGAGTTTGTAGTCCGCAGTTCTCTGGCGCAGATGGAGAGCGGGATTGACGCGTGCAAGATTATAAGAAGCTCAAGGTATGGGAGAAGTCTCACGCGCTCACGCTTGCCGTCTATCGCGCGACCGCGAAGTTTCCGAAGCACGAACAATACGGCTTGAGCAGCCAACTCCAGCGCTGCTCCAGTTCCGTTCCATCGAACATCGTCGAGGGATGTGGCCTCAACACGAAGGCAGATCTGTTGAAGCATGGTCATTACGCGATGGGCGCGGCCAAGGAGATGGAGTGTCAACTGCTTCTCGCGAAGGATCTCGGTTACATACCGGAGGAGTCGTACATAGAAGTCGCGGCGGCGGTCGACGAGGTCGAGCGCATGCTCTCCGCTCTCATTTCGACGATTCGAAGAGGCGCAGCGTAGCGTGGAACCACGAACTACGAACTACGAACTACGAACTCCCCTCAAACTCGCCTTCATCATGTACCAGGGCAACATGTATTCCGGCGGGCAGGGTGTGTACCTGCACTACATCACGCGCGAGCTGGTGAAACTCGGGCACGAAGTGCACGTGATCTCGGGCCGCCCGTATCCACAGCTCGCCGACGGCGTCGTGCACCACAAGCTCCACACGTACACGCTCTGGGCCTTCCTGGACGGCCGGGACGAGCATGCGTACGATGCCGCGCCCCAGGCGTTCCTCCATCCGTGGAACTTCTACGAGTTCGCATCGACGCGCGTCTCGCTCGGCTCGCTCTTCTTCTCGTTCAGCGTGCGTGCGTACCGAAAGCTCGCCGAGATCGAGCGCGAGCACGGCCCGTTCGACCTCGTCCACGACAACCAGACGCTGGGCTACGGCATCCTCGCGATGAAGAAGCTGCTGGGCAGGCCGGTTGTCGCGTCGCTCCACCACCCGCTCGCCATCGACAAGGCGAACAACCTGCGCGAAGCGAAGACGCTGGCCCGCCGCATCTCGCGCGAGATCTGGTTCCCCGGCCGCATGCAGTCGATCGTCGCCAAGGGCATCGACATGATCCTCACGGGATCGCGCAACTCCGCCCACAGCGTCAGTGAATCGATGCGCATCCCGCTCGCGCACATCCGCCAGACGCCGTACGGCGTCGACCATGCGTTGATGCACCCGCTGCCCGATGCGGTACGCGTGCCCGGCACGATCCTTTTTGTCGGCGACTCCGAAGACCGCAACAAGGGCGCAAAATTCCTCATCGAGGCGTGTGCGCGGCTCCAGCACGACACAGACTTCCGTCTGCTGTTCAAGGACAAGAAAGAAAAAGACATGGCGGTCGTGCCGCCGCTCGTCTGGAAGCACGGGCTGCAACGATTCGTCGAGTACATCCCGAGGCTCTCGACCGAAGAGCTGCGCCGCCTCTACAACAGTGCCCAGATCGTCGTGTCACCGTCGCTGTACGAGGGCTTCGGTCTTCCCGCGGCGGAGGCGATGGCGTGTGGCGCCGCCGTCATCGCGACGACGGCGGGCGCCTTCCCGGAGTTCATCGAAGACGGCCGCACGGGACTCCTCGTGCCGCCCGGCGACCCCGACGCCCTCGCCGCCGCCATCCGCACGCTGCTCGCCGACCCCGCGCGCTGCATTCGCATGGGGGCCGCGGCGAGCGAACACATCCGTGCGAACTTCACCTGGCGGCGCACCGCAAAGGTCACGCTCGATCTGTACGCCGAAGTGCTCGACAAGAACCGACGATCGATGGTCGCGTCCGGATGAGGGGCTGCGCCCTTGAGCGCGACGTCATGCATCCCGCGCGCAGCGGAACCCTGTGTTCCCGGTCGAGCTATTCGGCGTGTTGGCGCTGCGCGCCGCCGCGCGATACCGGTAGCAGTACGACTTGTGGCAGAGGAACGAGCCGCCGCGGATGACGCGGTGCGTGCCCTCCGGAGGCCCGGCCGGATTCTCCCGCGGTCCGTTGATGTGGAAGCGTGGGCTGAACCAGTCCGCGCACCACTCCCACGCGTTGCCGCACATGTTGTACAGCCCGAAACCGTTCGGCTGGAACGCGGCGACGGGCGCCGTGCCGTAATGGCCGTCGTCGACCGTGTTCGTGCGCGGGAACTCGCCCTGCCAGACGTTGCAGCGGTGCTCTCCGTCCGGCGTCAGTTCGTCGCCCCACGGGTAGCGCCGCTGCACGAGGCCCCCGCGCGCCGCATACTCCCACTCCGCCTCTGTCGGCAGCCGCGTGCCCGCCCACGTGCAGTACGCCAACGCATCGGACCAGGTCACGTGCACGACCGGGTGCTGCTCGCGGCCGTCGATGTTTGACTGCGGGCCTTCGGGATGCCGCCAGTCGGCGTCCTCGACCTGTCGCCACCACGGTGCCGCCGCCGCTCCGCGCGTCTCAGGAAAGTCATCCGGCAGCAGCCCACCGAACACGAACGACCAGCCGTACCGGTGCGCGTCCGTCACGTAGTCGGTCGCTGCGACGAAGGCTGCGAAGCGCTCGTTACTCACTGCCGTTGCATCGATCCGGAACGGCCGGAGCACGACGCTTCGCGCCGGCCCCTCTCCGTCCTGCGGATACCCGATGCTGTCGTCGGTACCCATGAGGAACTCGCCGCCAGGCAGCAGCACCATGCTTTCCGTTGTCGCAGCGCCCGCGTGATCGTCCACGCGCCGAAGCGGCTCACGCTCTCCACGTTGTGGAGATCGAAGACTCGCCGTGGCGAAGGGGGTTGGTGGGTGAGGTACTCGCTCAGCAGACGCAAGATCGTCGCGGCGCATGCCGCTCGAAGGCGCGCAACACGCAGCCGGGTGTCTCGTCTCACACATTTTCGAACTCTCTGTCTCTGTGCCTCTGTGGTGAACCCTACTACTGCCGCGCCATCTCGATCCGCGCTTCCTGCTCAAGGTCACGCGGCGGCTCCGGCCCCGATACGTCGACGATCACCCGGCGCAGCGTGCCGGTGAACCGGAACGGCGACGCATAGTGTTCCGTGACCGGATTGGGACCGTCGCGGCCAATCTGAAACCCCACGCCCAGTCCGAATATGAAAGGCACGGTGCGCGGCAGCTCGCCCTCGCCGCACGCGTTGCCGTTGATATACAGGCGAATAATGCCGCCCGCCCCGAAGGGCTGCTGTCCCGTCTTCTCGAACCCGACGCCCAGCGTGCCCTTGCCCGCAGGGATCTCAATATCCGACGTGAACGTCCAGACGGCCTTGCCCAGGAAGTTGTACGAATAGCACAACCGTCGCTCTCGCACGTACAACGAGTAGCCGCCGAAACGCCCGCCGTCCGCCGCCAGCACGCCCTCGGCGCCGCTCGCCGGCACATCGACCTCGGCCGTGATCGTGTGCGACCGGTTCTTCGTGTTCGCCGCCGAAGCGGCTTCGATCCCCGCGCCGTTCGGGTAGTAGATGAATCGCTTGCCGGGGTTGGCCGTCAGTCGTGGCCGCCGGAGCGCGCGCCCGCCCGTCCCCGCATTAAGCGGCAGCACGTTATTCCTCGCGGCTTCGATCCACCAGATATCCTGCAGCTCGCGGAGCTTCTCCGGGTGTTCGCCGGCGAGGTCGCGGCTCTCCGAGAAGTCTTCCTCGACGTGGTACAGCTCCCAGACGTCCTCGTCGAAGGGCTTGCGCGGATCAGTCACGCCGTCGTAGATCATGCCCTCGGTGCCGTGGTACGTGACCGCCTTCCAGCCGCGGTGGTAGATCGCCCGGTTGCCCAGCATCTCGTAGTACTGCGTCTCGTGGTTGCTTGCTTTCCCCGCGTCGTTCAGCGTGTGCGCGAAGCTCGTCCCCTGGATCGGCGACTGCGTCACGCCCTTGATCGCGTGCGGCGGCTCGATCCCCAGTACCTCCAGGACCGTTGGCGAGACGTCCACCGCATGAACATACTGGCGGCGGATCTCGCCGCGTCCAATGATGCCCGCCGGCCAGTGCACGATGCACGGGTCCGCGACACCGCCCTCGTGCACCTCGCGCTTCCAGCGCTGGAAGGGCGTGTTTCCGGCCCACGTCCAGCCGAACGGGTAGTGGTTGAACGTGTGCGGCCCGCCCAGCTCGTCAATCTTCGCCAGGTTCTCCTCCACGGTCTCCGGCACGCGGTTGAAGAAGATCGCTTCGTTTAGCGACCCGTGTTGCCCGCCCTCCGCGCTCGCGCCATTGTCGGAGATGGCCACGATGATCGTGTTGTCGAGCTCGCCGATCTCCTCCAGGAAGTCGATGACGCGCCCGATGTGGTAGTCGGTGTGCGACATGAACCCGGCGAACACCTCCATCATGCGTGCGTACAGCCGCTTCTCATCGGCGGACAGCGTCTCCCACTCGGGGATCCAGTGTGGCCGCTCGGTGCATTGCGTCCCCGGAGGCACGATTTCCATCTGCTGTTGCCGCTCGAACACCGCATCCCGCGCCTTGTCCCAGCCCATATCGAACTTGCCGCGGTACTTTGCGATCCACTCCTTTGGTGCGTGGTGCGGCGCATGCGCCGCGCCCGTGCAGAAGTAGAGGAAGAAGGGCTTCTCCGACGCCACGTTTTTGAGATCGGTGAGGAACTCGATCGCGCGGTCTGCCAGATCCTCCGTGAGGTGGTAGCCCTCCTCGTACGTGCGTGGCTGCTCGATCGGGTGGTTGTCGTACACCAGGTCCGGATGCCACTGATTGGTGTCGCCGCCCATGAAACCGTAGTAGCGCTCGAAGCCGCGGCCCAGCGGCCAGCGGTCCTTTCGGGCCGCCATGTTCATCTCGACGTGCGGTGTCAGGTGCCACTTGCCGACCGCGTACGCCGCGTACCCGTGCGGCGTCAGCATCTCCGACAGGAAGCCGTTCTCGAACGGGATCTCGCCGGTGTAGCCCGGGAAGCCCGAAGCATTCTCGACGATGCTCGCCATGGCGTTTGAGTGGTGGTTGCGCCCCGTCAGCAGGCACGTGCGTGTGGGCGAGCAGAGCGCCGTGGTGTGAAAGTTCGCGTAACGCAGGCCGTTCGCCGCGAGCCGGTCCAGGTTCGGTGTCTCGCACGGGCCGCCGAAGCAACTGATCTGGCCATACCCTACGTCGTCGAGCACGATGTACAGGACGTTTGGTGCCCCCGCGCGAGCTCGTACGGGCTCCGGCCACCATGCGGTCGATTCATCGACCGAGCGTCCGATGACGCCCTTGAACTGCTGCGGCATGACTCACCTCCCGTGCTGACGTTTCCGCGGTGCGCCGATCATAGCACCGTGACGGGATGAGGTACATCGCGCGGTCAATCCACGTCGGACCACTCGTCTGGCGTAAGATCCAGCGGCGGTTGCAGCGCAGCGTCTTCGTCTGACGCTTCCTCCACGGGAGCCGCGGCAGGTTCCACGGCCGGCTGACTGCCTGTCGCGCCGACCGGCTGACCGGCCGCGTCGTCCGACTGATCGACTGAGAGACCGAAGGACTGATCGACTTCGACCAGCTGCACGCTGAGTCCGTGCGTGGCCGACATCGTAACGAACGCTGACCGCACGCCCGGCTCCAGCTCCGTTGGCTCGCTCACCCGGACGCCCTGCGATGCCAGCTCCAGCACGGCCTCGTCGAGATCCTCGATCTCCAGCGCGAGGTTGTAGAAGCCCTCGCCCTTGCGTTCCAGGAACCGCATCAGGGGGTTGTCGCCGCCCGAGGGCGCCGCGAGCTGGAGGAGTGAATCGCCCACGGGCACGTCGACCACGCGTACGCCGAACGGAGCCACGTCGGTGTCGCGTGCGCCCTGCACGCCAAAGAGCTGCTCGAACGTCAGGCGCGCGCCGTCGAGGTTGCGTACTGCAACGGTCACGTGGTGGATTCGCTTGATCCGCATCTCTTACTCCGACGAATGCTATCCTGCTCTCACCTCGTCAAGAAAGAACCTTCCTCCTCCACGCCGTGCCTACGGGCCGTCGAGGATCGGGGCGGGAGTGAGCGAGATGCCTGGCGACGTCGACCCCGCAGACCCCGCAATCGCCATCGCTGCCATCCGCGATGCCGCCGAGCGCGTCCGCGCCAACGTCGCGCGCGTCATCGTCGGCCGCGCCGAGGTGATCGAGCTCGCGCTCGTCGCCATGCTCTGTAACGGCCACGTGCTCATCGATGACGTACCCGGGTTGGGCAAGACGATGCTCGCCAAGGCGCTGGCCCGCAGTGTGGGCTGCACCTTCCGCCGTATCCAGTTCACTCCCGACCTGATGCCGTCCGACGTGACTGGCATCAACTTCTTCAACCAGAAATCGGGCGAGTTCGAGTTCCGCGCCGGCCCGCTCGTCGCCAACATCGTGCTGGCGGACGAGATCAACCGCGCCACGCCGCGCACGCAGAGCGCACTGCTGGAAGCCATGGAAGAGCAGCAGCTGACGGTCGATGGTGTCACCAAGCCTCTTCCTCGCCCGTTCCTCGTGCTGGCGACGCAGAATCCGATCGAGCTGGAGGGCACGTTCCCGCTTCCGGAGGCGCAGCTCGACCGCTTCCTCCTCCGCATCCGCATGGGCTATCCCGACGAGACCGAGGAGGACGCCATCCTCGTGCGCTTCGAGGCCGAGAGCCCGCTCGACGCGTTGCAGCCCGTCATCGAGGGGCGCGAGCTCGTCCGACTGGCGGCTCTGCTGCCATCCGTCCACTGCGACGCATCCGTGCGCGGCTACATTGTGCGGCTCGCGCAGGCGACACGCGCCCATCCATCCGTTGAGCTGGGCGCCAGCCCCCGAGCGACCCTTGCGCTCTTCCGGGCGGCGCGTGCACTCGCTGCGGTTAGCGGCCGCGACTTCGTGCTGCCGGATGATGTGAAGCGGCTCGCGCCCTCGGTGTTCGGGCACCGCATCATGCTCAGCTCGCAATCGCGGCTTCGCGGCCGCGACGCCGAGAGCCTCGTCCGCGACCTCCTCGACGAGCTGCCCGTACCGGTCGAGGGATGATGCCGACCGCAGCGCATCGGACGCCCAGATGATCCGTCATGCGTGGCCGTTCTACACGGCTGTGCTTGTCATCGCGGGCCTTGTCGCGCTCAACGCCGTCCTCGTCGTCCTCGGGTTTGCGATCGCGATCGCGTGCGGCGGCGCGATGCTCTGGGCACGCTATGCTTTGCGCCGCGTGGCGTACCAGCGCAACGTGCCCGAGGACCACGCCTTCGCCGGTGAGATCGTTGGCGTTACGCTGCGCGTCACGAATCGCAAGCCGCTCCCGCTCCCATGGATCGAGATCCACGAGCAGTTCCCAGAGATGCTGATCGCCGCCGATGAGACCGTCGCCGACGCAGACTTTCACCGGTCGGGCGGGCTGAATGCCAGCCTGACATGGCGCACATCTATCGGAGCTCACGAGCGCGTCAGCCGCGATGTCGAGCTGCAGTGTCCGGCACGCGGCGTGTACGAACTCGGCCCCGCCGTCTTGCGCGCCGGGGACGCCTTCGGCCTGTACGCCGACGAGCGCGCCGAGACGCGGCGCACGCGAGTCATCGTATATCCCCGGATCGTCGACCTGCCGGATCTCGCTCTCCCGTCGCGGCGGCCGTTCGGCGAGCGGCGCGGTGCCTTGCGCGTGTTCGAGGACCCCTCGCGCATCGCCGGCGTTCGCGACTACAATCCGGGCGACGAGCGGCGCCGCATCGATTGGAACGCCACCGCCCGGCTCGGCAAGCTCCAGTCGCGCACCTACGAGCCCACGTCCTCGCTGCATTTGTATCTCGCCCTGAATACCCAGACGCTGACGCCTGCGTGGGCGGGATACGTCGCCCATCTCCTGGAGCGCTCGATTGAGGTCGCTGCATCAATCGCTCGCGATGCGTACGACTCCCGATACGCCATCGGCCTCCTTGCCAACAGCAGCTTTCCGGATGCCGATCACGCCATCCGCATCGCGCCGGGACGCCGCCCGGAGCAGTTCATCCGCGTGCTCGAAGCGCTCGCCGTGGTGATCCCCTTCGTGCTCTGTCCGCTTTCTTCGATGATCGACCGCGAGGAGCATCGCCTGAGCGCCGGCACGACGCTCGCCGTGATCACCGCGATCATGCCTGACGATCTCGCTGCGGCGTTGCTGCGGCTGCATCGCCGCGGTCACCGGATCGTTGTGCTGTCAACCAGCGGCGAGACGTGGCCCGAGCTGCTCGCCGGCGTGCAGGTGCTTGATGTCGCCGACGCAGGCGTGGAGTTCGCGCCGCCCGCCGCTCCGGTGATCTCGTGACGGTACGTGCCGTCCGCATGCCGCTCGCCCTGTTCGTCGATGTCCTCTGGGGCTACGCGGCCGTTGCCGTCGTCGTGGTGATGCTTGGCCGGGGCCAGGGGCCGGCGCCGTCGATCATCGGCGTCTCGGCAGTCGTTGTCGGTTCATTCGCGGTCGCTCGCGCCCTGCAGGAAACGGATCTCGGCGACGCGCACCTGCGCACCGTCGGCGTTGGCGCGAGTTTGGTCGCGCTCTTCGCGATCATCCACACCGAGTACGCAGCAGGCACCCCGCCATGGGATGTCGGTTGGCTCCGGACCCTTTTCGTCGACGGCGGTGAAGGAGGCGCGCACGTCGTCGCCGCCAGCGTCGCGATGTCGCTGGTGTGGATGCGAGGCGTCGCGCGCGGCCAACAAACGATAGATGCGCAAGGCGTGCTCCGCAGCGCGGCGCTCGGGCTCGTGCCCATCGCCATCGCCGCAGGCGCGGAACCGGCCGTCCACGGTGCCAACGCCTTCGGCGCCATCGCGATCGGCTATCTCGCGCTCGTGCTCGGCGTGTTGGCCCTGTTTCAGTTGCCCGATCCTGATCGTCCGATCGTGAGCTACCTCGCACATTGGGGTGCTGGGACAGCGGTCCTCCTCGTCGCGTCAGCCGCGCTCGCTGCACTCGCCGTGACCGCCGCGGCGCTCGATCCGGACGCGCTCGGCCTGTTCGCGCCGGCCGCCCGCCAGCTTGCATTCCTGTTCGGGAACGCGGCGAAGTACACGCTCGGCCCGCCGCTCGCGCTCATCGGCTGGCTCTTCAGTCTCATCCCACTGCCCCATCCCGAGCCCCAGCGGCCCCAGATGATGCCGGGTATGACCGCACAGAAGCCCGACGATCAGCACGACGCCCCGATGTGGGCGCGTATCATCGGCTGGATCGTCGCGGGCGGCTTGCTGGCGCTGATCGCCGCTGCCACCTTGCTTGCGATCTGGCTGCTCTTTCGCCGCTTCGCGAAGCCCAAGAGACGCGGCGCCGAGCGGCGTGAGCGGGTCGAGTCCGAGTCGTCGCTGTCCGATGACCTCGGCGAGGCGTTCGATGCGCTCGCCCGTCGATTCCGCCGCATGCCCAAGCAAGAGCGTTCGCGCGTCGCAGTTCGCCGTCTCTATCACGAGATGCTTGCCAGATCCGCCGCGTCAGGCCTGGAGCGCCCGTCCGCCGCTACGCCGTTGCAGTTCGCGCCCCGACTCGACGCGCACTTTGCATCGGATGTGCCGTCCGCTATCAGCCAGGCCTTCATCGTCTCACGCTACGGCGGGCAGGACATTGATCCGCAGGCCGTCGAGGATCTGCGGCGCGACTGGCTTCAGATCGAACGCCCATCACCTTAGAGGCGCAGCCCGCGGCGCCCGCGCGTGACGCCGAGCCATGGCTTCGCGTGGACCCTTCCGCCGTCGGCGTCACGGCGTCGTCTCGTCGCACACGCCTACGTCGTCGACGCTGTTGTTCGAGATCGCGTTGTCCTTCACGACGACGGCGCCGCCTCTGAAGATGCAGATGGCGGAGCCGCGGTTGTCGCGGATCTCATTGCGCGAGATGCTCCCCAGCGACGTGTTGACGTACGAGACGCCGATCCCCCGGTTGCGGTATATGCGCGAGTTTGAGACGTCCAGGTTCGCCCCCTGCGCCAGCACGCCTCCGCCGAGGGTGCGTGTCTCCGGCAGTACAATCGTGTCGTGGATGTCAGCGTTGCTGATCGTGCCGACCGCACGAACAGGGAAGTCGCGCCCGACCTGCCCGTACTTCAGCGGGTCCGGGTACGCACGGAACTCGATGGCGTGCTCATCGTTGGCGTTGAACTCATCGTTATATGACGAGATGCTCGCGCCCCAGACGAACAGCCCGCTCAGGTGATTGCGCCAGATGTGGTTGTTCCGGAACGTGCCGCGCGTGCCGGGAAACATCACGATGCCTGTACTGTTGCTCGCCTGGATGACGTTCGTATCGAGAATGATGTTCGCGGTGCCGACGAAGGCTCGCAGGTCGGTCAAGTAACACTCCGGTACCTCGACGAAGCCCGGCGGCAGCAACGCACAGGGCGTCTGCCCCGCGAACACTCCCGGTCCCCTGTTGTCCGAGATGATGTTGCGTGTGATCGCCGTGTTGGCGCTCTCGCCTACCGTCGAGACGCCGACGCCGCCGTTTTGGAACACCCAGTTCCGCTGCACGTTCACGCTCGACTGCCGGCGGATGAGGATGCCGTCGCCTTCCATCGCGTACACGAACGATTCGTTGATCGCGCCGCGGCTGTTGCCGTCGTAGTGGATGCCCAGCCCGCCGCCGCCGGCGTCCATGCGATTGAAAACGATGTTCTGACTGTGGTAGACGTAGGCGTTCGAGGGGTGCCCGTAGTACAGCGTGAAGTCCTCGAACGTCAGGTCGCTGCTCTCGAACACCAGCAGTGCATCTTTGTCGCCGCCGGCGAGGATGCTGACGTGCGTGCCGGAGCCGCGCAGCGTGACGCCATGTTTGCCCCGGAATAGCGTCGGCCCCAGGTACACCCCGGGCGCCATGCAGATCACGTCGCCCGCCGCCGCGCCATCGACGAGCGGCTGAAGCGTGGCCGGTACGGCCACTTTGTTGCAGTCTGCGGTCGCGCCGGCAGCGAGCCTGCTCAGCGATCCGCCGCTTGGTGCGATCCCGAGAACCGCGAACATCACAGCGACGCCGAAGATCAGAGAACGTCGCGCACCCGTCATCTTTGACCTCCCGCATCACTACGACGCGATGGGGCTCATGCTATCTTGCGGCCGAGGGTCGCTGTACTGCTCGGGCTGGATTCGACTGCCGGCGACGCAGCTGGCGTCAGAGCAGTAATACGTCTCAGTTGTGCCAGGAATCAAGCTTGAGCTCCTGCCTCGATGATTGAGCGGCCAGCTCGTACGCCGTCCGGCCGGCTCGGTCGGGTTGTGGCGTCGCGTTCCAGATGTTCTGGGCAAAGGCCAGCCACCGATTCAGCTCTGCGACATCTCCTATGTTGTCCGTTCGCCCGATAATCTCCTTCATGAATGCCGTGATGTCCCGGGCGTCAAGGTGCCGGAGCACGAGCGCCTCCCACTCCGCTTCGGAGCGGACAAGCCCAAGGCGCCCCTCTTGGGTTGCGGCCTCAGTCATGCGTCTGACGGCTTCTGCGAGGGTCGCGTCCGTCGGTCGCTCGACGTCCTTGGTGTCCGGATCGGAACGACCTTGTAGGACACGCTCGACCTCGATTGGGTCAGGCTGGTACCGCCGCATCTCGCTGCGCATATTCGACCCGATGGAGACAGGCCACTCAAGCCAACCGGGCCCAGGCAACCAAATGCCCCGACGTACTGGTACCAGATGCGTGAGGACCGGCGCATCGCGACGCATGAGGTGCGCCCAAGCTCGGCTGCGGACCTCGAAGCGTTCCTCCTCCAGTTCCAGGATCGCACCGCGACCGGGGAGAACGGCCGAGACGACCGCCATGACGTAGCGGGCTTGCGCGAACGCACGCGCGGCCGCAACGAGCTGCACGCCCGCAAACAACCGGTCGGCTGCGAGCTCAGCCGGATGCCGTCCGTCGGGGAGCGTGGCCTGAAACATGAACCATCCAAGGAAGCGCCGCTGCCGTGATGTGTACTCATCGAGGCCGGAACCGTAGTTGACCAGCCCTGCCTCATCCGTCCCGAAGAATGTCCCCCAAGAGGCGGTACGCATGGACGCCAGTTCGGGGGACGTGTCGCACCACGCCGCGATGCGCTCCAGATCGGTGCCCGTAATAGCCATATGTAGCGCTCTCTCCCAAGCTTATCCAGATCGGGCGTGACAGTTGACGGTATCAGTCCCGGCCAGCGCCGAACCGCCGCAGCACGGCATCAGTCACGCCGATCGAGCAATTCGCGGACGGCGGCGGCGGCATCAGGGAGCGGCACGACGCTCGTCTCCTTCACCGTGCGCCGTTTCAGCTCAGCGCCACCGTTCTCGATGCTGCGTGGGCTCACCGTGACGCGCACCGGCATGCCCAGCAGGTCGGCGTCGTTGAATTTCACGCCGGCCGATCCATCCTCACGGTCGTCGTACAGCACCTCGACGCCCGAGTCGACGAGCTGCTGGTAGACCTGCTCGGCGCTCTCCCGCACACCGGGCTTGTCGAAGCCCAGGCCGACGAGGTG
>CAYQZE010000002.1:0-5934 GCA_964421985.1 uncultured Dehalococcoidia bacterium | reverse complement strand
AGCGGCCTTCGCCGAGCACGAAGATCTTGCGGCGGTCGCCCAACGTGAACTCCTCGACGAACGGGCGCACTTCGCGACGCGCCTCCGCCATCGACTCCAGCGCCTTGAGGTTGATCTCGTCGTTGAAGTGACCGGAGTTCGCCAGAATCGCGCCGTCCTTCATCACCTCCATGTGGTGCCGGTCAAGGACGTTGATGTCGCCCGTGAGCGTGACGAAGATGTCGCCGATCTTCGCGGCGTCGGCCATCGGCATCACACGGAAGCCGTCCATCACCGCCTCCAGCGCCGGCCGCGGGTCGACTTCCGTGACGACCACGTGCGCGCCCATGCCGCGCACGCGGCTCGCGAAGCCGCGGCCGCACCAGCCGTAGCCGACAACCACCACCGTCTTACCGGCCCACAGGATGTTGGTCGCGCGCGTGATGCCGTCCAGCGTGCTCTGGCCCGTCCCGTAGCGGTTGTCGAACATGTGCTTGGTGTTCGCTTCGTTCACGGCGATGATCGGATACTTGAGCTTTCCTTCCGCCGCCAGCGCCCGCAGCCGCACCACGCCCGTCGTCGTCTCTTCGGTGCCGCCGATGATCGCCGCCAGCAGGTCCGTCCGATCCTTGTGCAGGCGCGCCACGATGTCGGCGCCGTCGTCCATCGTGCACTGCGGCCGCTGATCCAGCACCGCGTCGATATGCCGGTAGTACGTCTCGTTATCCTCGCCCTTGATCGCGAAGGTAGAGACGCCGTACTCCGCCACCAGCGCCGCCGCCACGTCGTCTTGCGTGCTCAGCGGGTTCGATGCGCACAGCGCGATGTCGGCGCCGCCGTCACGCAGCGCGATCATCAGGTTCGCGGTTTCCGTCGTTACGTGCAGGCACGCCGCCACCCGCAACCCGTTCAGCGGCCTCTCCTTCGCAAAGCGCTCCCGGATCTGCCTCGTCACCGGCATCTCGCGCGCCGCCCATTCGATGCGGCGGATCCCCTCCTCCGATAGCCGCAGGTCTCGTACGTCGTGCTTGATCGTGTCCGTCGTCAATGTCCCTTCCCCTTCCACCGAGCGCGGGATCGTCCCGCGCCGTCGCTTCCCTGCCGCCCGTCACCTTGCGCGGACGCGCACGATCTGTCCGCCCTTGCCGCGCCCGCGCAGCCGCGCGAGCAGCCGCCGCGCCAGCGCGGCAGCGCCAAGCGCATCGCGCCTTGTCGCTGCGCCTTCGATCAGCCGTGCCGCCTCCGTGTAGCCCAACCGCTCGTACGCCCGCACCGCGGGCAGGTTCGTCGGATCGACGCTGAGCACGATGTCGCGACACGATGACAGAAGTTGCTCCGTCACCGCCGCCGTCGTGCACTGCGCGAAGTGCTGCCCGCGATACCGCGGGTGCGTGTACACATTGCCGATCACCGCGATCGCGCTTGCAGCCGAGATGACGTGCGTGCCGGCGACCCCGATCAGCGCACCATCGCGCTCGACACCGAAATACACCGACTCCTCCACTTGGCGCGACGAGTAGAACGACGGCACGCCCTCCGTGCGATACAGCCGATTGATCGCCCGCACGTCCGCGCCCGTCAGCCGCCGCACCGGCCCGTCGATCGGACGAAACTTCTCCGCCGTCACCTGCATGCGGATCATCGTCTGCCGTTGCTCCAAGTCGAAGTGCCGCAGCACCGTCGCCAGGTGATGCGGCTCGCAGGTCAGGAAGGTATGCAGCGGCCCCGGATGCACCTTCAGCAGCGCGTCGAGTGCGCCCGCCTCGCCCATTGCGAACGTCGCGTTACCAAGCCCCCCGCGCGAGTGCAGCATCAATCCCTGGCTCGCGTCGTGGCTGGAGAGCCACCAGTCCGTCTGCCTGAAGAGCCACGGCTCCAGCTGACCCAGCGCGTACGCCGCGTACGGCCGACGGCCCTCCAAGATGCGCCGTATCTCGACGGCATCGCGCAGCGGCCGCACGAGATACTCCCTCGCGCCCGGCATGGCAGCGCTGTTCTGTTCGACGACCGTCACGCTCCGCCTCCTGAAGCCGTCGTGGCTGCCGCAGTCCGCGTGACGACGACACGATCGAGGATCGGCGCCAGATCCCGGCGCACGTCCTCAGGCACAAGGTGCATCGGTGTGATGATCGCGCCGGCCAGCGCGCCCGCGCAGCCGCATCTGCGTGGCGGCAGCGCCCGCGCCGTCGCCGCCACGATGGCGCGCGCCCGGGCCACATTCTTGTGCAGATGTTCCAGCACCATCTCCACCGACACACTCGCGTGACCGTCGCGCCACGTGTCGTAGTCAGTGACGCAGGCCAGCATGGCGTAGCAGATGCCCGCCTCGCGTGCGAGTTTGGCCTCAGGCAGCGCCGTCATGCCGATGACATCCGCACCCCAGCTGCGATACAACTCGGACTCCGCCCGCGTCGAAAACGCCGGCCCGTCGATGACGACCAGCGTGCCACCGCCATGCGCCGTCGCCCCCTGCGCCTGCGCTGCGCCGCGGAGCGTCGCGCTAAGCTCCGGACAGAACGGCGCGTCGAAGCCGATGTGGGCGACGATGCCCCGTCCGAAAAACGTCGACGGCCGCGCGCCGCGCGTGCTGTCGATGATCTGGTCCGGCAGAACCAGATGCAGCGGCACGATCTGCTCGCGAAGGCTGCCGACAGCGCTCACCGACGCGATGTACTCCACGCCCAGCGAAGCCAGCGCCCAGATATTCGCCCGCTGCGGGACTTCCGCGGGCAGGAGCCGATGCCCGACGCCGTGGCGCGGCAGGAACGCCAGCCGCACGCCGTCGAGCGTGCCCAGCACGATGCGGTCAGAGGTGGCGCCGAACGGCGTGTCGATCGAGACCGTCTCGACCTCGCTCAACCCCTCGATCTCGTAAAAGCCGGAGCCGCCGATCACGGCGAACGTCGCCTGCGCTTGCGTCATCGCGCCAAGACCTCCGCTCGCAGGATGCGCTGGATCGCCGCACCGTCCGGCGCGCGCAGCACGCCGCTGCGCCACTCGATGGGTTGTACCTGGGGCACGGGTGTTCGGGGCAAAAGAAAATCTCCGCCGGTATGGTGGAGAAGCCTCTGTTCTCTCTCATCTCTCTCGCTCTCGCGAGTCGGATTTGGCACCCGCCGTTGCGGGTTGCCGGGCTTCGTAGGGCCGATCCCTCCACCACTCTGGATAAGAGTCCGTATTCAGTTGTACCGGCATTGTATGGCTGCGCCCGGCGATCGTCAAGAAGGCCGCGTTCGAGCCGGCAGTCGCGCGATGATCGCGCTGAACGACCGCTCGTACGTGATCGGCGTCTCGATGCCGCCGAAGAGCGCCTCGATGCGCGGGCGCACGCGCCGCAGCAACTCCGGCATGATCGCCTCCGGGATCTTCCACGCAGAAGAGAAGTCGCGCGCCTCCAGCCGCTCGATCATCCGCCGCGCGGTCGTCGAACTATCCCATGCGGCGATCTGCTTCGTTTCTATCGTCGCGCCGGATTCGCGCGCCACCCGCTCGAACGTCAGTTGGCCGTGCGCGTACGGCTGCCAGCCCCCCATATCCACGCCCGATAGGTCATGCACCGTGCGCTGGACGATCGTGTCCGCCTCGTCCCTGATGCTGCCGCGATGGTCGTCACCGCCGGCGATCGCGACGCCGCTGCCGCGCACCAGCGCGAGGGTGGCGCGCACCGTCGCCTCGGCGTCCGGCACGAGGTGCAGGATGTGCACGAACAGCGCCGCATCGAACGCTCCGGCGCGCAGCGGCGGCCTTGAAGCCTCCGCCAGCATGACGCCGATATCGCGGCGCTTGGCTAACAACAACGACAGCATCGCCGGCGCGATGTCGATGCCGGTCACCCGCACCCCGCGCTCCGCGAGTGGCACCGCCATGCGCCCCGTACCGATCCCCACTTCGAGAAGCCGCGGTGCGTCGCCGGTCTCGCGCAGGATCAACGCCAGGGCGTCGGCGACGCGCTCCGAGACAGCCTCGGGCATCGCCCGCGTCGCGTCGTACACGCCCGCCACGCGGTCGAAGGACTTCAACTCGCCGCCGCTCACCGTGGCACCGCCACATGCGTGCTCGTCACGATGCACATCAAGCGACCCCCCTCGTCGGACACCCGCGACTCTACCACGGTCAGTGTCCGTCCGGCGTGCACGATGCGCGATTCCGAGATCGCCTTGCCCTTGTTCGTGTTGCGGACGAGGTTGACGCTGATCTGCACCGACAGCGGGAACGGCTTCGGATCCTCCGGCGTATGGCCTGCCGCGCGCCCGCAGATCACCGTCGCCGCGACGTCAGCGAGCTGCATCAGTGCGCCGGCCGCGAAGACACCCGTGCCCTGCCGCACGCCTCCGCTCAGCGGCATCGCCATGACGACAAGCTCGTCGCTCTCCTCCACCATCCGCATCCGCATGGCGGCGATGATGTTCCCGCCGCCCTCTTCCATCTGGCGGTACCACTCCTCATGCCACGCGTCGTCAAACTCCGGCGCCATCTCTGCCTTCCATCTTCCACGAGATCTGCGTCACTCTGCGACGCGTACCGCCCATGCCCCGGCGACCGGCGAGCCACAACCCCGACGACCAGCGACCAGCGACCAGCGACCAACCTACACGTTGAACAGGATGTTCAGGCAGTCGCCATCCTGCACCACGTACGTCTTCCCCTCTTGCCGCACCTGCCCGCGTTTCTTCGCCTCCGGATAGCTGTTCGCGGCGATCAGATCGTCGCAGCGCACCACCTCCGCGCGGATGAAGCCGCGCTCCAGGTCGGTGTGGATCTTGCCCGCGGCCTCCGGCGCCATCGCGCCGCGCTGCACGTTCCAGGCGCGACACTCGTCCGGGCCCACGGTGAAGAACGAGAGCAATCCGGTCAGCAAGTACGACATGCGGATCATCCGGTCGAGGCCCGGCTCCGTGATCCCGAGGTCGTTGCGAAACTCCACGGCGTCCTCGTCCGACATCTGCGCCAGCTCCTGCTCGATCTTGCCCGCGATCGCCGCGATCGCGGTGTGCGGGCCGCTGACCTTCGCGCCCACGTCAGCTTCGATCGCGGCTGCGCGGCTCGCGTCGTCGTCCGCAAGGTTCAGCACGATCAGCAGCGGCTTATCGGTGAGGAACTGGTAGTTGACCAGCATCTTCGCTTCGTCGTCGCTGATCTCCTGCGCTCGCAGCGGCGTGTCGGCCTCGAGCCCCGCCTTCAGGCGCTGTAGCAGCGCCGTCTCGCGCTCAGCCACATCCCGTTCGACCACCTTGACCGACCGCATCGACGCCTCGATGCGCTCCAGCCGCTTCTCGATGAACGCCGCATCCGCGAATGCAAGCTCCAGCTCCATCGCCGCGATGTCGCGCGCCGCATCGACCGAACTCTGCGGGTGCGGCACCGTCTCGTCGGCGAACGACCGCGCGACGTGGATCAGCGCGTCGCAGCGAGCGAGTTGCGCCAGAAACTGCGCGCCCGGCCCCTGCCCGTCCGAGAACGCTTCGCCCGGAAAATCGATGTAGCGGATGTCCGCGAGCGTGAACTTCTTCGGGGCGAAGATCTTCGCCAGCGCGTCCAACCGCGCGTCTGGCACCTTCACGACGCCGATGTTCGGCTGCACGCCGGCGCCGTACGCCCCCGTCTGCGCGTTCCCGCGCGTCACCGCGTTGAAGATCGTCGTCTTCCCCGACCGCTGAAAGCCGATGATGCCAAGATCCATGCCGTCAGGGTATCGAGGCGGTTACTGGCGTGACAGGTGACGCGCATGGACTCGATAGTTACGCCTGCATCTCCCCTGGAAACGGCTTGACTCTCCCGCTGCGGGAGACCATACAGTTACGCCATGCTCAAGATCGGAGACTTCGCCCGCCTCTGCCAACTGCCTGTGAAAACGCTGCGCTACTACGACGATCTGGGACTGATCACCCCCGCACACGTAGATAGCTCGAACGGCTACCGCTACTACTCCGTCGAGCAGCTCCCGCGCCTCAACCG
>CAYQZE010000001.1:0-27169 GCA_964421985.1 uncultured Dehalococcoidia bacterium | reverse complement strand
TCCTCCGGCGTGTACTGCCCGTCCAGCATCCCAGCCAGGACGAACGCTCGCTGCTGTTCCTTCGGCGTCATGATGATGTCCTTCATGAAAGGACAAAATCACAGAACAGTTAGTGAGGACAGAATCTCGGAACACCTACAGGCCTGCATCGCGGCGACGGACGCGTGGCCGGATTGACGTATACTGGTGTGCCAGCGGGCCGGGTGGCCGCTTGCTCCGCCTCGGCGGGGCGAGAGGAAAGTCCGAACTCCAGAGGGCAGGGTGCCGGCTAACGGCCGGGCGTTGTGAAGCGACGGAAAGTGCCACAGAAACACACCGCCCGTTCGCTGGGCAGTGCGAGGCGGCGATTGTTGGCCTCGCCTCGCATCGGCCAGCGAACGGGTAAGGGCGAAATGGTGCGGTAAGAGCGCACCGGCGGCGTGGAGACACAACCGCCGGGAAAACCCCACCCGGAGCAAGGCTACATAGGGGACCGCGCTCGCTTCAGCGAGCTAAGGACGGCCCGTCCGAGCGTCCCGGGTCAGCCGCTTGAGCTGCCGGGTAACCGGCAGCCCAGATAGATGGTCACCCCCGCCGCGGCGGGACAGAATTCGGCTTACAGGCCCGCTGGCAAAACGGTCCTGACGCCCCTGCCGCAAGACGATCCGTGTCGGGAGGTTGCCCGTTGCGCGGCTGCGGCGCACAATGCGGCAGTTGGAAGGAGTCGCTCAGTATGAGAGTCGTGATCATCACCGCTGCGTCCCTGGCACTGCTGCTTGTCGGCTGCGGCGACGACAGCAAGTCGTCTTCAAAGACACCGGCCGCTCCGGCCACCATAGCGTCGGGCGGCGTCAAACCAGCCCAATCGGCGACGACGAACCCAACCCCGGGGGCGGCGCAGCCCACCGCCGCGGCGAGCCCGCAGCAGAGCGACGGGAACGCGCCCGGGATCCCGCCCCTGACAGGCCCGATCCAGACGACGGCGAGCGGCCTGCAGTACATCGACGAGAAGGTCGGCGACGGCGCATCGCCAAAACCCGCCGACAACGTCACGGTCCACTACACCGGCTGGCTCACCGACGGCAAGAAGTTCGACAGTTCCGTGGATCGGGGGACGCCGGCGACCTTCCCGCTCAGCGGCGTCATCAAGGGCTGGACCGAGGGCCTGGGCACGATGAAGGTCGGCGGCAAGCGGCGCCTGATCATTCCGGGAGCCCTCGCGTACGGCGCAGCCGGGCGACCCGGATCGATCCCGCCGAACGCGACGCTGCTCTTCGATGTGGAGTTGATCAAGATCAACTGACGCAGCGACGCCGAGGTTTCATCGCCGAGTGTTAGCTAGAGGAGCATCGACATGGCCGACGCCGTGACCACGCCCAGCGGGCTCAAGTACATCGACGAAGTCGTTGGCGCCGGCGACGCACCGTCCAAGGGTAAACGCGTGAAGGTGCACTACGCGGGCCGCCTGGCGAACGGCAAGAAGTTCGACAGCTCCGTCGATCGCGGCGAGCCGTTTGTCTTCTCGATCGGCGTGGGACAGGTGATCAAGGGCTGGGACGAGGGCGTGATGTCGATGAACGTCGGCGGCAAACGCCAGCTGATCATCCCCGCCGAGCTGGGCTACGGCGCGCGTGGTGCGGGCGGCGACATCCCGCCGAATGCTGAACTCATCTTCGACGTCGAGTTGCTGTCCGTCGGATAGCCCCGGCAGTCATAACGTCTCGACGAGAAACCTCATGACGGTCGCGTTGAATGCGTCCGGCTGCTCGAAGTAGGTCGAGTGGCCGCTGTTCTCGATCACAACATATCGCGAGCCTGGCGTTGCGCGATGGCAGCCCTCAATGATCTCGGGCGGCGTCACCGCATCGTGGTCGCCCACCAAGAACATGAGCGGGAAGCCGGCCTGCGCCAGGCGCTCGGCAGAACTGCCGCGGTAACCGGGGATGGGCGCCAGGAAGTCCTTCGCCCGCGGCGGGTTCAGACGCCCTATCGATCGATAGAGGAACTCTTGGGCCGCCGCGCGCTCGATCAGCGCCGGAGACACGGAGCGCTTGCCCAGCGGCAGCTGGCCCACGTCGGTCTCCCGATACGCATCCTGCATCTCCCGAACCTCGTCGTCGATCGCGCCGCCGGTCGTGCCCGCTAGCACCAGCGCCAGGCAGCGCCCCGGGTTGAGCAGCGAGAATCCCACCGCGGTCCGGCCGCCCATCGACTGCGCAACGATGCGTACCTGCTCGATCTCCAGCAGGTCCAGCAATGCGCGTAGGTCGTCGTGGAACCCGCGACGGCCGCGCTGGGCCCCGCCCTCACCGTCCCGCGACAGTCCGAATGCACGATGGTCGAACGTAATGCACCGGAATCGCCTCGAGAAGACCGGCACTTGCTGCCACCAACTCAGGTGATTGCCGCCAGCCCCATGCGCGAACACGACCGCCGGCCCCGAGCCGTGGGACTCGTAGTACAGGTCGATGCCGTTGACCGCGGCGTAGGGCACAGTGGAGTCTAGGGAGATCGGCCGGGAAAGGGAATCGCGAGGGCGGGGCCCTCGCGATGGTCTGCCGAACCGATGTGTGAATTGCCGGGCCAGGGCGCTGAATCTATGTGCGGGTTGTGTGAGCGCCCCGGCCCGGCTTCGAAGCCCTTCATGCAGGAGGTCAATTGCACGGAGGAGTCAAGCCCTACAACCGCATAGTAGCCGCGGCGTATTAAGCACGCGTTAAGCGGAGCCTAAACATTGAAGCGACTGCCACCTGGTCGCCCGCGCGGCGACGAACCTGATCGATTGATCCCAGGCGCCGCGGTAAGCTCAGTCGTGCTTATACGGCCCCGGACGCTCCCCTACGACGCTCGTGCCTAAATGGCTCCCGCTCGTCGGCGGCATGGCGGCGTTCGTCCTCGTCATTGTCGCGCTCCTGATCTGGCTCGTCTTCGGCGGCGCCACTGGGAAGCAGCGGGGCCTCGTGATCATCAACCTTCGGGCCACGGACACGATCGTCTCCCTCGACGACGGACAGTCGGCACGACTCGGCGCGGGCGCATCTCAGACGCTGTTCGCCATCAAGAAGGACTTCCCCCAGACGCTGCACGTCGCGACGGCGGCCGGCGACATCGTCTTCGCTGAGCGAGTCGAGTACTCCGCGCTGGTGGAGGCGGAGTTCCGCATCGCTGTCGACGATGATCGCATCGTGTTTCCCGCCAGGCCGCGCAACTGATCGCCTCCGAATCCCGGCCACGCCGTCCGAGCGGTTAGAATGCGCACGCCCTGCGCGTGCCGATAGCCGGAGGACTCCTCAATGCAAGCGATCCTGTTCGACGATGCAACGCTGATCGATGGCACCGGCGCGGACCCAACCCCGCACGCGAGCTTGCTTGTCGAGGATGGGCGGATCGCACGCGTGGCCGCGGCCGGCGCTATCGCTGCGCCCGACGGCGTGCGGCGAATCGACTGCGGCGGCCGTACGCTGATGCCGGGCCTGACCGACGCCCACGTCCACTTCGGGCTCACGAGCCGGGGAGACACGGAGCCTCCGGAGAGCCACGTCAGCTACGTACTGAAGGTGATCGAAAACATCCGCGTCGCGCTCGATGAGGGATTCACCACCGTGCGCGATGCCGGCGGACTCGATCCCGCGTACGCCCTCGCAGTCGAAGCGGGCCAGATCGCTGGACCGCGCATCCTCCCGTCCGGTTCATTCCTCTCTATCACGGGCGGCCACGGCGACTTCCGTCACCGCTGGTCGGACGAGGCCCCGGTATCGATCCCCGGGCTGGTCGCGCACAGCGCGATCGTGGATGGCGCTGACGCCGTGCGCCGGGCCGCGCGCACGCAGATCCGCCGCGGCGCGACGCAGGTGAAGCTGATGGCGTCGGGCGGCGTGATGTCTCCCAGCGATCCGATTGAGAGCCTGCAGTTCACCGTCGAAGAGATGGCCGCGGCGGTGCAGGAGGCACGGGCCTTCGGCACATACGTAATGGCGCATTGCCACACGTCGGGCGCGATGAACAACGCACTCGACGCGGGCGTGCGTTCGATCGAGCACGGCAGCATCTTGGACGAACCGACGGCCCGGAAGATGGCGGCGCAAAACGCCTTCCTCGTGCCCACGCTGGTGATCATCGAGTTGCTCTCACGCGTGTCCGGCCTCCCCGAGTTCAGTCGCGACAAGCTGAACATGGTGCACGGCGAGATGGCCGCGAGCGTCGCCCGTGCGAAAGCAGCGGGGGTCCGCATCGGCTCGGGGTCAGACCTCCTCGGCCCGCGGCAACGCCGGCGGGCGGGCGAACTGGTCGAGAAAGCGAAGCACCTGGGCCCGATGGGCGCCATCGTCAGCGCGACCAGCACAAACGCCGAACTGTTCCGCCTGGAGCATCGCATCGGCACCCTGATGACCGGCCGGGACGCGGACCTGATCGTCGTGAACGGCGACCCCCTCGGAGATATCGTGGTCCTGAGCGACGCGCGCAACATTCCGCTGGTCGTGAAGTCGGGCGCCATCGTGAAGGATGCGCTCTGAGAGCCGAGCCCGCGCGTATCGGCGCTACGGCAGACCTGCGGCGGCCAGCCGTTCGCGCATCTTCGCCTCGCTAAGAATCCCGAACTGGAGCGCGGCGATTCTGCCCTCACGGTCGATGAAGAAGCTGTCGGGCAGCCCCTGCAGTCTGTACTGTCCGTACACGCTGCCGGTCTTGTCGAGCAGCAGCGGAAGGTGCAGGGACGTCGACTCGAAGAACGCGGACGCGGTCTCGAGGTCGTCCTGCCAGTTGACGGCGAGGACCTCAAGCCCCTCCGCCCGCTTCTCGTCGTAGATCTTCTGGATGTTCGGTAGCTCCTCCTTGCAAGGCACACACCACGAAGCCCAAAAGTTCACCCAAACCACCTTGCCGCGAAAATCGCTGAGCGTTACGAGCTTGCCCGCCGCATCGCGCAGCGCGAAGTCGGGCGCGAGTTGTCCCTTGATGGGGCGCTGATCGTCGAGCGGACCCACTCCGGTCTCGGCAGGGGCGGACGCGGCTGGAGCCGGCGCGCCGGCGACGCTCACGGGGCCGGACCCGCTGCCTCCGCGCTGAGAACCCGCTATCAACGCCAGCCCGCCAAGCAACGCGAGGAGCGCCACCGCGACCGCCGCACGGCCGAGAGGTCGTTCGAGCACCCGCATGGGGTTCCTGGGTGGAGGCGCGTCCAGCACGACTTCACTATACGACGGTTATCCCTGACGATCTCCGCACGGCGTTTGTCAACGACGCCGATTCGTCCGGCCACCGGCGAAACGTTAGACTTGTTCCAGATTCGGCCCCGATGACCACGGAGAGACACATCTTGCCAACCTACGAATACGCCTGCGCGAGCTGCGGTAATCGCTACGAGAAGCGGGAGGGCTTCGACGCCAAACCCCGCCAGAAGTGCCCCGCGTGCGGGAAGATGGCGCAACGCCTGCTCTCTACGCCCGCCGTGGTGTTCAAGGGAAGCGGCTTCTACAAGACCGACAGCCGCGGCTCGAAGGACGCATCGTCGTCCGACGCGCCGGATAGCACACCCGCCGCGACGCCGGCGGCGCCCGGCGATGGCAACGGCGCCTCGCCCGGAGCAGACCGCGATACGACAGCCGCCGCTCCGGCGCCGGATACCAGCAAGCCAACCGAGACTGCGGCGGCCGGCTAGCTGCGTGCGAGTCGTCACGCAACGCGTCGAGCGCGCCAGCGTCACCGTCGATGGCGCTCTCGTGGCCGAAATCGGTCCGGGCCTGCTGCTGCTCGTTGGAGTGGCCGCCGGAGACGACGCCGCGACTGCTCGCCGCCTCGCGGACAAGATTGCGGAGGTCCGCATCTTCGCCGACGGGGACGAGCGCTTCAGCCGTTCGCTTCTCGATACCGGCGGCTCGGTGCTTGTCGTCTCTCAGTTCACATTGCTCGCCGACCTGCGGAAGGGGCGGCGGCCGAGCTTCTCGGACGCTGCACCCGGGGAGATCGCCGCGTCGATCATCGATGCCTTCTGCGACGCGTTGCGGGCTCGCGAGATCGCCGTCGCGACCGGCGTATTTGGCGCGAAGATGTCGGTCGCGCTCGTCAATGACGGCCCGGTGACGATCGCGCTCGACAGCGCCGACCTGGAGCGCCCGCGGCGGCGATAGGGCCCTACGGCGGCGACCAGACCAGACAGTCGCCTCGCCCGCACGCCTCCATCACGGCGTCCGCCGTCCGCTCAGCCGTCATCCCGCTGTTGTCCAGCCTCCAACCGGGTAGGGCGACGGCGTCAGCGAACATCGCGTGTACACGTGCGAACATGTTTCCATCCTGCGCCTGCCGCTCAAACTGCGCGCGCGCCGGTTCGTCGGTTGCCGCTCGTACACGTACGCGACGCATAGTCTCTTCCACCGGCGGCAACAGCACGGCGTACTGCACAGGCACGCCGGCGGCACGCAGCTCTTCGATATACACCGGCAGGTGCATAGGCCCGATGACGCCGTCGATGAACACGCCATATTGCTCCTCGGCAAAGGCGCGGCCGGCACGCGCCGCCGCACGGCTCACCATCACGTTCTGACGCGTCGAGCCCGGCTTCCACGGCGGGACGTAGCCCATCCGTATCCATCCGTACATGTCGTCCGTTTTCAGATGCACCGTCCGGTCGTAGCGTTGGCACAACGCATCGCAGACGGTGCTCTTGCCGGCGCCGGGCGGACCGCTGACGATGACGATCTGAGACATCAGCTCTCGCCGGCTTCCAGGCTGATATCCAGCGAAGGCGCCGAGTGCGTAAGCCGCCCGATCGAGATGTAGTCCACCCCTGCCGCCGCGATCGCGCGGACGTTATCCAGCGTCACGCCTCCGGACGCTTCGACCAGTGCCCGTCCAGCGACGGTCTCGACGCACGCGCGGATCTCGTCGGCGTTCATGTTGTCGAGCAGGATGACGTCGGCGCCGCCCTCGATCGCTTCGCGCAGCATCGCCCGATCCGTCACCTCCACTTCGATGCGCATAGTATGGGGCGCCGCGCGGCGTGCGAGTGCGATGACGTCGGCGAGATCTTCGATGCCGCGAGCGCGAAGGGCGGCGATGTGGTTGTCTTTGATCAGCAGCCCGGACGCGAGATTGAAGCGATGGTTCCGGCCGCCGCCGCAGCGCACGGCATAACGCTCGAAGTGTCGCAACCCCGGCGTCGTCTTACGTGTATCGAGGATCACGGCCTTCGAGCCGGCGATGGCGTCCACGAACTCGCGGGTGAGCGTTGCGATGCCGGACAGCCGCTGCAGGAAGTTAAGGGCAACGCGCTCCGCCGACAGGATCGACGCCAGCGATCCTTCGACTTCCGCGAGACGCGCGCCCGCCGACACCCGGTCACCGTCCGCCACGACCGTGTCGAAGGCGATCTCCTCGTCGAACGCCGTCATCGCCGCAGCCGCGATCGGCAGCCCGGCCACCACGCCATCGTCCCTGGCGATGATCACCGCTGCGCCCCATTGATCCGCGGCGACGAGCGCGCGCGTCGTCACATCGTCGTGCGCCCCATCCTCGTTGAGGGCTGCAACGACGATCTCATCGATCACATTCGGCGCGGGCGGCCGCGGCGCGTCAGGCATGTTGGTTCTCCCCTCCCCGGCCCTGCGTTGCTCCGCAGACGGTGATCATGCGCGCCGAAACGTGATGTGGCGCTGCCATTCGGCTCGCGGCGACGGGAAGTCGGTGCGATAGTGCGCGCCGCGGCTCTCCTCGCGGATCAACGCGGCCTCGGCCATCAGTCGCCCGGTCAACAGCAGGTTCGCCAGTTCATGCGACGCTCGGTCGTGGGGCTGCAGCTGAGCTGCCCGCCACGATGCGAGCTGCCTCGTCGCCGCGGCGAGCCCGCCGGCATCGCGCTCAATGCCTACGTTATCCCACATCAGCGCCTGGAGCGACGCTCGGTCCGGCGGCGCACCGGCTTCGTTCTCGAACGGTGGCAGCGTTCGCGCATCGTCCGCCAGCAATGCCGAGCCGCCGGGCGCCTCGACGGCGCGCTGCACGATGCGCTTGGCAAAGACCACCGTCTCCAACAGCGAATTGCTGGCGAGCCGGTTAGCGCCGTGGACGCCGGTGCAGGCCACTTCACCGCAAGCGTAGAGACCCGGCAGCGTCGTCTCGCCCCAGGTGTTCGTGCGGACGCCGCCCATCATGTAGTGCGCGGCGGGCGAGACCGGCGCAGGCTCCTTCGTGATGTCAACGCCGTGGTCGAGGCAGTAGCGATAGATCTGCGGGAAACGGGCGGTAATCTTCGACGCCGGTAGGTGCGTGATGTCGAGGTAGACGCGGTCCGTGCCGGTGCGCTTCATCTCGGAGACGATCGCCCGGGCGACGATGTCGCGCGGCGCGAGTTCCGCCTTCCCGTCGTAGCCGGGCATGAATCGCTCGCCCAAGGCATTGCGCAGGACGCCGCCTTCACCGCGCACGGCCTCGGAGATCAGGAAGATGGGAACGCCGGGCAGGTGCAGCGCCGTCGGGTGGAACTGGATGAACTCCATGTCCTGTACTTCGACGCCGGCGCGATACGCCAGCGCGATGCCGTCGCCGGTGGCGACCTCAGGGTTCGTGCTGACGCGAAAGAGCTGACCGACGCCGCCCGTTGCGAGGATGACCGCGCCGGCATCGAACCGCCACGTCGCGTTCGTCCGCGTATCGAGCGCCTGCAGGCCGGCCGCCGCGCCGTTCTCAACGACGATCTCTTCGACCTGCGTGTATTCCTTGATTGTGATGCGGGACATGCGCGCGAGCCCGCTCAACGAGATCTCGATGTGGGCGCCGGTGGAGTCGCCGCCGGCGTGGAGGATGCGGTTGCGGCTGTGGGCGGCTTCGCGCCCCAGGGCGACCTCGCCGTCCGCGCTATCGAACGGTACTCCGAAGTTCACGAGGTCGTGGATGCGGTCCGCCGCGGCCTCGACGAGAATGCGCGCCGCCGCTTCGTCGACGAGCCCGGCGCCGGCCTCCAGCGTGTCCCGCAGGTGCAACTCCGGCCCGTCGTCATTGCCGACGGCGGCGGCGATGCCGCCCTGCGCGTACTTTGTGTTGCACTCGTCGATCCCGCCCTTGGTGAGCACGCACACGGAGCCGTGCTCGCGCGCCAGCAGCGCGGCGTAGAGCCCGGCAATGCCGGAGCCGACGATCACATAGTCGAACCGCTGGGTCATGCTCGGCGCCCCCGACAGACTTAGTGTCATAACTACACTAACCCCCATTGCCTCGCCGGTCAAATCCCGCGCGCTGCTATCATCCACATCATGCCTTCCTACGACGATCCCGCTTCGGCCGCCCGCGCCGCCGAGGCCGCGTACGACTGGCCGGAAGCGATACGCCTGTACGAGGAGGCGCTGTCGTCGCTTCCGCGACAGGGCGACGCCTGGCAGGCGGTTGAGGCGGACCTGCTGATCGCGCTGGGGCGGAGCTACTGGCGGAATGCGGAGGCGCGGCCGGCGTGGCGGACGCTGATGCGGGCGATCACGTCGTGCAAGCAGCGGGGCGATGCCACCGCGCAGGCGCGGGCAACGACGGAGATCCTCCAGATCTGGGGCCCGTGGGAGCGCCATAAGATGCTAGCCGACGACGCACTGGCGGCGCTCGGCGATAGCGAACCCTACCTGCGGGCGCGGCTTCTCGGGCAGTCGGACCGCGACGACGAAGCATTCGCCATCGCCGAAGCGCACGGCTACGACGACGTGCTCGCGTGGCGCACCGCGCGCGCGTCGTGGCGTGCGATGGACGAAGGGCGCCTCGAGGAGGGGCAAGCGCTGGCCCGGCAAGCGCACGAAGCGCATGATCGGCTCGGCAACTTCGAGGCGGCATCGGGGTCGCTGCGCGGCGTCGGCTTCGGCACCATGGCGTCCGGCGATCTCACCGGAGGCGAGGTGTTCGCGCGCGCGTCATACGAATACGCCGGGCGCTTCAACCTGCGCTTCTACCAACAACTGGCGCTGATGGATGTCGTCGGCGCGGCGTACGCCCGGTGCGACTGGGCGGGGTGCGAGCGCCTGCTCGCGGAGGCGCCCGGCGACCTCGACTTCCGCGCCGACCTGTTCCGCGTGTGGATTGCCGAACTGCGCGGCGACGCGTCCGGCGCGCGGGAGCTGCTCGTCGATCCGCAGCGGGCGGGAGGCTCACCCGACGCGTTCGCGCAGATCCATAGCGCCAACGCGGGCGTGCTGTACCGCCTGGGCGAACATAGCGCCGCGCGGGCCGAGCTGACGGGGATGATCGAGAACTGCGGGGCGGAGAGCGAAGCGGAGCACTACCTTCCGGCTGCGGTCGACGCGCTGGTTGCGCTGGCGGACGACGCTGCCATCGCCGCGTTCGAGCGCCGTATCGCGCCGAGGACGGGCGATGTGCGCGACGCGACCGTGTACTCGACGCTGCAGGGCCGGGCGCTGCACTACACGCGCGGCGCGTTGGCGCTGAGGCTGGGCCGGGACGACGACGCGGCGCGAGCGTTCGAGGCGGGCGTGGCGTGGGCGCAACGCGAGAAGTGCCCGCTCGACGCTGCTGCCTGCCACGAAGGGCTGGCCCAGATCGCGGCGCGGCGCGGCGATGCACGCGGCGCCGACCGACACAGCCGCGAAGCGAGCGATCTGCGGACGCGCCACGCGCCCCGCGGCTGAGCTGCGAAGAGAACTACAAACTACAAACTGCGAACTGCGAACTGCGAACTGCGAACTGCGAACTGCCAACTGTGAACTTTGAACTTTGAACTCCCCCTCACTCCACCGTCACCGTTTTCGCCAGATTGCGCGGCTGATCGACGTCGCACCCGCGGCGGATGGCGATGTGGTACGAGAGCAGTTGCATCGGGATGGCGCTGAGCAGCGGGTAGAGCAGCGGCGTCGTGCGGGGCAGCGAGATGACGTGGTCGCACTTCCCCGCGATCTCGGCATCACCCTCGCTGACGATACCGATGACGATGCCGTCGCGCGCCCGCACCTGCTCGATGTTCGACAACATTTTGTCGCGCGTGCCGTCGTCGAGCGCGACAGCGACGACAGGCATGGTGCGGTCAATCAGGGCGATCGGTCCGTGCTTCATCTCGCCGGCCGGGTAGCCCTCGGCGTGGATGTAGCTCACCTCCTTCAGTTTCAAGGCGCCCTCCATCGCCATCGCGTACTGTGTGCCGCGCGCAAGAAACAGGAAGTTCGAGCAGGAAGAAAAGGCATGCCCGATCGCCGCGATCTGAGGTTCGAGCTTCAGCACCCGTCCCATCAGTCCGGGCACGTGTGCCAGATCGCCGATCAACTCGGCGAGACGAGCATCATCCACCACGCCCCGCAGCCGTCCAACATGGCAGGCGAGCAGATAGAGCGCCGTGATCGACGCCGTGAGCGTCTTCGTGCTGGCAACCGCCACCTCGGGTCCGCAGCGCGTGAGCAGAGCGCCATCAGCCACGCGCGTCGTTTGGGCGCCCGGCGTATTGCAGATCGTCACCTGCGGCGCGCCGCGGCGCTTCGCGTCGGCCATCGCTTCAAGCGTATCCACGGTCTCGCCCGACTGCGCAACCGATACGACCAGCGTTTCGTGGCCAATCAACGAGTCGCGGTACCGGAACTCAGACGAGTTGTCGACCTCCGCCGGTATCGCGGCGATGCGCTCAAAATAGGTGCGTCCGACCAGCGCCGCGTGCATGCTCGTCCCCATGCCGACAAGGACAACGCGCGAGATCTCCCTGAGCACGCCATCCATCGTACGCAGATCCTCTAGATCGACGCCCGCTGGGTCGAATGCCGCGCGGCCGCGGAACGTATCGATGATGCATTCCGGCTGCTCCATGATTTCCTTAAGCATGAAGTGCTTGTACGCACCCTTCGCCGCCGAGACAGGGTCGAAAGGGACAACTTGCGGTGCCTTCGCCAGCGACGCGCCATCGAATGCCACGTATGTCGCGCCGTCCGCGCTTACGCGGGCGATCTCGCCGTCGGACAGAAACACCACATGCTGAGTCTCCGGCAGCAGCGCCGACAGGTCGCTGGCGACGAACATTTCGCGTGCGCCATAGCCGATCACTACGCCACCGGCGTTCCCCACGCGAGCCGCGAGGATACGGCCGGGCTCGTTGGCGGAGAGGACGACGAGCGCATGTGCGCCTTCTAGCCGCGCGAGCGTGCGCCGAAACGCCGTCAGCAGATCATCGCCGCTCGCGAGGTACGACTCAATCAGGTGCGGTACGACCTCGGTATCGGTCTCGGACCGCAGCTCGTGACCGCGCGCCCGCAGTTCGGCACGCAACACCAGGTAGTTCTCCACGATGCCGTTGTGGATGACGACCACCTGGCCGCCGCAATCCGTGTGCGGGTGGGCGTTGTCCGTCGTCGGTTTACCGTGCGTCGCCCAGCGCGTATGTCCGATGCCGGCGCGCCCCGCAGGGTACACACCCTCGAGCCCGCTGCGTAATTCAGAAATTTTGCCCGCACCCTTGGTGATCTGAATGCGCCCTTCATCGTCGATCACGGCGATGCCGGCGCTATCATAGCCCCGGTACTCAAGCCGCTGAAGACCATCGAGCAGCAGCGGCGCCGCGTCTCGCTCTCCCGTGTACCCTACGATGCCGCACATGCGCCGGTCCTCGAGTACGAACTGCCGAGTGCGGGTTGGTTCGTGCGTCCGATCCGTCCGATGAGTTCCATGATCTCTCCTCGCGCTGCCACGTGCCGGTGGCGTGCGCGCATCCTCATGCCGCGCGGACGGCAACGCCCGCGCGCCCAGGCAACGATGCTTCTATGCGAGAGAGGGAGAGTGGTTCGCGGCTCATTGAGCCGGGCACGCTGGAACGGTCTCTGTCGGGCGCTTCCGCGCCGCGTTTTATCCCGTCCATGACGGCTGTGCTACCGAGAGGCCATCCGCCGAGTCGTTCGATAAGCCTCTGCCTCGTCACCCTGGTGGTCAGGGCCTGGCGCTGTATATTCTGCGTCCTCCGTTCAGATCCGCAGAGTCTCCATCTCGCCGCTCCTCGTCACCTCCTTCCCGTGGCCGGAGCCACTCCTTCGAACTCCACCCACGACTTGCCGTTTGCTGTGCCGACGACGCCCGCGCCCGTGACATCCGAGTGTAACGGTTCGTCCAGAACTTGCAAGACCTCCCGCAGCGTCGAAGCGAAGGCGAGCGGCACGCGCAGCGCGGCGTGCAGTTCAGCAGGCGTAGCGTCATCGAGAAAGCGCGCGCCCGTGTAGTCGAGCGCATAACGAGGCAGGATGACGAGATCGCCAAGATCGGCGCCCCCCAGATGGCGCTCGATGTCGCCGGCGGTGAGCAGGCCGGAAACATTGACCCGCGGGCCGAAGAAGGCGTTGTCGACAGAGTGCACCATGATGGAGACGCCGGTCACCTGCGCCAGTTCCTCGCCCAGCCTCCACATCGTTGGTGCGATCAACGCCCCGCACACGAATGACACCCGGCGGATCGATCGCCCCCCTGGCTCGGCTCCCGTCGGTGGCGTGCGTCGCACGGCGGCTTGTCTCGCGAGGCCTTGCGTGCCGAGGTGCCGGGCTGTCTGGCCGCGGTGGACCTTCCGCCAATCGTCGATGAGCGACCGCGTCATGCCAATGCCATTCTCGTACTGCGAAAAGCCGTCGTAGTGCGCCACGCCCGGAGGCTCGACACCCGCACTCAGGTAGTACTCGTCGGCCAGGTACAGCAATGTCGTCCCGTGCTTCTGGCGGAACCGCTGCTGGTAGGGGGCGGCCTGCGTGATGATCGACCGCGCGTACGCGGGCGTGCAGCCGGCGATCTCGCGGCTGTGGGCCCCGCGTACAATGCGCTCTTCCGCTGTCATCGTTGCGCCGACTGGTACGATCGAAATCGTCTGCACGGCCGGGTAGAGAGCCGACAGGTCGCCGATCGTCCGGTCCAGCTCTGCGGCATCGTTCACGCCGGGGCAGAGCACGATCTGCGTGTTCGCCTGGATGCCCATGGCGCCAAGCCGGCGGAGTTGGTCGCAGATATCCGGCGCCATCTTGTTTCCCAGCATGTACCGCCGCAGCGCCAAGTCCGTGGCGTGCACCGAGATGTTGATCGGCGAGAGACGCTGGTCTTCGAGTCGCGACCAGTCCGTGTCGCCAAGATTCGTCAGCGTCACGAAGTTGCCGTGATAGAAGCTCAGCCGGTAATCGTCGTCCTTGACATACAGCGTCTTGCGCATGCCCTTCGGATTGCCTTTGAGAAAGCAGAAGAAGCAGCTGTTATTGCAGATGCGCATGCCATCGAATGCCGGATCCTGAAAACCGATCCCGAGATCCTCGTCTGGGGTCTTGGCGACATCAAAGCGAAGCGGTGTACCGTCGCGGACAACATCAAGCGTGATCGCGTCCTCGGCAGCGTGGAACTGCACGTCGACCGCGTCGCGCAACACGCGCCCGTCGATAGCCACCAGTCGGTCGCCAGGGAGCAATCCAAGCCCGGCGGCTATCGAGCCGTCGCGCACCGTGTCGATGACGCCGCCGCTGTTCGTTTTCTCGCGCGCCGTACGCGCGGCTTCTGTCATCGCGGGCGGGATCGGACGGCGGAGAGGGTCACGGTCACGCCGGCGCCAGCGCGTATAGGCGCGCCACGACCTCGTCGATGACAGCGTCAGGCGTGGACGCCCCCGCCGCCACGCCGACCGTCGCGCGGCCCGGCAGCCACGCCGCTTCGATCTCCGCGGCCGACTCGACGTGGTGGGTCTCGACGCCCTGCTCGCGCGCGACCTCCGCCAGGTGGCGCGTGTTCGCGCTCTCGCGCCCGCCGACGACCACCATCAGATCCACCGTGTGCGCGAGCTCTTCGGTGGCGGCTTGCTGGCTCGTTGTGGCGTTGCAGAGCGTATTGATCACGCGCAGTTCGCTGATGCGCTCCATGTGCTTCGTCAGCAGCGTTTGCACGAAGCGCGCGAAATGTCCCTCTGTCTCCGTCGTCTGGGAGAGCACACCGACGCGCGAAGGCATCCAGTCAGGCAACGGCGTGTCAAGCTCGTCCGCCGTCTTCATCGTGACGACCTTGCCGTTCGCCCAGCCGAGAATGCCGCGCACCTCCTTGTGCTCCGGATCGCCGAACACGATGACGCCGAAGCCCTCGTCCGTCAATTTTTTCGCCCACTGCTGGGCGCGCGTGACAATCGGACAGGTCGTATCGACAATTTCGGCGCCCCGCGCCTCCAGCTCGCGCAGCACTTGTGGACCCACACCGTGCGCCGTAATCGCCACGGGGCGCGTATCGATCGCTTCCAGCGTGGCGATCACCTCGACGCCGCGCCTGCGCAACTCGTCGACGACCTGCGGGTTGTGCACCGTAGAACCGAGGCTCGTGATGGGGCCAAGCTGCCCAGCCGCGTCCTCCATCATCTCGACGGCGCGGCGCACGCCCATGCAAAACCCGAGCTCTTTAGCTTTGACGACCTGCATCCACTACTCCAGGCATCGGCGCGCGCCGGCTCCGACGCGCCAGCCGACCGCAGCGCACACACACTATAGCGTGCTCCGCCGCATGCGCCGGCGCGTCTCGAACGGGCCGCCGCAGCTTGATCGCGGTCCGTCCGCTACCCTGCGCCCGATGAGCGGAGTACTGCCGGACCTGCCGTCCCTGTTGGCCATGCACCACCTCGACGCGCCGGAACGGCCGATGCCGAACAACGGATTCTCGGGCGCGCGGCTCACCCGCATCGACCAGGGCGCTGAGCGCTTCGTGCTGAAGCGGGTCAGCTACGCGGACGACTGGATCATGCGCGAGACCGGCGACGTCGACCTGCGTGAGGCGCAGTTCGCCGTTTCACCACTTATGTCGCGCTTGCCGCGGCCCGTAGCGGCGCCGTCATTGGGTGCTGCGCGCGACGGAGCCGGCGCGGCGCTCCTGATGCGCGACGTATCGCCCTGGCTATTGCCGGACGATCGTCCCGCCAGCGCCAGTCACATAGACGCGCTGCTCTCAGCGATGGCGACCATGCACGCGGCATTCTGGGACGACCGGCTCGCCGATGCGGCGGTCTCCTGGTGCGGAGTGCGTGAGCGGCTCATGCTCCTGTCGCCGCTGGTCGGGCGCAAGCTCGTCGCCGAAGGGCGCGACTTTGGCGTCGCCGCCGGTTGGCGCGCGTTCGACCAACACGCGCCACTGGATGCGCAACGCCTGGCCCATCGCCTGTTCGATGATGCCGCACGCGTGTTCCAGGTGGCTGCTGAGTTGCCGCCCACGCTTCTGCACGGCGACATCAAGCTCGCGAACGCCGCCATCGATCTTGCTGCCGGACGCGTGTCGCTGTTCGACTGGGCGCTGGTGATGCGCGGGCCGGCGGCGCTCGATCTGGCCTGGTTCCCGGCGGTCAATACGCCGCAGATCCCCTGGTCAGTCGACGCAACGATCGATCGCTACGGCGAACACCTGAGCGTTGCGCTGGGCGCGCGCCGGTTCGCCGCCACCGACTGGCCGCAGCAGCGTGCGCTCGCCGCGATCGGCGCGCTGATGCTGATGGGCTGGGCGAAGGCGCTGGACCACGAAGCTGGGCGGCCGCACGAGTTGGGCGGAATCTGCAGCCGCGCCCTCGCCGCCGCCCCGCTGCTGGGGCTGTAGCGAGGTTCGATGCTGTCGTACAATCGGACATCGCGACCACCGATGTGCCGCGGGTGAAGGAGTCCTGTGATGGCGTATTTCCTCGCGAAGACGGATCCGGAAACATACTCGATCGACGACTTGAAGCGCGACGGCACGACCGAGTGGGACGGGGTCCGCAATCCCACGGCAGTGAACGCGATCAAGACGATGAAGCCCGGCGACACCGTGATCATCTATCACTCACAAGGACAGGCCGCCGTGGTCGGGCTGGCGAAGGTCGTGTCGGAGCCAAGAGCTGATCCGAACGATGCCAAGAGCTGGGTAGCCGATTTCAAATTTCTCAGACATGCCAAGAAGCAAGTGACCCTCAAACAAATCAAGGAATCGCACAAGTTTGATGACTGGCTGCTGGTGCGCCAGGGTCGCCTCAGCACAATGTCGGCGCCCGCCGCCTTCTGGACGTGGCTCGAAAGACAGGGCGTGTTCTAGCCCGCGCTGGCGCCGATCGTCCATCGCCACGTCGTCGCCGCGGTGAGCGGATGCCGCGCGCCGACGATTGCCATCCCTGCTCCCGCCACTCCCTGTGCGGCAAGATTGAACGCGTCGGGCGCGCAGGTTTGTGGTTCGATGCAGATCGCCGCCGGCGGCGTGTAGATCACCGCGTGCGTAACGTTCGGCGAGCTGCGCATGGTCAGTTCGATATCGCCCCAGGCGATGCGGAGCGGACCGCGTAGATGCCGGTAGCACGCGTCGATGTCGCGCGGTCCGAGCACGGGGTAGCGGCGCAGGTCAAGTGCGTCGTTCACCCATGGCAGCCAACCGGTCGGGATCGTCTCCGCGACTTCGTAGGTGCGTGCGGCATCGACGAGTACGCGCGTCTCGGCGCCGGGTCGAACGTCGCGGCGAAACCACGGGTGCCAGCCGATACCGGCTGGAAAGCTCGCTCTGGCGCCGGCCTCGACGCGCAACCGCTGCCGAACGCCATCGTCGAGAAGCTGGATCTCCTGTACCGCGCGGCCCGGCCAGGGCCAACCGTCGTCGAAGGAAACGGAAAGGCGACAGGCGCTTCTCGTCCTCGATTCGATGCGCCAGGGCAGATACACGGCGCGCCCATGCAACGAGTGACATCCCGCGTTCAGCGGCACCCGGTGCGCGCGACCGCGCCACAGAAAGCGCCCACCGTCGATGCGGCCAGGCCACGGGACCATCGCGTACGAGCCGCCGACGAGCGGATCGCGCCGGTATTCGGTGGGCGACCTCGGGCTGTAGAGCAACGGCAACCATTGGCCGCCGTCGCAAATCGAGATCTGGTGGACGCGCCCACCAGCCTCGGGGATCACGACCGCGCGGGTGCGCCCGCGCGCCAGCTCGATGATTTTCACGATCGATGCTACGAACCGCGGGCGGCCGGGACAAGCTGATGGATCTGGCTGCCGGACTAGGATTCGAACCTAGATTCGCGGCTTCAAAGGCCGCTGTCCTACCATTGAACGATCCGGCAGCAATGAGCCATGGTAACCCGCACCGATTGCCCGAAGCGAATCGCCGATCCATAGTTCCGAGGCGTCCGTCGGCGGATCGGCGGCGCTATCCACCCGACCGGCGAATCATTTCAGGAGATAGTTCATGCCATCATTCGCATTGCGCGTCGAGACCGTGTTCGGCGAGGGCTGCATCGCCGAGTTGGGACAGCGCGCCAAGGCGGCGGGCTACAAGCACGCCTTCGTCGTCACGGATCCCGGCATCAGAGCGGCCGGCATTCTCGACTCGATCCTCTCGTCGCTAGACGAGGCGGAGATCGCGCACACGGTGTACGACAACGTCACCCCGAACCCGACGATCCCGGAGGTCGATGGCGGGGTGACTGCGATGAAGGACGCCGGGGGCGACTTCGTAGTGGGGGTTGGCGGCGGCAGCGCGATCGATGCGGCGAAAGGCGTCGCCGTAACGCTGGCCATGGGTGGCCCGACCGCGAAGGGGTACCTGTTCGGCGTCGCCGGCAGCAACCCCTTCCCGTCGAAGGTCCTGCCCCTCTTCGCCGTGCCGACGACGTGCGGCACCGGCTCGGAGATCTCGGCTGCCGCGGTGATCACCGACCCGGACAGCCACTACAAGCACCTGATGCTCAACTGCACGCCGAACGTCGCGATCCTCGATCCGAACCTCGTGGCGAAGATGCCCGCGCCGATCACCGCCGCCACCGGCATGGATGCGCTGACGCACGCGATCGAGGCGTACGTCAACCCCGGCAATACACCGTTCACGCGGATGTTTGCCACGCGCGCCATTCAGCAGATCAGCGCACACCTGCGCCAGGCCGTCAACGGTCCCGACCGGCCCGCCGCGTTGAAGCAGATGCTCTACGCCGCGGACATTGCTGGACAGTCGATGTCGCAGGGTCTGGGCCAGGTGCACGGACTCTCGCACGTCGTCAGCGGCCGTCTGGGGACGCCACACGGCGTCGCCAACGCCATCCTCCTGTCGCAAGTGCTCGAGTACCACAAGGACTTCCTCGCGGAGCAGCTGCACGAGGTCGCCCCGCTCATGGGCATCAACGCGTTCGGCATGCCGGCGGCCCAGGCCGGCTCCGAGGTCGTCGCTGCCGTCCGTTCGCTGCGCGGCGACATCAACGTCACCTCGAAGCTGAGCGACGTCGGGATGAAGGAGTCGGACATCCCGCAGTTCGTCGAGGACGCACAGAAGTCGCAGGGGATCTTCATCGCCGCGCCCCGCCCGGGCACGGTCGAGGACCTCAGTGCGATCTACAAGAGCGCCTTATAGACGCGGCACCCGAACGCTGAGGCCGAGAAGCCGGGCGCACGCCCGGCTTCTCGGCGTGCTTCAAGTCTGGGCTCGTTGACACCTGCGCAGCGTCCGCAGATACTGACCGCACGGTCGAGGATCTCCCACTGCATAGTCAGGATCGCCACGCCAGTGGCTCCTGAGGAGGACGCAGGCGATGGCTGAGGCGACGCGCGCGCTGACGGCGCCCCACGTCCTTGAGTACCCGTATACGCGCAGCGTCGGCCCCGTGCTGGGCCGCTTCTTCGCTGGACTGCGTGACCGGCGCATCGAGGGAGTCCGGACGGCGGACGGCCGCGTCCTCGTGCCACCTCAAGAATACGATCCCGACACGGCCGAGCCGCTCGATCAATGGATCGGCGTAGGTGATGCGGGTGCGGTAACCACGTGGGCATGGGTAGTCGAACCGCGACCGCACCAACCGCTCGATCGCCCGTTCGCGTTCGCCCTGATCCGCCTCGATGGTGCCGACAGCGCCATGCTCCACGCTGTCGACGCGCTCAACCCTGAGCGGATGTCCACCGGCATGCGCGTACGCGTCCGCTGGCGCGAAGAGACACAGGGCGACATCCACGACATCGTTTGTTTCGAGCCGGAGGACGCGTGAGCGATCCCGTCATGGTCATCGCGACACCGATCCGCCTTGGCTACACGTTCACCGCTGGTGTTGCGCAATCCCGCTTCCTGCGCGGGCTCGCCGAAGGCAAGCTCGTCGGCCAGCGCTGTCCAGCGTGCACAAAGGTGTACATCCCGCCGCGCGGCTCATGCCCGACCTGCGCCGTGCCGACGCAGGAGGATGTGCAGGTGGCCGATCGGGGCATCGTGACCACGTTCTGCATCGTCAACATCCCGTTCGCCGGCCAGGCGATCAAGCCGCCATTCGCTGCGGCGTCGATCCTGCTCGATGGTGCCGACATCGCCCTCTTCCATCTCCTCCAGGAGGTCGAGGCCGCCGACGTGCGAATGGGCATGCGCGTCGAAGCGGTTTGGGTGCCGCGCGATGAGCTGCGGCCGAGCATGGAGAGCGTCCGGTACTTTCGCCCCACAGGCGAGCCGGACGCGCCATACGACTCCTTTAAGGACCACCTGTGATGCGCGACGTCGCCGTCGTCTCCTTCGCCCAGTCGCACTACGTCCGCGCCGACCAGGAGCGCAACGAGGTCGAGATCCTCATGCCGGTGATCTCGGAGGCGATCAAACGGTCGAACATCCCTCGCAAGGACATCGGGTTCACGGTCTCGGGCAGCTGCGACTATCTGGCGGGGCAGCCATTCGCCTTCGTCAGCGCCCTCGACGCCGTCGGCGCCTGGCCGCCGATACGCGAGTCGCATGTCGAAATGGACGGTGCTTGGGCGCTGTACGAAGCGTGGGTGCGCATCCAGTGCGGCGACGTCGACTCCGCCCTCGTCTACGCCTTCGGTAAGTCCTCGCTCGGCGACCTGCGCGACGTGCTGGCGCTGCAACTGGACCCCTATTGCGGCGCCCCGCTCTGGCCGGACAGCATCAGCATCGCTGCTCTGCAAGCGCGGGCGCTGCTCGACGCCGGACGGGTTACGGAACAGGACATGGCGGCCGTAGCCGCCCGCAGCCGCCGCGATGCGAAGTCCAACCCCGCCGCCCAACTCGCCGGCGACGCCGATACAGCGACGCTGCTGCGCGGTCCGTACATCGTGTCGCCGTTACGCCGGCATGACTGTCCGCCGATCACCGACGGTGCCGCAGCCGTCGTGCTGGCAGCGGACGACCTCGCGCGGCGCGCCTGCGCACGCCCGGCCTGGATCAGCGGCATCGACCACCGCATCGAGCCGCACGCGTTGGGACTTCGCGATCTCACAAGATCGCCCTCGACGAAGCTCGCCGCCGAGCGCGCGGGTGCCTTCGAACAACACATCGACATCGCGGAGCTGCATGCGCCGTTCACGCACCAAGAGCTGATCTTGCGACATGCGTTGGATCTCGACGAAAGCGTGCGCATCAACCCGTCCGGCGGCCCGCTCGCCGCGAACCCCATGATGGTGGCGGGCCTCGCCCGGATCGGCGAGGCGGCGACGCGCATCATCGGCGGATCGGCGCATCGGGCGCTCGCGCACGCCACATCGGGCCCCTGCCTCCAGCAAAACCTCGTCTGTGTCATGGAGGCCCGCTGATGGCCGAACGCTGCGCCGTCATCGGCATCGGCCAGACCAAACACGCCTCGAAGCGTGCCGACCTCTCGATCCCCGGGCTCGTGCGCGAGGCGGCGCAGCGGGCGCTGGAGGACGCGGCGCTCAGCTATCGCGACATCGACGCCGTCGTCATCGGCAAAGCGCCCGACATGTTCGAGGGCGTCATGATGCCGGAGCTGTACCTCGCCGACGCGCTCGGCGCGGCTGGGAAGCCGATGCTCCGCGTTCACACCGCCGGCAGCGTGGGCGGCTCGACGGCGATCGTGGCCTCGCATCTCATCGAGGCGGGCGTGCATCAGCGGGTGCTGACGGTGGCGTTCGAGAAGCAGTCGGAGTCCGACGCGATGTGGGCGTTGGCCCCCAAGCTGCCGTTCCAACCGACGACGGTGGCGGGCGCGGGAGGCTACTTTGCCCCGCACATCCGCGCCTATATCCGCCGGTCGGGCGCGCCGGCTGACACTGGCGCACGAGTTGTCGTTAAAGATAGGCTCAACGCGCTGAGGAATCCGTACGCGCACCTGCATCAAGGCGACATAACACTTACATCTGTCGAGGCCTCGCCGATGCTGTGGGATCCCATCCGCTACGCCGAAACATGCCCGTCGTCGGACGGCGCCTGCGCGATGGTGCTCGCCTCGGAAAACGCAGCGTCCGGCGCGCCGAATCCACCGGCATGGATCCACGCCTCGGCGATGCGCAGCGAACCGACGATGTTCTCGGGCAGGGATCAAGTGAGCCCGCAGGCCGGGCGCGATTGCGCGGCGGACGTCTACCGTCAAGCCGGCATCCGGTACCCGCGCAAAGAACTCGACTGCGCGGAAATCTACGTACCGTTCAGCTGGTTCGAGCCGATGTGGATGGAGAATCTCGGCTTTGCCGAAGAAGGCGCAGGCTGGAAGATGACACTGGAGGGAGCGACGGCGATGGACGGGGATCTGCCTGTGAACATGTCCGGCGGCGTGCTCTCGTCTAACCCCATCGGCGCCTCCGGCATGCTGCGCTTCGCCGAGGCGGCCATGCAGGTGCGCGGTACGGCGGGCGCGCATCAACTCGACGGCGTCCAGCGGGCGCTCGGTCATGCATACGGCGGCGGCTCGCAGTTCTTCTCGATGTGGATCGTCGGCGGCGAGAAACCGTGACACCCCACTTCAACCTCGCGGACCTCTTCGAGAATGTCGCCGATCACGTCGGCGAACGAACCGCGATCGTCTACGGCGACCGCCGGCTCACGTTCACCGAGGTCGACGAGCGGGCGACGCGCCTGGCGCATCACTTGCAGGCGAGCGGCGTCAAGCCCGGCGACCACGTCGGGCTCTATCTGTACAACTGCAACGAGTACCTGGAGGCGGCCCTGGCGACGTTCAAGTTGCGCGCCTCGCCCGTCAACATCAACTTCCGCTACGTCGAAGATGAGCTCCGGTATTTGTTCGACGACGCCGATCTCGTGGCGCTCGTCTATCAACGGGAATTCGCGCCGCGGGTGGCGGCCGTCGCGGGATCGCTGCCCGCGCTGCGCTCGTTCATCGTGGTCGAGGACGGCACGCCGGACACCGGCATACTGGATGCCGTCGAGTACGAATCCGTGCTGGCCGAAGCGTCGGGCGTGCGCGACTTCCCCGAACGGTCAGGGCAGGATCTGTACCTCATCTACACCGGCGGCACGACGGGCATGCCAAAAGGCGTGATGTGGCGCCACGAGGACGTCTTCTTCGCCGGCCTCCAGGGTGGCAATCCGGGAGGCCCGGACATCACGGAGCCGGGCCAGCTCGGGCCTGCAGCCCGCGCACGGACGAACGCGCCCACCACGCTCCCCGTGGCGCCGCTCATGCACGGGAACGGCCACTGGTCGTCGATGATAGGCATGCACAGCGGCGGAAAGGTGGTGCTCGCGGAAAAGCGGCGCCTCGACCCGCACGAAATCTGGACGCTCGTCGAGCGCGAGCGCGTGAACATCCTCTCGGTCGTCGGCGACGCGATGGCGCGCCCACTGGCCGATGCGCTCTACGAGCCCTCCGCCGCGTATGACCTCTCGTCACTGCTCGTGCTCACGTCCGCCGGGGCGTTGTTCTCCGATGACGTCAAGGACAAGCTCCGCCCGAAGCTCGGCAGCGCGCTGCTCATCGACGCCTTCGGGATGTCGGAGGCGGGGCATCAGGGCATGAACCTCGGCCGCAACGCCGATGGAAAGCTGCGCTTCTCCGTCGAAGGTTTCACGGCCGTGCTCGACAACGACCTGCGGCGGATTGAGCCGGGATCGACCACCGTCGGCATGCTCGCCCGCTGCGGGCGCCTGCCCCTGGGCTACTGGAAAGATCCGGACAAGACCGCGAAGACGTTCCTTACCGACGTCGACGGCACGCGCTGGGTCGTCGGCGGGGACATGGCCACCGTCGAAGCCGACGGTACCGTGACGCTCCTCGGCCGCGGATCGCTCTGCATCAACAGCGGCGGCGAAAAGATCTACCCGGACGAGGTCGAGATGGCGTTGAAGTCGCACCCCGCCGTGTTCGACGCTGTCGTCGTCGGTGTGCCGGACGCCCGCTGGGGCGAGCGCGTCGCCGCCATCGTGCAGCCCCGCCCCGGTCACGCGCCGACGTTGGCCGAAATCGACGCGCACTGCCGGACGAAGGTCAGCGCCTACAAGGTGCCGCGCGAACTGCATCTGGTCGAGGAAGTGCAGCGCTCGCCAAGCGGCAAACCCGACTACAAGTGGGCGAAGGCAGTGGCGGTCAGGGGACAATGAGGACCTGGATATGACAGACGGCACTACGTGGCCTCTCGACGCTGACGGTCAGATCCCAGGTTACTTCAACTGCGCATGGCCGTCGGAGTGCGGCGGCCCGCGCCGTCAAAAGGCGCCGCGCTCGCCTGGCTTGAACATTCAACCGGGGGAGCGGCTCGTCGCGACACCGCGATCGACCGGCGAATGGAATGTCATGTTCATCCAGCGCGGGCCGGGCGAGCTGTTTCTTTGCGGCACCAACATGCCAGGCTCCGGCGAGCGCCGCGGTTGGGTGGAGCGCGTTGACCCGCTGACGCTCGAGCCGATCGCGCGCTCAGCCGATCTGCCGTCGGGCGGCCACACCTGGTGCGGAGCGATTGTCGCCCACGCGAACGGCGACATCTACGCCGTGAACGGTCGCTATCTGCATCGGCTGAACTCCGGCTGCGAGGTGCTGGCCGAGCGCGAGCTGCCGGTCGACGGCCCCTATAACGGCGTGCTGATCATGCCCGACGGCAATCTCGTAACCAAGGACTTGCGGCTCGCACCGCCGAACAGCCGGTTCGCCGTGCTCGAACCGGATGCCCTGCGCGTCGTGCACGAACTCGAGCTGCCGGAGCCGTCGATGGGACGCATCGCCGCTGACCCTGGACCGCGCACGGCGATCTACACGCCGGGTGCGGAGCACGTGTTCCGGCTGTGGTACGAGAATGGTCGGCTAAGGCTGGACGAAACGTGGCGCCCGCGATATCGCACGCCCGGCGACGGCCAGGGCCTTGCGTGGGATAGCTGCATCGGCGGTGGATCGTTGTGGTTCATGGACAATGGTGACACACCGGGCCTGCATGTCATCCACGAGACGTATCCCGTCGGCATGCGAATGGAGCCAGGCGGCGCGAGCGCGAACACCGGCGCCGAGCGCCTCCTGCGTATCAGCCTTGATCACCCGAAGGACGTCACGGTGAACGCCCCGTTCGCGCGCGCGAATGGCTGGGTGATTGCGCCACCAGTGTTCGTCCAGCAGCATCAGATCGCCGTCACGTACGACACCGGCAATGGACGCATGGCGGGACTCCGCTGGCAGGACGGCGAGCTGCAGCGCCTATGGGAGATCAGCGTGACGAACTGGCTACAGCCGCTGGTATTCCCCGGCACTAACGAGCTGGTGATCGACGACTTTCGCGAACCAGGCGGCGACGACCTCGTAGTGCTCGATCTGCTGACAGGCGATGAGAAGGCGCGCGTAGCGACGGGCGGGCTGCGTCCTAACGGGATGTTTCTCGCACCCGGATGGATCCGGGACGCGTACTACTGCACGTGGGGTGTCGTCGCGCGCGTTGCGGTTGAGGCCGCGTAGGAGGCACACATGACCGAACCAGCACTGCTCATCGAACGCACCGAGCACATCGTCACGCTGACGATGAACCGCCCCGACGTGAAGAACGCGATCAACATGGAGATGCTGTGCCGGCTCGCCGATGCGTGGAAGATGATCGACGACGATCCGGACGTCCGTTGCGTGGTCCTCACCGGCGCCGGCAGCGACTTCTGCGCCGGCGCGGACCTCGACAAGCTGGTCGCCCGGTCGATGCAGAACCTGCCGCCGGAGGACGAGTTCGAGGAGCGCATCCGCGCCGACTACGGTGTGATCTTCGAGGGCCTGCTCCGCAACCGGCAGCTCAAGAAGCCGCTGATCGCCGCCGTCGAGGGCTACTGCCTCGCGGGTGGCACAGAGATCTTGCAGGCAACGGACATTCGCGTCGCTGGCGAGGGGTCGACGTTCGGCATCACCGAGGCGAAATGGAGCCTCTACCCTCAGGGTGGCTCCGTCATCCGCCTGCGCCGTCAGATCCCGTACACAAAAGCGATGGAGATGCTCCTGACAGCCGACATGTACCCGGCCGAGGAGGCCCTGAGCTTCGGGCTGATCGGGCGCGTCGTGCCGAAGGGTCAGGCGCTGGCGGCGGCGCGAACGCTCGCCGAGAAGGTGGCGTCGAACGGCCCCGTCGCCATCCTCAAGATCAAAGAGGCCGTGCAACGCACCGAGTGCCTGCCCGAGCAGGACGCGCTCGCGCTGGACCTGCAGATCGGCATTCAGGTCACCGCGACAGAGGACGCCCGCGAAGGCCCGCGCGCGTTCAAGGAGAAGCGAAAGCCCGTGTTCAAGGGGAGGTAGGAGGCCATGACAGACAGCGAGCAAGCCGCCATGCACCTCCTCGACGACTTCATGTCGGCGTTCAATGCCGGCGACGTCGCGGCCTTGAGAACGACATTCAACTATCCGTCGGTGCGTATCGCCAGCGGGAAGGTGCTCATCATCGAAGGGCCACAGTCGCTACCCCGGGATCGATTCGAACCGCTCGTGGCGCAGGGCTGGCACCACAGCGGTTGGGATCGCCGGAACGTCATCCACAGCGGCGCCGACAAGGTGCACTTCGACACGCGCTTCACCCGCTACCGCGAGGACGGCTCCGTGATCGGCAGCTACGACTCGATCTACATCGTGAGCAAGCAGGATGGTCACTGGGGCATCCAGGGCCGATCGAGCTTCGCGCCATGACCGAAACGGCGCTGCACCAGTCACCAATCACCAGTCACCAGGAGACCAACCAATGGAGTTCCAGCTGAGCGAAGAGCACAACATGATGCGCGCATCGGTCAAGCAGATGCTCTCGAAATACGAGCATCGCAAGAAGGAGTGGCGCGAGATGACGCATCGCGACCACAAGTTCAACTACGAGCTGTGGGGCGAATTCGCCAACATGGGGCTGTTCGGCTGCCTGGTGCCCGAGGAGTACGGCGGCAACAACACCGGTCTGCTCGCGCTCACGCTCGCTTTCGAGGACATCTGTGCCCTCGGGTTCTCGCCCAGCCTGATGCTGGTGACGTGCATGGACACGGCGTGCATCCTCAAAAACGGCACCGAGGAGATGAAGCGCCGCATCATTCCGGGAGTCCTGTCGGGCAAGACGATCCTGGTGTT